>JANMJD010000467.1:0-45970 GCA_031371195.1 Actinomycetes bacterium | reverse complement strand
TCGTCGAATAGCGCGGCACAACCGCGCAAATGCCCACGGGGCGCGGTGACGCAATTCCGGCGGCGGCTCTAGACTGCCAGCTGCGCCGGCCGGCGGAGCCGTGGCGCGTGAAGTGGAGGTGGGCGTGACGAGGCGCAACTGGTTGAGATGGTTGCGGCCGCAGCGAAAGCCGCGGGCGCAAGGGATGGTCGACGGCCGTCTCATGCTCAACGCCTCGGCTGCGATCGTCGCCGTCACGGGCGTCGTCGGCGGCATGCTCGCCGTCGCCAAGAGCGACACGACCAACCTGCGCGGCGAGCCCAACTCGGTGTGGCTCGCCGGCGGGCAGTTCGGCCGTGTGCTGCTCGGAGCGATCGGCGGAACCAGGCCCAGCTACGGCGTGCCCGTCATCGGCGACGGCAACGGCCAGCAGTACGACGTCGTCACCGCCGGCGATCATCTACTGGTACAGAACCGCGAGAGCGGCCAGATCACGATGTTCGACACCCGCAACGGTCAGCCGACCGGGCGTATGTCGGGGCCTGCGCCGACCGATGACCGGTCCGTGCTCGTCGGCGCCGGCGACAGCGCGTACGTCGTCGATGTCACCTCGGCGACGGCCTTCCTCGTCAAGTCCGACGGCACGGCCACCGACTCGGTGAGCATCGACGGCGGGTTCACCGATTGGGTCGGGTCGACCGATGGTCGGCTGTGGATGTACGACAAGGTCGAGGGCGACACCGTCACGTTCGACGGAGACTCGGTGAACCGCGCCGGATTGACCGATCCGGGCGCCGATGTCGTGCTCAGCGCGCTGGGCGACGATCCCGTGGTGCTCGACCGCACCGCCGGCAAACTCCGCTGGCCGCGCCGCAGCGAGTCGATCGAGATCGCCGACGCTTCGACGGCGGTGCTGCAGAGTCCGGGGAACACGGCCGACTGCGTGACCGTGGCAACCGGCGGCCAGTTGAGCTGTATCGATCCGCGCGGTGTCCTGCGTTCGATCCCGATGGTCGTCGATAATCCCGAGACGGCCCAGCTGTTCGGTTCGTCCGACAACCTCGTCGTCGCTTGGCGGGACAGCGACAAGCTGATGACGGGCTCGTGGCATACCAACCAGACATCGACGGCGGTCCGTCGCGACCCGTCGGGTCGCCCGATGGTCGGCCACGAGGCGATCGGCCACCTCCTGGTCGATGATCCGGGTGGAGGGTTCTCGTTCTCGGTCGATCACGGCACGATCACCGATCTCGAGAAGTTCTCCAAAGAGACGATCATCCTTTCGCCCGACGGTGGCGTCGATGGCGGCGGTGTGGTGGCCAGCGATACCAACGCCAGCGCTGTCGCCGATCTCGGCCTCGCCGGTGCCGCCGTCCCGCAGGCCGATACGAACCCCCGCAACGACCCGCCTCACGCCGCCGACGACGTCGCCGTCACCCGCGTTGGTCGCCAGATCGATCTCAACGTGCTGGCCAACGACAACGATCCCGAGGGTGAGGCGCTCACGGTGATCGACGTCACCAAGCCGAAGCCCGACGGTAGCGAAGTGGCGATCATCGGTGGTGGGTCGATCCAGTTCACCCCGGGCGACTCTCCCGGGGTCTTCACGTTCGACTACACGATCGCCGACCCCGAGCAGTTGCTCGACACCGGTCACGTCACGGTCAAGGTCATCTCCGACGACGAGAACACCGACCCGCGGGCCGAGGACGACGAATTCGAGACGCCCGAAGGTGTGCCCATCGAGATGCCCGTGCTGCTCAACGACGTCGACGACGAAGGCGACGTGCTGTACTTCGACGAGGGCCTGCAGCAGCCGGCGCACGGCAAGGTGGCACCGCTCGACCGCAACCTGGTCTACACACCGGCACCCGGATTCACCGGTGCCGACTCCTTCGCCTACTTCGTCGTCGATGGCCATGGTGGGCGCGATCAGGCCACCGTGCGCGTGAAGGTGACGCCGAGCACCGGTAAGAACCGTCCGCCCGATGCCAAGGACGACCGCTACAGCGTCGAGGCCGGCGGCAACATCGTGCGGGACCCACTGGCCAACGACACCGATCCCGACGGTGACGCCCTGTCGATCCAGGCGCTGCCCGAGGTGCCTGGCCTGTCGTTGACGTTGCTGCCCGACAAACGGGTGGCGATCGCCGTCGACAAGGGGGTGTCGGCTCCGGTGCAGTTCACGTACTCGGTCGTCGACGCCGCAGGGGCCACCGATTCGGCGACGATCACCGTCGTGGTGACGCCCAAGACCGAGAACCACCCGCCCATCGCCCGCGACGATTTCGAGACGAGCACCGGCCAGCCCATCACCATCGACCCGGCGACCAACGACTTCGACCAGGACAACGACCCGCTTGCGCTCATCGGGTTCACCCAGCCGAAATCGGGCGGACGGGTGACTCAGGTCGGCGATCGCCAACTGCGCTTCGAGCCCGAGATCGGGCTGGAGGCCAACGCCACGGTGAGCTTCACCTACACGATCACCGACCCGTCGGGAGCGAAGGACCACGCCACGGTGCACGTGGTGATCAATACGCCGAGTGGCGCCCCGCCGATCGCCGTCTCGGAATCGGCGAACATCTTCCCCGGTGAGACGGCGCGACTCGCCGTGTTGGCCAACGACTCGTCCCCCGACGGTCTCGACGTCGGCCTCGATGGAACCCCGTCGGGGCCGCCCAACGCCAAGCTCGATGTCGGGCCGAACTCGGTGATCGAGTTCACCCCGCTCAGCGCCGAGATCCAGTCGTACACGTTCAGGTATTGCATCAAGGACATCAAGGGTCAGACGGCGTGCGCCATCGACACGGTCAACGTCATCGCCAAGCCGATCGACAACACCGCCCCGGTCGCCGAGGACGACTCCGACCGCACCGATCTCGATCAACCGGTCCTCGTCGACGTGCTGGCCAACGATCACGACAATGACAACGACCCGTTGAGAATCATTGGTGTCTCCAACCCGACGCCATCGGGATCGACTGCGATCGTCGGCCGCCAGATCCGGTTCACGCCGTCGAGCGGGTTCAACGGAATCGCCTCGTTCACATACACGGTGACCGACGGCATCAACCCGGAGCAGACCGCCACGGTGCTGGTCAGGGTCGATGCCCCGGCCAAGGTTGCCCCGATCACCAAGGACGATCTGATCAACCTGATCGTCGGCGACACCAAGCAGTTGAACCCGCTGGCCAACGACAGCGACCCCGATGGCACGGTGCTCAACCTCGACGGCTTCGGGGCGGACGTCGGCGTGACGATCACCCGGGCCGGTGGGGCGAACATGCTCAAGATCACCTCGATCACGCCGGGGACCTACAACATTCCCTACACCGTCTCCGATGCCGACGGGCTGACCGCGACCGGCACCATCACCATCGTCGTGGAGCCCCAGCCCAACAATCCGCCGGTCGCCAAGAACGACAACCCGTCGTCGATGCTGCCCAAGGGCTCCAAGCAGATCGATGTGTTGGCCAACGACTTCGATCCCGATGGTGACCCGTATTCGATCGTCGCCGTCACTCAACCGCCCGCCGGTGGATCGGTCAGCTATACGGCGTCGTCGGTCACCTTTACTCCCGATTCAGCCGCTCCTCCCGGCGACGTGACCTTCACCTACACCATCGCCGATTCGTCCGGCGCGCAGGACACGGCCAAGGTGACGATCACCGTCAACCCCTGCCCGCCGCCCCTGCCCGCATTCCCGGATATCAATACGACGACGCGTTACCAGCAGAAGTTGAGGGTGCAGTTGTTCAATGGTGCCCCGGCGCCGGGAGCCTTGGCGGTCGATGCGGCGTCGGCCAACGGCGGCGTTGTTCAGGTGGCGGATCTGGCAACGGCGAGGATTCGTTACATCCCGCCCGACTTGTTCAATGGACCCGACTCGTACTCGTACACCGTCACCGACGATTGCGAGCGGACCTCGACCGGCGTCGTGAACATCCTCGTCAACAATGCGCCGACCGCCAGTCCCGACTCGGCCACCACCAAGCGGAATCAATCGGTCGACATCAACGTTCTGGCCAATGATCAGTCGGGTGATGGTCTGGCTGACGTGTTGACGATCGGGCCGATCACGGGCGCGTCGGGTGGGACGGCGGTCGACGTCGGCGGCGGCCAGATCCGATTCACGCCGACGCCGGGGTCGATCGCTCCGGGGTCGTTCACTTACACGATCTTCGACGAGGGTCACCTCTCCGACACCACAACCGTTTCGATCAGCGTCGGCAACGACCCACCGATTGCCAATCCGGACACCACCTTTGGCAGCGTCCAGCCGGGTGCTCAGCAGTCGAACGACGTGGTTTCCAACGACACGGATGCCAACAACGATCCTCTGACCGTCGTCGATGTGCCGCTTCCCACGGTGAGCCCGAGCAACGCGGGCAGCGTCTCGGTCAACGGAGGCTCGATCACGTTCACCGCCGCTCAAGGCGGGCCGGGTGGGCCCGTGACGATCACCTACAAGGTGACCGACGGCGCAGCCACCGATACGAGCACATGGTCGCTGAACGTCAACCGCGCCCCGAGCGCCAGCAACACGTCGAACAGCACCAATCAGGACAATCCGGTGCAGACCAACGTGATCTTCGGCTCGACGAGCGATCCGGACGGAGACGCACTGACGCTGATCACCAGCGGCGCCGATGCGCCGTCGATCGGCTCTGGCGGGTCGATCACGGGCACGACGAGTGGCGGCGACATCATCGTCACGCCCGATCCGGGGTTCGTCGGCACGCTGGTCGTGACGTACACCATCACCGATGGTTTCCTCAATGCCAGTCCGGCGACCCTGACGATCGACGTCAAAGCCGTCAACCACATCCCGACCGTCAACAGCGTGAATCTCAATTGGGTACTCGGGGTCGACGGACCGATCAATTTCAGCGTGTTCACCGACGCCAATGCGAACGACATCGATGGCGACGCGTTGACGGTCTCGTGTGGATCGTTCAGCGGTGGCGGCAGTTACAGTGAAAACGGCAATGGTTTGATCACCGTGACACCCGAGGGGACCGCCTTGACGGTCTCGATCAGTTACATGGTGGACGACAATCGCGGCGGAACAGCAAATGGCACTCTCACGATCACGGTGATTTGATGAACAACGACAACCTTCCCAAGATCGCCCGGGGCGATCGTGACCGCGGGCGTGGCTCGGGAGTCGCCACGGCGACCGATGGGATCGACGACATCGATGACCCGCGCCCCGAGTCGGGCGAGAAGGGCCAGGCCCGCCAGACGGCGACGGCGGGCGTCCGGCGGTTGACTCGCAACGTCGAGAAGGTCATCCGCGGCAAGGCCGAGCCGGTCCGCCTCGCCGTGGCGTGCCTGCTCGCCGAGGGGCATCTGCTCATCGAGGATCGCCCGGGCACGGGTAAGACCTCGCTGGCCAAGGCCATCGCCGCCTCGATCGACGGCAAGGTCCGGCGCGTCCAGTTCACCCCCGACCTACTCCCGTCCGACATCACCGGCATCACGATGTACAACCCGAGCAACGGTCAGTTCACCTTCCGCGAGGGTCCGGCGTTCTGCAACCTACTCGTCGCCGACGAGATCAACCGGGCCTCGCCCAAGACCCAGGCCGCCCTGCTCGAGGTGATGGAAGAGCGCCAGATCACCTCCGACGGTGTCTCTCGTCAGGTGCCCCGGCCGTTCATGGTCGTCGCCACCCAGAACCCGATGGACTTCCACGGCACCTATCCACTGCCGGAAGTGCAGCTCGATCGGTTCGCCATGAAGATCAGCCTCGGGTACGCCGATCGTGAGTCGGAACTCGAAGTGATGAACCGCGCTGAGGGGATCGATCCGATCAGCGAGTTGAAGGCCGTCATGGACTCGGCGACCGTCGGCGCGCTCATCCAGCGCGTCCGGCAGGTGAACATCGCCGTGCCGTTGAAGGAGTATGTAGCCGACATCGTCGAGCGCAGCCGCACCAGTCGCGACCTGCGGCTCGGGGTCTCCACCCGTGGAACGCTGACGCTGCTCGCAGTGGCACGGGCGTATGCCCTAGGTGACGGGCGCAACTACGTCACCCCCGACGACATCAAAGACCTGATCCTCCCCGTTCTCGCCCATCGCATCGCCATCACACCCGAGGCGGAACTCGACGGCATCACCGAGACGATGGTCCTCGATCAGATCGTCGACTCGGTCGAGGTTCCCCGCAGCCGCACCGGATCGTGAGTCACAAGTCCCGCCTGACGCGCACCGGGAGTGCGCTGCTCATCGGCTTTTTGGCGACCCTGGTCTTCGGGTTGCTCACCCACTACCGCGAGTTCGTCCTGCTCGCCGTCGGTGGCGGCATCCTGCTCGTACTGGCCCTGGTCATGCCGGCAATCAGCTCGGCGGTCGAACTCCAGCGTTTCGAGGTACCCAAGTTCGTCACGCGCGGCACCGTCGCCGAGGTCGGGTTGCGGGCATCGGCCGACGGGGTAGTTCCCCCGTTGCGGATCATCGACCAACTTGCCGGCATCCAGGTGCCGATCGACCTTCCCCAGATCACCGCCCGCACCTCGGTCGAGGTGCGATATCAGATCCAAGCCGTGCAGCGCGGCGTGCATCAGGTCGGCCCGGTGCTCGAGGAGCGGATGGACCCATTCGGGATCGCCGTGCGGTCGACCGTGCACGAGGTGATCGACCAGGTCTACGTCCACCCCGTCGTTCACCCGCTGACGGTGACCACCTACGGTGATCGCGAGCGGCAGCGCAGCAACATGCGCCCGCGAATCTCCGATGATCCGCTGGCCGACTTCCGTGCCCTGCGCGACTACGTTCCGGGCGACGACCAGCGGCTGATCCACTGGGCGAGTACCGCTCGAACCGGACAGCTCGTCGTCAAGGATCACTACGAGCTGCGCCGGGCGATGCGGATGGTCGTGCTCGAGACATTCGAGGGTTCGATCACCCCGGCACTGTTCGAGGAGGCGGTCGAGATCGCCGCCAGCCTGACGATCAACGCCATCGAGGATTCGATCCTGTGCGTTGCCCGGACGCGCGATACCCGCGCGCCGGGCTCGCTCGATCCGGTCGAACAGCGACTCGCCGCCTTGGAGCTGTACACCCGGGTACAGCGCTCCCCGGCCAACCTGACGATGGGCGCCGGCCAGATCCGCCCGATCGGTCCACTGGCCGACCAGGTGTTTCTGATCGCCGGGCCGTCGTCCCCGCTGATCAGGGCGTACTCCAGTAATCCGTGGGTGAAGGGCCGTCTCACCCTCATCCGCGTCACCGACACCCCCGGCAAGCTGCCGCGCAGCGTCGCTCGCACCCTCGACGTCAGCTCGGCCGAGGATTTCGTGGCCAAGTGGAAGACGTCAGGGCGTAAAGCGGTGGCGTCATGAGGCTCCCGAGCCTGTTCACCAAGGAGATGCGCCTGGCCGTTCTGGCCGGCATCGGCGCGTTGCTCGTCTGCCTGGTCGCCACGCTGTCGGATCGGGTCTTCGAGCCGAGCTACCAGCCGCTGCCGCTCGTACTCGGTCCACTCGTCCCGCTTGGCATCGGTATGGCGCTCGCCCGTTTCCGGTGGCCGCTGCGACTCGCCGTGCAGATTGCCGCCGGTGTGGGCGTGGTTGGCTTCGTCATCGCCCGAAATCACGGTTCGCTCCCCGGCGATCTGTACGAGGGCGCGCTGCACGGCGCGTCGGCGGTGTTCGGCACGCGCTGGCCGGTGCCCGCCTATGCGCGGGCGGTCGCCCTGTTCGCCTTCGTGGTGGTGATCGCGGCGATCGTGACCGTCGAGATGGCCGTGAGCGGCAAGTTCGCCGCCGGCATGCTGCTGCCGCCCGCCGCACTCCTCGGGTTCATCGCCTTGTCGGCCTCGAAGGCCGGCATGCCCCCGCCGCGGTTCTTGGTGCTGTTCACCCTGGGCTGCCTCGCCATCCTGCGCCTGGCATCGTTGACCCGCAGCGATCTGCCTCACCACGCCAAGGGCTCCCCGCAACAGGCCGAACGCCGCTCCGTGCTGACGATGGCGATTCTCGGGATCACCGCCGTCAGCGTCGGCGTCGTGCCGGCGATGCTGTCGGGGTCGCTGTCGAACGGTGGCCGATTCGATCCCCGGCGCGGCATCCGTGACGCCATCCGCAACGAGCAGGAGATCAGCCCGCTGTCGCGGGTCGACGTCTGGCGTGACATCAACCCGCCGCGCGAGATGTTCCGGGCGTCGCTCGTCGCCAAGGACAGATGGCGGATCGCCGGACTGACTCGCTACGACGGCACCACGTGGATGCCGCCGAGCAACTACCAGCTTGCCGGTACCCGTATCCAGGAACCGGACCCGAAGGGCCAGGACCCCGAGAACATCCAGGTGACATGGGGCGATCTCGACGTCCGCTGGCTGCCGGTTCCCGATCAGTCGCGCACCCTGTCGATCGACCGGCGGGTGAAGGTCGATCCGGGCATCGGCGGATTCCTCGTCGCCGACGTACCCCAGCCGCAGGACTCCTACGAGTTGTCGGTGCAGCCGATCGTCGGCGACCTTGCGCAGCTCAAGGGCACCTTCGCCCGCACGACCACCGTCTCACCGTTCGTCGATGGCTTCGTGGTCCCGCCCGAGCTGGTCGATCTGGCGACTGGAGTGGTGGCCAACTTCGACACCGACATCGAGCGCGCCAACGCACTACGCGACTTTCTGCTGAAGTACGAATTCGACCCCAAGGTGCCCGCCGGCCATTCGCTGGGCGTGCTGTCGATCTTCCTCAATTCGTCCAAGCGGGGCCGAGCCGAACAGTTCGTCGCCGCCTACGCATTGCTCGCCGGGGCGATCGGACTCCCCGTGCGCATCGCCGTCGGCTTCGAGTCCAACCCGACCGCCGATGCGACGGCCGGGGTCGCCTTGTCGAGCGACGCCACGGCGTGGCCCGAGATCGAGTTCGTCGGCGTCGGCTGGGTGCCGATCGACGTGGTTCCCGAGCAGCGGCAGGACACGTCGGGCAGTGGCCCGCAGCCGGTCAATCAGGCGCCGATCGACGAGGGTCGCCCACCGCCCACGACGGCCGCCCCGCCCCCGACCAGTGCTCTGGAGCAACCGCCGATCAGCCTGGCCTCGGGAGCCGAGGGCACGATTCCCAACGGCGCCAAGAAGGCCGCGGCCGGGTTCGGCTTCCTGCTGCTCGCCGGGTTGGCGTACGTGCTGGTCATTCTGCGCCTGAAGGCGGGCCGTCGTCGCAAGCGCCTGAGTACCGACGACCCCGAGCGTCGCACCACCGGAGCGTTCCGCTCCAGCGTCGACACCCTCATCGACCTCGGCGGACGGGCACCGGTGACCAAGACGGATCGCGAGCTCGTCACGATCGGCGCCAAGGTGCTGCCCCGTCAGCCCGAGGCGCTCGGCGACCTCGCGGATATCGCCACCCAGGCCGTGTACGACGGCGATGAGCCTGACGAACGGCTCAGCTCGGCCGCCTGGGACAAGCACGAGGCGTTCGAGGCCCAGGCCCAGGCCGACGCCGGTCGGTGGCGCTGGTTCCGGGCCCGGATCTCGTTGCGCTCGTTGCGTCGCGGCCTGCCCGACTGAGATTCACCCATTCAGGACCGGCACCGAGGGGCGTCAACCCAGACGCAGCGGTGAAGGTTGGCCCGTGTACCGACTTGAGCTTGGCAAATCGACGGCTTGTCCAGTAGATTGAGATTTCATTCACAAGCTCCGCATCGCCCCGGCGAGACGGAGCGCCGACACCTCGACAGGCAGTCACCTTGAAGCTCATCCCTGCACCGAAGACGAAGGCGGCCGAATCCCAGCCGCCGATGTCGTTGCTGGGCCAGGGTGTCGAGCATGCCGGTGTCCTGTTGTTCTTCTTCGGCGCCGGCTGGCTGCTCGATCGGTGGCTGGGTACCCGCCCATGGATCACGTTGGCCATGACCGTGCTCGGCATCATCGGGCAATTCGCCCGGGCTTGGTATGCCTACGATGCCGAGATGCGCCAGCACGACCTCAAGCGCCAATCGCCGCTCCCATCCTCTACCGCCCCGATGGACGGGGGTAACGCGTGAGCAACATGTTCGCCGTCCCGCAGCTTGAAGGTGGCAATCCCGAGGTCGAGGTGTCGCGGGACATCATCCGCCGCGGCATCATCGCCGCCCCCGTCTTGATCGCCCTGTGCGGCGCCATCTGGGGATGGCACGGTGCGGTCTCATCGCTCTACGCCATTGTCCTGGTGCTGGTCAACTTCGCGCTCGCCGCAGCGATCATGAATTGGACCGCCAAGATCTCGCTGTCGGCGCTGCTCGGCGGGGTACTCTTCGGTTACCTGCTCCGCCTCGGCATCATCTTCCTCGCCGTCTTCCTCATCCGGAACACGTCGTGGATTTCACTCCCGGCCCTCGGAACGAGCATCATAGTGACGCACCTCGGGCTCCTCATCTGGGAGCTCCGCCATGTCTCGATGTCTCTGGCCTTCCCCGGGCTGAAGCCAACTAGTCGTCCACGTCCACACACGAGCCCGAACTGAGGTAACCCAGGTCATGTTCGCCCTCGAGTTCCCGCCGATCAATGAATTCATTCGTTGGCGCGACCTGTTCACGTCGTTCAACAAGGTCGCCATCATCGGCTGCCTCGCTGCGCTGATCGGCATCACCATCTTCGTGCTGGCCGGCCGCAAGGACCCGATGAGGGCCCCCACCGGTGTGCGCAACCTCGCCGAGACCGGCGTCGAGTTCATCGAAGACCAGATCGTCATGCAGACGATGGGCGAGTCGGGCCTCGGCTGGACGCCGTTCCTGCTCACGCTTTTCGTCTTCATCTACCTGTGCAACCTGCCGGGCATCATCCCGATCTTCCAGATGCCGGCCACGGCCCGCATGGCGATCCCGATGTTCCTGGCGCTGCTTGTGTGGGTCATCTACATCGTCGTCGGCTTCAAGCACAATGGCATCAAGTACATCACCGGCATGGCCTGGCCCGCTGGCGTACCGGTGGGGATGCGTCCGTTGGTGGGTGTCATCGAAATCCTCTCCAACATCGTGCTGCGACCGTTCTCGCTCGCCGTGCGACTCTTCGCCAACATGCTCGCCGGGCACATGTTGCTGGTCACCTTCGCTCTCTTGTCGAATGCTCTGCTGTTCGCCGAGACCAAGCAGTTGCTGCTCAAGCCGATGACGATCCTGCCGTTCTTCATGCTGGTGTTTCTCACCGCATTCGAAGTGCTGGTCGGCTTGCTGCAGGCCTACATCTTCACGATTCTCACCGCTGTATACATCGGTGCGGCCGCTCACCCCGAGCACTGATCTCCCAACCCGTCTCCCACCACAAACAAGCACAGGAGAATCCCTAGTAATGGAAGCGTTTGCGCATCTCGTCGCTCAGCTCGACGCCACAGAGGCCAAGAAGGCCAATGCCGCGATCGGCGCCGGTTTCGCCTATGGCCTCGCCGCCATCGGCCCGGGCGTCGGCATCGGTTATGTCGTCGGTAAGGCGATCGAGGCCATGGCCCGTCAGCCCGAATCGGCCGGCATGGTCCGTACCACGATGTTCCTGGGCATCGCCTTCACCGAGGCGCTCGCCCTGATCGGCTTCGTGGTCTTCATTCTCCTCGGTCTGTAAGGGGAGCTTGTGCAGACCCTCACCGCCACCCATCTGGGTGCGGGCGGGCTCCACGTACGCTTCTCGCACCAGTCGTCGGTCCTTGCGACCGCGACCGCAGAGACAGCTGACGCGGGTCCCAAGCCGATCGCACCCGAAGGAAAGGAACTCGCCTGGGGCGCGGGCGCGTTCATCGTGTTCGCCCTACTCATGCGCTTCGTCCTCTTCCCGAAGCTGAAGTCCGGCATGCAGGCCCGCTACGGCAAGATCCGTTCCGACCACGACACCGCAGCGGCCACCCGTGCCGCTGCGCTCGCCGAGGTCAGCGAGTATCAGGCCAATCTGGCGTCGGTGAAAGCCGAAGCCGCCGCCAAGGTCGACGCGGCCCGACGGATGCTCGAGACCGAGCGGACTTCCCGTCTCGCCACGATCAACGCCGGGATTACCGAACGGCGCAACGCCGCGGTCGCCGAGGCCGATGCCGCCAAGGCGGCAGCCCGTGGCACCGTCGAGTTGGCGGTTGGCGACGTCGCCGCCCGCACCGTCGAACTGGCCACTGGTAAGCGTCCGCCCGTTGATGCGGTCAGCCGCGTGGTTGCCGACCTGATGGGCGCAGGGGTGTCGTCATGAGTCTCCACATGGTCCTACTCGCCGCCGAAGAGGCCGGCCACGACGTCAGTCAGACGCCCTCGTGGATCTGGCCCGAGGGATACGAGATCGCCTTCGGCGGCCTCGCATCGATCATCGTCTTCGGCCTGTTGTTCTGGAAGGCCGGCCCGCTGGTCAAGAAGGGCATGCAGGCCCGCACCGACCGGATTCAGAAGGAACTCGACGGAGCCGCCGCGGCGCTGTCATCGGCCAGTGCCGAGGCGGCGAACATCCGCCAGGCCAAGGGTGACATCGAGTCCGAGCGGTCACGTCTGTTGGCCGATGCCGAGATGGATGCTGCTCAGGTGCTGCGTGAGGGTCGCACTCGCCTCGATGTCGAGGTGACCGAGGTCGAGGCCAAGGCCGCCGACGATCTTGCGCAGATGGGTAGCCGTTCCAGCGACGAACTACGCGGCGAGATCGCCCGGCTGTCCGCTGAGGCGGCCGACCGCTTGGTCGTCGACCAACTCGACTCCGCTACGCACAACGATCTCATCGAGTCGTTCATCGCCAAAGTGGGAGCGTCGAAATGAGCCGCTTACACACGGGGGCTGTGCCCCCGAACCCCACCGCCGCTCGGCTCGCTGGCGCTCGCACGATCGGGGCGCTGAAATGAGCGCCGACCGTATCGACGGCTACGCCCGGGCCTTGTTCGAAATCGCCCGCGCCGAGGGAACCCTCGACGAGGTCGAGGACGAGCTGTTCCGCTTCGCTCGAAGCCTCGAAGGCTCCGATGCGCTGCGCAACGCCCTCACCGATGAGCAGGTGCCGGCTTCCCGGCGCCAGGCCATCGTCGAGGATCTGCTCGGCGGCAAGGCCACCTCAACCACCACGCAACTCATCTCGCTCGTCGTCGGCTCCGGCCGGGGGCGCGACCTGCCGGCGATCATCGACCGGTTGGTCCAGCGGGCGTCCAGCTCCAAGCAGCTGGAGGTTGCCGAGGTCCGCACGGCGGTTGCACTGACCGCCGATCAGCAGACCCGCCTCGCTGCCGCCCTGGCCAACGCCACCGGCAAGCAGGTCAATCTGAAGGTCATCGTCGACCCTGCCGTGCTCGGGGGCGTCGTGGCGACTGTGGGGGACACCGTCATCGACGGCAGCGTCCGCACCCGTTTGGAACAACTCAAGGCCCGGCTGTAAGGAACTCGGAGACGACATGGCTGAGCTCACGCTCTCGGCTGCGGACATCGCAGCAGTACTCAAGAAGAACCTCGAAGGCCTGGGAGACACCGATCTCCAGGCTCGCACCGTCGGGCGCGTCGCCGAAGTCGGCGACGGTATCGCCCGCGTCTCGGGCTTGCCCGACTGCGCGGTCAACGAGTTGTTGGAGTTCGCCGATGGCACCATCGGCCTCGCCCTCAACCTCGACGAAACATCGATCGGCTGCGTGGTCCTCGGTGAGGCCGCCCACATCGAAGAGGGCCAGCCGGTGAAGGCCACCGGCCAGATTCTCTCGGTCCCCGTCGGCGACGGCGTGCTCGGCCGGGTCGTCAATGCCCTCGGGACCCCGGTCGATGGTCGTGGCCCGCTCGTCGGCACGCAAAGCCGTCGAGTCGAGATCCAGGCTCCCGGCATCATGGGCCGCAAGCCCGTTCACGAGCCGATGCAGACCGGGATCAAGTCGATCGACGCGATGACCCCGATCGGCCGTGGCCAGCGCGAGCTGATCATCGGCGACCGCAAGACCGGCAAGACCACCGTCGCCATCGACACGATCCTGAACCAAAAGGGTCAGGGCGTGAAGTGCATCTATGTGGCCATCGGGCAGAAAGGCTCGACTGTCGCCCAGACCGTCGAAACCATGCGCCAGGCCGGCGCCATGGAATACACCGTCGTGGTGACCGCTCCCGCCTCCGATCCGGCCCCCTTCAAGTACCTGGCACCGTACGCCGGGTGCGCGATGGGTCAGCACTGGATGGAGAACGGCGAGCACGCTCTCATCGTGTACGACGACCTCTCCAAGCAGGCCGAGGCCTATCGCCAGATGTCGCTGCTGCTCCGCCGCCCGCCGGGCCGTGAGGCGTACCCCGGTGACGTGTTCTACCTGCACAGCCGCCTGCTCGAACGGGCCGCCAAGCTGTCCGACGAGAAAGGCGCCGGTTCGCTGACCGCCCTGCCGATCATCGAGACGAAGGCCGGCGACGTGTCGGCGTACATTCCGACCAACGTGATTTCGATCACCGACGGCCAGGTGTACCTGCAGGACAACCTGTTCAAGTCGGGTGTCCGCCCCGCCGTCGATGTGGGCATCTCGGTGTCCCGCGTGGGCAGCGCCGCGCAGGTCGGCTCGATGAAGGCTGTCGCCGGCACGCTGAAGCTCGACCTCGCCCAGTTCCGTGAGCTCGAGGCGTTCGCCACCTTCGGCTCCGAGCTCGACGCCATCTCGAAGGCCCAGCTCGAGCGTGGTTACCGTCTGGTGGAGCTGCTCAAGCAGCCGCTGAACAGCCCGATGTCGGTCGCCAAGCAGGTGGTGTCGATCTTCGCCGGTGTGCGTGGATACCTCGACGACGTGGCCGTCAGCGATGTCAAGCGGTTCGAGTCGGAGATGCTCGACTACGTGTCCAGCCGTCACTCGGGCATGCTCGACGACTTGGCCACCCGTAAGAAGGGCGTCCCCGACGAGCTCGCCGATGTGGTCGCGTCGTTCAAGGCGCAGTTCACCTCCGGCGCCGCCGGTGGTGGAGCCTCGGCCGATCCCCTGGCCACCGACGCCGACGAACTCGGCGCCGCCGCCAGCAACAAGACACTCGCAACGGAGTGATGTAGATGGCCGGAGGTCAGGAACGAATTCTTCGTGGGCGCATTCGTAGCGTCCAGGCCACGAAGAAGATCACGCGCGCGATGGAACTGATCGCCGCCTCCCGGATCGTCAAGGCCCAGCAGCGCGTCATCGCCGCCGTCCCCTATTCGGAGCAGATCACCGAGGTCGTCAAAGACCTCGCATCGGCCGGCGGGGACGTCCGCAGCCCGCTGCTGAGCGGTCGCCCCGAGCAGAAGACCAAGTGCTACGTGGTCGTCAACGCCGACCGTGGTCTGTGCGGTGGATACAACTCGGGTGTCGTGCGTGCGGCCGAGGGTGAGATCAAGGCCGACGTGCTCGCCGGCAAGGATTACGCCGTCATCACGATCGGCAAGAAGTCCGAGTCGTACTTCCGGTTCCGGGGCTACAAGATCGCCGGCTCGCACGCCGGGTTCAGCGACAATCCGACGTACGAGAACGCCCGCACCGTTGGCAAGGCCGTGGTCGCCGCGTACAACGCCGGCGAGGTCGACTCGGTCGAGTTGGTCTATACGCGCTTTATCTCGGCCGGTTCGCAGGAAGTCGTGCTGCGTCCGCTGGTGCCGCTCGATCGCGAGCTGGTGGCGGGCGGCGACGGCAAGCCGATCGGCGACGGCCCGAGCGCCTCGTACGAGATGGAACCCGACGCATCGACGATTCTCGACACGCTGCTGCCGCGGTACATCGAAGCCCGCATCTACGCGGCGCTGCTCAACGCAGCCGCATCCGAGCATGCTGCTCGTCAGCGGGCGATGAAGTCGGCCACCGACAATGCCGAGGAATTGATCAAGAGCCTCAGCCGGATCATGAACCGGGCCCGTCAGGACTCGATCACGACCGAGATCATGGAGATCGTCAGCGGCGCCGAGGCCCTTGGCACCGACAAGGCCGGCACGCTGCGGATCATCGGGCTCGACGACGACGACGAGGACGCCCTGTTCGCCTCGTCGAAGGATGGCACCGCCGTCAACCCGGCGCCCGCCTCGTCGGGACATGCACCGGGCCACGGCTTCATGTCGACCCCGACCCCGGCGGCCCCGGCTTCCACTGCGGTGATCGATCGGCCGACTCCGGCCACCGACGCCCCCGACGATCTCGAAGAGGAGATCGACGGGATCGGGCCGGTCATCGTCAGAAAACTCGCCGCCATCGGCGTGACCACCTTCCGCCAGATCGCTTCATGGACTCCCGAGGACATCGAGCGCATCGGCAACGAATTGGACTTCAAGGGCCGCATTGAGCGCGAGGACTGGGTTGGCCAGGCCAAGCAGGCCCATGCCATCAAGTACGGCGAGACGATCTGAGTATCAGGAGCACATGTCATGACCATGACCGAGAACAACTTGAAGGATGGCCGGGTCGTCTCGATCGCCGGCCCCGTCATCGACGTTGAGTTCCCGAAGGGCAGTCTGCCCGAGCTGAACCATGCGTTGTCGATGACGATCACCGTGGGTGGCGACGACATCGAGGTGCTGGCCGAAGTGGCCCAGCAGCTCGGCGACAGCCGCGTCCGCGCCGTCTGCATGAAGCCGACCGACGGTCTCACCCGTGGCGCCGCGGTGCGCAATACCGGCTTCGGCATCCGCGTGCCGGTCGGTGACCGCACGCTGGGCCACGTCTGGAACGTATGGGGCGACGTCCTCGATGGCGACAACGCCGACTTCGCCGACATCGAGCGCTGGGCGATCCACCGTCCGGCCCCCGACTTCGACGCCCTCGAGCCGTCGAAGCGCCTGTTCGAGACTGGTATCAAGGTCATCGACCTGCTCACGCCGTATGTCGCCGGCGGCAAGATCGGCCTGTTCGGTGGTGCCGGCGTCGGCAAGACCGTGCTGATCACCGAGATGATCCGTCGCGTGGCCCAGAACCACGGCGGCGTGTCGGTGTTCGCCGGTGTCGGCGAGCGCACCCGTGAGGGCACCGACCTCATGCTCGAAATGACCGAGTCGGGCGTGTTCGAGAAGGCCGCCCTTGTGTTCGGCCAGATGGACGAGCCGCCGGGCGTCCGGCTGCGTGTCGCCCTGTCGGCGCTGACCATGGCCGAGTACTTCCGTGACGTGCAGAACCAGGACGTGTTGTTGTTCGTCGACAACATCTTCCGCTTCGTGCAGGCCGGCTCGGAAGTGTCGACCCTGCTCGGCCGCATGCCCTCGGCCGTGGGCTACCAGCCCACGCTCGCCGACGAGATGGGCCAGTTGCAGGAGCGGATCACCTCGACCCGCGGCCGCTCGATCACCTCGCTGCAGGCCGTGTACGTGCCTGCCGACGACTACACCGACCCGGCGCCGTTCACCACCTTCACCCACTTGGATGCCACGACCGAGCTCTCCCGCCAGGTGGCGGCGTTGGGCATCTACCCGGCCGTGGACCCGTTGGCGTCGACCTCGACCATCCTGCAGCCCGACGTGGTCGGCCAGAGGCACTACAACGTGGCCCGCGGTGTGCAGGAGAACCTGCAGCGCTACAAGGAACTACAGGACATCATCGCCATCCTCGGCCTCGACGAACTGTCGGAAGAGGATCGCCTCACCGTCAACCGGGCCCGCAAAATCCAGCGGTTCCTGTCGCAGCCGTTCTACGTCGCCGAGGTCTTTACCGGTGTGTCGGGCGAGACCGTGCCGATCGCCGAAACGGTCGACAGCTTCGAGGCCATCCTGCGCGGTGATCTCGACGCCGTGCCCGAGCAGGCCTTCTTGAACGTCGGTGGTGTCGAGCAGGTGCTCGCCAAGGCCAAGGCCCTGCTGGAGTCAGCCGGCTGATCATGGCGAACACGATGCAGGTCGAACTGGTCTCGCCCGAGAAGGTGCTCTTCTCCGGCGAGGCGACCATGGTGCTGACGCGCACGCTCGGCGGCGGCGATATCGCCTTCCTGGCTGGTCATGCACCGTTTCTTGCTGCGTTGACCGAGTGCCATACCAAGATCACCCTGGTCGATGGCACGGTGCTCGATGTGGCCGTCCACGGCGGATTCGTCGAGGTGTCGCACAACAAGGTGTCGATCCTCTCCGATGTCGCCGAACTCGCTGACCAGATCGACGTGGAACGCGCCAGGCGAGCGAAGTCTGCCGCCGAGGCGCTGCTCGCCCACGAGCACGACGCCGAGGCCGAGGCCGGTCTGCGTCGGGCTCACGCCCGCCTTGCTGCGGCCGGGGTGTCGGCGGGTTCGTCCGCCGCTCACTGACCGCTGGTCGAACGAGCCGCTCCAATTTTCGAGCGTCGCCCGGCGATGCCGTCGGGGAGGGCGATGGCGGCGACGACCAGCATGATGCCGTTGGCGGCGAACTGGTAGCGGCTCGCCGACTGCCCGAGTGTCGCGGTCAGCACGCCGCCCGACGCCAAGACCCCGGCAACGATCGCTCCGAGGGGTGTGGCAATGCCGGCGAGATAGGCAATCGCCAACACCACGATCGCCCCGAAGGAGTCGAACGAACGGACCGACAGTGTCTGGCGCTGATACGCAGTCAACGTTCCGGCGAGGCCGGCGAGGAACGCCGACACACCGAACGCACCCAGCTTCACCCGGGCCACCGAGATGCCGAGCGCGGCCGCCGCTCGTTCGTTGTCCCGCACGGCCAGCCATCGTTGCGCCGTCGCCGAGCGGCGCAGGCGGATGGTCAGGAGTACCAGGCCGGTGGCGATCAGCACGATCATCACGCCGAAGGTGCGGCGAGGGTAGGCCGAACCGACGGCGCTGATGCCCAGGTCGGCACCGAACAACCTGGGTGACTCGACCGTCGTGCCTTCGACTCCACCGGTGAACCACGACCATTCGAAGACCAACTGCTCGACGGCCATCGCCCCGGCCAGCGTCGCCATCGCCAGCGTCATCCCCCGCACTCTCAACGCGGGAAGGCCGACGACCACGCCCACCGCCACCGAGACGCACGCCGCCAGGAGCGGGCCGATCGGGAAGGGCAGACCGAGGTCGTTGGCCAGCTTGACCAACGAGAACGCCGCAACACCGGCGAGGGCCGTCGTGGCCAGACTGATCTGGCCGACGAACCCGGTGGCGACGATGACCGAGAGGGCCAGCACCGTCGCAATCGCCGAGATGATCACGCCGGTCCGCAATTGGCTGCCGCATCGGGCGATGGCGACCAGGCCGGCGCCGCCGGCGGCGAGCGTCCACCAGTGCGCCCGGGGCGACAGCGAGGGTGACGGTAGACGTACGTTGGCTGACTCGCCCCGTGTCGGCAGGCCCCGTCCACCGACAGCGAGGACGACCAGAATGACGACGAACGGGACGCCCTGCTGCAGTCCGACCTTGGGAAGCCAGTCCCATCGGAGTCGAAGGTTCTGCAGTTCCGATTGCAGCATGCCGATACCGAGGGCCCCGATGGCGGCGATCGGCAGGCTGGTGAACCGGGCGACGAGCGCGGCGGCGATCGCCGGGACGACGAGCAGGCTGGTGGATGTGGCATCGAGCCGGGTCACCGGCGCCGCCAGGATCACCGCTCCGGCCGACAACACCGAGGCGGTCACCCAGTTGACGGCGGCGACCCGGTCGGCGCTGATACCCAACAGGCTGGCACCCCGCTCGTTCTCGGCCACAGCGCGGGTGCGCAGGCCGAAATCGGTGTGGCGGGTGGCCAACCACAGCACGATGGCCGCGGCGACGGCGATGCCCGCGAGCCAGAAACGATCGGCCGGAACCCGCAGGGAGCCGAATCGCACCACCTTCGTCGGCAGCAACGGCCGAATCGTCAGGCCGGTGGCACCCTGCGTCGGAAAGCGCAGATCGATGATGGCGATGAAGTACAGCAGCACGCCGAGCGAGGCGACCACCCGAGCGAGGGGGGACGAGCGGCGCAGCGGCCGGAAGATGATCAATGCGAGCACGAGCCCCAGCGCAGCCGCCAACGCCAAGCTGATCACCAGGGCGGCTGCCACGGTCGGTTTGGTGTCGAAGACGTGAATGCGACCGGGCAGCCCGAGGATCGGCTGCATCAGATCACCCGACTCGCGGAACCGGTAGAAGACGAAGGCGCAGTATGTCCCGAGCCCGGCGTGGGCGAAGTTGACCACGCCACTCGACTGATAGGTGACGACCAGGCCCACGGCGAGCGCGGCGATCACCGCCCCGCCCCCGAGGCCGAACAGCAGAAACCCGAGATAGTCGATGGTCGGCTACCCCGCCGCGGCCATCAGCGCCGGGACATCGATCCAGTCGTCGGTCGCCGCCACCGGAGACTGCCCGTCAGTGGGAATACGGAACAGCGTCTGCTGCGGGGCGCACAGCGCCGGCAAGCCCGGCATCTGCTGGCCGTCGCACGTATAGGCATGGCCCCAGAAGCTCGGGCGACTCTTGGCGCTTCGTAGCGCCTCGGTCACCGCGGCGGGGGTCAGATCGCCTTCGATGCCGCTGAGCACGGCCCATAGATTCATCGCCGCTCGGAAGGTCACCGTCCCGGCACCACCGGCCGGCTCGCTCGCATAGCGATCGATGACCGCCTGATAGACGGAACCCTCGACGGTCGTGACCACCGGGCCCTCGGAATTGAAGGTCACTGCGGCCTGGAGGTCGTCGGGGATCTGGGCGAGGATCTGGGCGGCAGCGCAAGCTCCGGTGAGGTAGAGGAGCCCGCTGTAGCCGAGATCGTGCAACGTGGTCACGATCGGCACACACGCCGTATCGGCCGCTCCGACGGTGATGGCGTCGGCGCCGGACTGCACTGCGGCGGTCACAATCGGCAAATAGTCGGTGGTTGTGATCGGGAACGGGATCAGCTCGGTTTCGAGGCCGAGAGAGGCGGCCACCTTGGCGCCGTAGTCCTTGGCCGGCACCTCGAAACTCTCGAATTCACCGTAGGCGATGGCGAGTTTCTTGGCCCCTTTGGCGTTGGCGTCGGCGGCGAACGCGGCGTAGGCGCCGGCGACGCCACCGCTGAAGAAGAAGGCGTCAGTGCTGCGCATCTCGGCCAAAGTCGCCGGGACACCGCCGACGAGCGGAATGCCGTTCTGCTCGAGGATCGGAATCGAGCCGTTGGCGGTGATGTCGATTCCCGACATCACGGCGACCGCACCGGATTGGACATGCTGTTGGGCACAAGCCTGGGACTGCTCGACGCTGAAGCTCGTCACGCATGTGTCGAGGCGGATCGGGCGACCGTTCACTCCGCCGAGTTCCCCGTTGATGAACGCGACGGCGGCCTGGACCGCGGCTCGCATCTCGGGGAATGAGCCGATCGGGGAGTTCTCCTGATTGATCATCCCGATCACGACCGGGTCGCCGGTGGGCGCCGGTGCTGCGCCGGCGGGAACGGTGCCGACGAACCAGTCCTGTCCACCGAACTGCGACACGACCGAGCCGTCCGGGGCAACCTTCGCCACCGACTCGGCGACGGTCGATGTACCCCCTGGTGAGGTGGTACCGGCCGCTGTCGACGTGTCGGTCGAGTCGGTCCCGGTTGGTGGCCCCGTCGACGGGGCGGCCGTGCCCTGGCTCGCCGCCGCGGTTGTTGCCGCGCTCTCGACCTGCTCACCGGTCGTGCATGCCGCCGTCAGAACGATGACAGCAGCGACCGCCAGTCCTACTCGCATCTCGACCCCCTGTCAGCTGCTGAAGCTACTGGGTGGCCGGCCTCAGTCGACGAGCGCAGCGCACGCGTCGGCGAATACTTCGGTATGGCGGTCGACGTCGTCCGTGGAGTGGTGCGGTGACATCAGGGCCATGTTGTGGAACGGCGTCAGCAGGACACCACGGTTGACGGCCCACAGATGCATGAACGCGTCGAGTTCGTGATCGATCGCTGCAGCGGCTTCGGCGCCATTGCGGGGCGGGGGACAGAACCAGTATTCCGCCCGCCCGCCGAGCTGCTGCACATGCCATGGCAGGCCGACCGCTTCGTAACTCGCCCGAACGCCGTCGGCCCACGCCGTAGCGAGCGGGATCATGTGGGCGAAATCCTGCTCCCTCAGGCTTGACGAAAGGGTGGCTCGCACCGCGGCCAGAGCCAACGCGTTGCCCGTCAACGTGCCGCCGACGCCCGAAACGTCGATGTCATGACCGTGGACCTCGCTCATCAGCCGCTCGGCCAGAGCCGCTGTCATGCCGTAAGCGGCCGCCGGCATGCCTCCTCCGATGGTCTTGCCGATGACGAAGAAGTCGGGCTGCAGACCCCATTCCTCGGTGCAGCCGCCGGGACCGGCGCAGATCGTGTGGGTCTCGTCAATGACCAGCAGGGTCCCGGTCCGATCGCACGCGGCGCGCACCGCACCCCAGTAGCCGGGATCGGGCAGCACGATGCCGATGTTGGTCAGGGCCGGCTCGGCCAACAGGCAGGCGACGTCGCCGTCGGCGAGGGACGCCTCGAGGGCGGCGAGATCGTTGAACTGGACCACCTTGGTGGTCATCGCCGGATCGATCTGTGGGCCGACCGATCCCTGGCGGGCGACGACCTTGCCATCGCCCGCCAGGGTGACCAGCGCCTCGTCGACGCTTCCGTGGTAGCACCAGTCGAAGACGAGCACCTTTGGTCGCCCGGTCAGCTGGCGGGCAAAACGGAGCACGAATCGGTTGGCGTCGGTGGCGGTCATCGCCATCTGCCAGTACGGCAGACCGAAGCGGCGATGGAGTTCGTCGCCCACCCATGCCGCGTCGGCATTGGGCATCATCGTGGTGATACCGCGGCGCGCCTGCGCCGACAGCGCGTCGGCCACGCTGGTCAGCCCATGCCCAGCCATTGCTCCGGTGTCGCCCAGGCAGAAGTCGACGTATGTCCGACCGTCGGCGTCGGTGAATCCGGCGCCCGATGCCTGAGCGAAGAACAGCGGGAACGAGCCCGGCAGCCGGGTCATCCACGGCATCGGTACGCCGCCGAGCAGATGCCGGCGGGCATCGACGGCCATAGCTGCCGACATCGGATGCAGATCGATGAACCGTTGTTCTTCCTGGGCGTGCAGGCGCGCCAAATGCGCCCGGTCGATGGTGGACATGGTCGTCGACAGTAGCCCGCGCCGGGCGAGGTTCAGGGGAGCGTCACCGCCGCGGCATGGGCCGCGAGCGCGTTGTAGTCGAGCTTGCCGTTGGCGGCGCGACCGACCGTCGCGACGCGGTGCACCCGCTTCGGTGCCTTGTAGGCGGCGAGCCGTGCTTTCACGTGGGCGATCAGCTCGGCCTCGTCGAACTCGGTGCCGGGGGCGGGTTCGACGAGTGCCGTGATCGCCTGGCCGAAGCGCTCGTCGGGCAGACCGACCACGGCGGCATCGGCGACCGACGGATGCAGCTTGAGCACCTCCTCCACCTCCTCGGGATACACCTTCTCGCCGCCGGTATTGATGCATTGGCTGCCGCGCCCGAGGAGTCGGACGGTGCCATCGGCATCGACCTCGGCCCAGTCGCCGGGGATCGAGTAGCGCACGCCGTCATAGGTCACGAACGTGGCGGCCGACTTCTCGTCGTCCTTGTAATAGCCGATCGGGGTGCGGCCTTTCAGGGCCACCCGCCCGCGCTCGCCGCTGCCCGGGAGTACATCGCGGCCGTCCTCGGTCAGCACCTTGGTGTTGTCGGATAGGACGAACTGGGCCGTCCGCTGGGCTTCGTCGGATGACGTCGTGTTCGATGCCATGCCGATCGCCTCGGAGGAACCGAGCGCGTCGACCATGATCAGGCGCGGATTGTGGACAAGCAATCCGGCCTTCGTCTCGGCCGACCACATGACGCCACTCGACACGATCACCCGCAGCGAGGTGATGTCCCACCGGTCGGGCTCGGCCACGAGTGCCCGCAGGATCGGCTTGGCGAATGCATCACCGACGATCGACATCGAGTTGACGCCGTAGCGCTCGATTGTGTCGAGGAGGTGGACCGGGTCGAAATGGCGGGCGGTCATCGTCACGATCGAGCCGCCGACCATCAGATTGCTGATCGCGTTGAACTGGCCGGTGCCGTGCATCAGCGGCGCGGCCGGCAGGTTGCGAGGGCCCGGCTTGGCCGTGCGCTCACCGATGACCGACAGGTCCTGTTCGGGGGGCAGCCGCTTGCGGTTGGCGGCGTCGAGGACACCGAGCAGATCGTCTTGGCGCCACATCACGCCCTTGGGCATACCCGTTGTTCCGCCGGTGTACATCAACAGCAGATCGTCGCCGCTGCGGCCCCACGGCGCGGCCACGCGCTGCTCGGAAGCGGCCGCGGCGATCTCGTACGGGATCGCCCAATCGGGGCACGGTCCGGAACCGTCGTCGACCCACAGCCAGAGGCGCACCCCGGGAACCCGGTCGGCCACCGCCTCGCACTGGCCGGCGAACGCACCGTGGAAGATCACGGCGATCGCATCGGAGTTGTTCCACAGATAGACCAGCTCATCGGCGGTATACCGGTAGTTGGTGTTCACCGGCACCAGTCCGGCCTTGAACAGGCCGAACATGCTTTCCAGGTACTCGGCGCAGCTGTAGAGGTAGTGGACCACCTTGTCCTGCTTCTGGGCACCGGCATCGAGCAGCGTGCGGGCGATGCCGTTGGCCCGCCGATCGAACTCGCCCCATGTCCACATCGAGTCCCCGTGCCACTGGGCGGGAGCGTCGGGAATGCACTCGGCGACGGTCTCCCAGAGGTCGGCGAAGTTCCAGCCGTTGGTGGTGTCGGGCACGCGTCTCAACCTATGCCGCCGAACGGCCCGAACGTGAAGTTCGTGCGGCTCGCCTACCATCGACGCCGATGGACTTCGAGATGCCGGGCGCTGACGATCCCCGCCGCATGGCGGTGCGCCAGTGGCTTGCGGCGAATCCGAAGCCCACGGGCCGGCAGTTGGCCGAAGCGGGGTACATGGCCCCGCACTGGCCCGCGCCGTACGGCCTGGGGGCCGACCCCATCCACCAGATCATCATCGACGAGGAACTGGTCGCCGCCGGGGTGAAACGGCCGGACAACCCGATCGGCATCGGCTGGGCGGGTCCGACGCTGCTCTACGGCGGCACGCCCGAACAGCAACGGCGGCACCTGTTGCCGCTGCTGTCGGGTGAGGAGTTCTGGTGCCAGTTGTTCAGCGAGCCCGGAGCCGGATCCGATCTGGCCAACCTCGGAACCCGGGCGGTGTGCGACGGCGACGAGTGGGTGGTCAACGGGTCCAAGATCTGGACGTCGGGGGCGCAATTCGCCAAGTTCGGCATCCTCATCGCCCGCACCCAGCCCGAGCTGCCGAAGCACCGTGGTGTGTCCTACTTCATCTGTCCAATGGATACGCCGGGTATCGAAATTCGCCCGATCGTCGAGATGACCGGGGGCCGTACGTTCAACGAGGTGTTCTTCACCGATGTGCGGCTGCCGGCCGGGAACCTGGTCGGCGACGAGGGCGAAGGCTGGCGGCTGGCCAAGGTCACGCTGGGCAACGAGCGGATCTCGTTGTCGACCGGTGGCGTGTTGTGGGGCATGGGTCCGACCGCGCTCGATCTGCTCGACGCGATCCGTCGCCGTGGTCCGGTGACCGACCCGGTCATGCGTCAGCGGGTGGTCGACGTGTACACCGAGCACGTGCTGTTGCGTCTGATTCGGTTGCGGACCGTGTCGGCCCGGTTGCGTGGCGAGCAACCCGGGCCGGAGGCGAGCATTCGCAAGGTGCTTGCCGACGAGCACGGACAACATGTCATGAATCTGGCGCGTGACCTGATCGGTGCCTCGGCGACGATCGACACTTGGGCCGCGTCGTCGTCGGCTGCACGCCACACGGCCGATCTCGATGACCCGAGTTGGCTCCACGGGTTTCTGTTCGCGCCGGCCTTGACCGTGGGCGGAGGCACAGGCGAGGTGCAGCGCAACATCATCGCCGAACGCGTGCTCGGCCTACCGCACGACACCGACGCCCACGCCGGTCTGTCCTGGTCCGAGGCACAGCAGTCTGCGTTCGAACGGGCGGGGGCGTGACCACCGACCGGTACCCGACCGGGCTGATCGTCGGGCGGTTCGACCCCCCGCATCTCGGCCACAGCTTCATGATCGACTGGGCGGCCGCACGGTGCGACGCCCTGGTTGTCTATGTCAACACTCGCGAGGGCGAACCGGTTCCCGGTGGTTTGCGTGCCGCGTGGCTCGGCGACCTGCATCCCGGCGTGCGGGTGATCGAGGTCCGCCACCACCTCGATACCAACTGGGACGATGAGGAGCTGTGGGCGAAGTGGATGGCACTGTTCCACGACCGCTGGCCGCTCCCGACCGGACCGCACGCCGTCTTCTCCAGTGACGGGTATGTCTCGGAGATCGCCCGCCGGTTCGGTGTCGACTCGGTCAGTGTCGATCCTGAGCGAGCTACCGTCCCGATCTCGGCGACCATGATCCGCGACGATCCGGCCGCTCATCTCGCGGTGGTGGCACCCCCGGTTCGCGCCTGGATCGAAGCGAACTGGCTCCGGTCGACGCCTTGAACCGGTCGTCCTGCGTCCGTCGTCGGCCCTCGCCGAATCGGAGTAAGGTCCGCGGCATGGGACTTGCCGACGAGAAGTACCTCCTGGTCACCACGTATCGCCGCGACGGCACCGCGGTGGCGACACCGGTGTGGGCGGCCGATTTGAGCGACGGCACGATCGGTTTCTGGACGAGTTCCGGCTCGGGCAAGGCGAAGCGGCTCGCCCACACATCGAAGGTCACCGTGCAGCCGTGCGATGCACGTGGGCGGCTCAAGGCCGGTTCTTCGCCGACGGCGGCGACGGCTGTCGTCGTCTCCGGTGCTCCACTCGACCACATCCGAGGCAAGATCCGGGCCAAGTACGGCTTCATGACGAAGATCACCAAGCTGCTCGGAACCATCGGCGGGATCATCAAACGCA
Source organism: Actinomycetes bacterium (assembly GCA_031371195.1). GTDB lineage: Bacteria > Actinomycetota > Acidimicrobiia > Acidimicrobiales > Ilumatobacteraceae > JANMJD01. Next base: position 19,280 of record JANMJD010000467.1, on the reverse strand, counting down.
AGCGCATCCCCTACGGCGATCGCGGTGTCGTGATCACGCCCAACCCATAGGGGCGCCGGGCTCCGGCTATTTCATGGCGACGGGAGCGACGGCTCCACCCGCCGACCTCGTCATCGGCAGGGGAGTTGCGGAGAGGAGAAATGCATACTTGCCGTCGTCCGCGCAGTCGGCGGCGAGTGCCTCGAGGTCCCAGTTCTGACCCTGGCACAGACCCATGTCGCGGATGTGGATCATGTGGACGGGCAGCCAAACATCGGGATCCTCGGGCGGGAAGCACTCGAAGACCAAGGTGTCGGTGGCCACCGCGGCGACATCGTGATCACGGACCCACTGGATCGACAGCGTCGACATTCCCGAGGTGGGATACACATAGCGCATCTTGTCGCCCTCGTGGAAGTACTGCATCTGGCCGGTTCGGACGCAGATGATGTCGCCGGGCTCGACGGTCACGCCGGCAAGGGCGACCGCGGCATCGAGGTCGTCGCCGGAGATCGGGTGGCTCTCGGCCAACCTGTCGACCCCCAGGGCGCGGGCGACGTCGAGCAGGATGCCGCGGCCGACGATGGGTCCGTATCGCTCGATGCCGTGCTCATGCGAACCGGTTTCGTCGATCGTCGAGGCGGGCACACCGTTGTACAGCAGGTTTTCGTACGAGGCGTGGCACAACGCGTCCCAATGGGTCGACGCCTGTACACCCATCTCCACGCGGTCGTCGGTGGTGCAGAAGTCGGTCGGATCGCCGTTCATCGGCTGGTCGATCATCAGCATCGTGCGCTTCGGATTGTCGCGGCCGGGGATCATCCCCATCTGCGGCCCGTCCTCGTCATAGGGCAGCGAGAGGGGGATCACCTTGCCCTGCGTTGCTGCGGCGACGCCGCGCTGGACTGCGGCCGCGTCGATCAGATTGATCGTGCCCCGTCGGTCGTCGGCGCCCCACCGGTTCCAGTTCGACACCTGTGCGGCGAGATCTTTGAGGTGCTGCGGCAATGCCATGACGGAGGTCTCCTCGTGCAACGCGATCCCCGATCGCGACCGTCATTCTGGCAGCCGACGGTCACGCAGTGAGCGTCGAACCCGACCCGGCCCGATCAGATGCTGCGCCTCAGTCGACGAGGGCCTGGTAGACGAGTTGCTTGAGTGCCGGGCGGATTGGGTGGGTGCTCGATGGGAGCAGCTGGGTCAGGAACACCACGACGACCTCCTCGGCCGGATCGACCCAGAAGGCGGTCGAGGCTGCTCCACCCCAGGCGAACTCACCCTTCGACGACGGCACCTTGTTCTTCACCGGGTCGTCGACGATCGAGAAGCCGAGACCGAATCCGATGCCGTGGTACTCGGCCTCGTTGAAGCCGGGCCGCCCCAGTTCCTCGAGATCGGCGCCGCCGGGCAGATGATTGCGGGTCATGTAGTCGATCGTGCGGCTCCCGAGGATCCTCGCTCCGTCGAGGACGCCGCGTCCGAGCAGCATGTGGCAGAAGCGCAGGTAGTCGGCGGCGGTACCGACCAGGCCACCACCACCTCCGAGCATCCGCGGTGGCTTGGTGTAGCCCCGATCGACGGGAATCGGCACGGCCGAGCCGGTGGTCGGATCGGGGATGTACAGCGTGGTGAACCGGTCGATCTGGTCCTCGGGCACCCAGAAGCCGGTGTCGACCATGCCCAGCGGTTGGAAGATCCGCTCGGCGAAGAACTCGTCGAGTGACTGGCCGCTGGCCACCTCGACGATCCGGCCGAGCACGTCGACGGCGACCGAGTAGTTCCACTCGGTGCCCGGCTCGAACAGCAGCGGCAACTCGGCCCAGCGGTCGCAGCACGCCTCGAGATCGAGGCCCTGCGGGATACCGAAGTCGAACCCGGCCTTGCGGTAGATCGCGTCGACCGGATGGGTGTAATGAAATCCGTACGTCAGCCCGGCGGTGTGGGTGAGCAGGTGCCACAGCCTGATCGGCTCGGTGGCCGGGCGAAGTGATGGCTTGGTCGGCGCGCCCTCCTTGTACACCTGCATCCCGGCGAACGATGGGATCCACTTCGAGATCGGGTCCTTCAACGACGCCAATCCCTCTTCGACGAGCATCATCACGGCCACCGACGTGATCGGCTTGGTCATCGAGAACATCCGCACGATGGTGTCGTCGGCGAACCGTCGGCCCGTGGCGAGATCGGCCATTCCATAGGTCGATGTGTGGACCACCTGGCCACGGCGGGCGACGGCGACCTGCCAACCGGCGAGGCGGCCGTCGTCGACGTAGTGGGCGAAGTGCCGGTCGATGCGGGCGAGCCGATCCGCGTCGAATCCGAGGTCTGCGGGATCTGCCTGCTGTTGCACGCCGTTCGTCATGACCGCCAGTGTGGCACCGGCCGCCGGTCCGACGAAGGTTGGAGACACCAGACCTCGGCTACCGGCCGCCGCTGACGTGGAGGTTGGAGCCGGTCACGTAGGACGCAGCGTCGGAGGCGAGCCACAGGATCGCCTCGGCGACCTCTTCGGACGTACCGGCCCGCTGCATCGGCACGTTGGCGACGATGCGATCGAGACGTCCGGCGGTCGCGTGGTCGTTGAACTCGTTGTCTATCAGGCCGGGGTGGATGCCGCAGACCCGCACGCCCTGGGTGGCCAATTCCTTGCCCAGCCCCGCGGTGAGCGAATCGATGGCGCCCTTGGTGGCGGCGTAGTCGATCCACTCGTTGGCCCCGCCGATCTCGGCGGCCCGCGACGAGATGTTGATGATCGCGCCGCCCGTCCCGCCCCGCATCGTGGACATCCGTCGGACCGCCTCCCGGGCGCAGATGAACGCCCCGATCACATTGACGTCGAACATCCGCCGCATCGGCTCGACGGCGAGGTCGGCGAACGCGCCGTACTGGTTGGCGGTTCCGGCGTTGTTGACCAGGACAGTGAGGGTGCCGAGCTCCCGGTCGACCGTCTCGAACATCTCGATGACCGCTGCCTCGTCCGACACGTCGGCACCGATGGCGATCGCCGTCCCACCCGCAGCTCGGATGCCGTCGACCACCGCCTCGGCCCGTTCCGCCGATGCCGAGTAGTTCACCGCAACCGCATACCCGCGCTCGGCGGCCAAGGTCGCCGTCGCCGCCCCGATCCCCCGACTTGCCCCCGTTACCAACATCACAGCCATGCCCCGCAGCTTGGCATGTTGTGCTACGAAGGCGGCGGTTCATTCGTTCCTCTTGTCGTATCGTGCAAGCTATATTGCATGATATGCAAACAGAGGCTCCTCCGCTCTTGCCGTTGTTGCGATCACGTCTGCAGGCCGAGCTGTTGACGTTGGTCCTGCTCAATCCCGAACGTGAGTGGACCCTGACGGAGCTTGCCGACCGCGTCGGCGGATCGGTGTCGAGCGCGATGCGTGAAGTTGCCCGTGCTGAGCAGGCCGGTGTCGTAGCCAGCCACCGGTTCGGCAACATGCGCTTGGTGACGGCAGCATCGTCGCCTCTCACTGAGCCGTTGACCGAATTGCTGTTGCGATCGTTCGGCCCCGGCGTGGTGGTACGGGAAGAGCTTGCCGCAGTTGACAATGTCAATGCCGCATACATCGTCGGTTCGTGGGCGGCCCGATATGAGGGCCATGGCGGCCGGGCACCGAACGACGTCGACGTCTTGATTCTCGGTAGACCAGATCGCGATGAGATCGACGACGCGATGCAGCGAGCCTCCGTTCGGCTCGCTCGGGAGGTGAACGCCACCATCCGCTCGGACGAGTGGTGGAAGACTGGGACCGACGGCTTCCATACCGAAGTCACCAGCCGTCCCATCGTCCTGATCCTTGAACGAGTCGAGCCGTGACGTGGGAGCCCGGTCGCGAGGTCATCGACCACCTCAGCCATGGCCGTCCGCGCTGCGGCCGCTGCGCTCCTCGATCAAGGCGTGCTCGATCGTTGGTGAGGCCGTCAATCGAGGCCGAGTTCGTAGGCCTTGGCCTTCCACACGGTGACGCTCTCGGTGAGACAGTCCTGCCGGGCCGAGGGGGATATTGAGTTCGTCGGCGATCTGGTTGAGCGAGTAGTCGGCGTAGAAGCGGAGCACCACGACCGTGCGTTGTTCGGGCTTCAACCGTTTGATCAGTGCCCAGGTCTGGTCGACATTCGGTTCGCCGGTCACGGCTTCGACGATGTGGCGGGCGAGGAAGGCTCGCTCCCGGATCGAGCGTCGCTGCGACGAGCGGACCTGGTTGACCAGCGTGCGGTGGGCGTACGCGAGTGCGTCGTCGATCGTCGACCAGTTGCGGTGGACGGCGAGCAGGGTGTCCTGCACAAGTTCTTCGCCGAGCACGGGTGAACCCGTGAGGAGGTGGGCGAGCCGGAGCAGGCCGGGTCGGGCCGAAGCGTGGAACGCCTCGAACGTCTCGGACCCGGTCCCCGAACTGGTCATCACGTCCTCTCAGTCGTTCGCCGCGCCAAAAAGGTTCCCGTCGGGTCGCACCCGCCCATTCTGGCCGCCGATTTCGGTCGGGGAGCACCCAAATCGGTCGCCAGAACGCGAAGTCGGGGCCGGGCCGGGTCGGGCTGGGGAGACCCGGAGTCCCGCGCCGGGCCGGAGTGGGGCAAACCCCGGAGGAGGTGGGGGATAACCCCACCACTGGTTCGCCGGGAGGCCGGATCGATCGGGCCGGCGGTTCGGCGCACGATCGAATCATGATGAAAACACTTGCAACCTTCAGTTTTCGCCACCGCTGGCTCGTCGTCGTGGCATGGATCGCCGCTGTCGTCGGGGCCACGATGCTCGCTTCGGCCGTCGGAGGTGAGTACGCCGATGGCGGCCGACTGGTCGGCACCGACTCCGACTCGGCCTACGAGTTGATCAATCGGGAGTCCCCCGACAACGGCGCCCACACCGTCACCGTCGCCCTCCACCACCAGGCCGGCATCGTCGCCGCCCAGGGCCCCATCGAGCGGTTCATCAAGCAGGTCGGCGAGGCTCCCGGAGTCCTGACGGTCGAATCGCCGTTCCCGACCGAGCAGGGAGGTGGTGGCGGACCCGGTCGCATCTCGGCCGACGGAACGGTCGCCATCGTCAACATCGATACCTCGATCGAGAGTGCCAACGCCGCGGCGACAGCTGCGGTGACCGCAATCGACAAGGCTGCCGAGACGCTGCGAGCTGATGGCGTCGAGGTCGACTATGCCGACTACGCCTTCGCCACCGGCTCTGCCCCGGCGAGCGAGTTGTTCGGATTGGCCGCGGCGGTGGTCATCCTGCTGATCGCCTTCGGGTCGGTCGTAGCGATGGGACTTCCGCTGCTCACCGCCATCGTCGGCATCGCCATCGGCCTGGCCGGCGTGGGCATCTGGACCGGCATCATCGACACGCCCGACTTCACCGTCGAGGTCGCCTCGATGGTAGGCGTAGGCGTCGGCATCGACTACGCCCTGTTCATCGTCACCCGCTACCGCGAGGCGCTGGCCCGTACCAAAGACCCGGAATCGGCCGTTGTCGAGGCGATCGCCACCGCCGGCCGTGCGGTGCTGTTCGCCGGGTCGACCGTCGTGATCTCCCTGATGGGGATGTTCCTGATGGGGCTTTCGTTCCTCTACGGCTTGGCCCTGGGCACGGCCACCGCCGTCGTCGTCGCCGTCGCCGCCGCACTCACCCTGCTCCCGGCGATGCTCGGGTTCGCCGGCCACAAGCTCGACCGGTGGAGCATCCACCGTCGCCAAACCGTCGTCAAGGAGTCGATCTGGCATCGCTGGAGTCGCACGATCCAGCGACACCCCAAGGCGTTCGCCGCCACCGGTCTGGCTGTCCTACTTGCCGCCGGCGCGCCGACAGTCGCCATGCGGATGGCCGTCGCCGACATGGGCAACGACCCGGTCGGCTCGACCACCCGTAGCGCGTACGACCTGATCAGCGATGGTTTCGGTCCGGGATTCAATGGTCCCCTGGTCGTTGCCGTCGAGACACCGTCGGCGCCCGCTACGCAGGACGCGGCCCAGTTGGCCACCAGGATCGCCGCGTTGAAAGGCGTGTCGATGGTCAGCGATCCGATCCCCAGCCAGTCGGGGCGCGCCGCGCTGATCCAGGTGATCCCGGCGACGTCTCCGCAGGACATCGCCACCGAACGCCTCGTCCACGAGCTGCGTCGACAGGTCATCACGCAGTCAGGCCTAACTGCTCACGTCGGCGGACCGACGGCCAGCGACATCGACTTCTCCCACCAGATGGCCACCCGGCTGCCGGTGTTCATCGGGGCGGTGCTGCTGCTCAGTTTCCTGTTGTTGCTGACCGTGTTCCGCTCGGTGCTGGTCGCCCTCAAGGCCGTGGTCCTCAACCTGCTGTCGATCGGGGCGGCGTACGGTGTGATGGTCGCCGTGTTCCAGTGGGGCTGGGGCGGCTCGCTGCTCCACGTCGCCAAGGCACCGGTCGAGCCGTGGGCACCGATGATGCTGTTCGCCATCGTGTTCGGACTGTCGATGGACTACGAGGTGTTCCTGTTGTCGTCGATCAAGGAACGTTACGACCGGTCGAACGACAACTCCGAAGCGGTTGTCGAGGGCCTGGCGGCGACGGCGCGAGTGATCACCGCTGCGGCTGCCATCATGGTCTGCGTGTTCGGACCGTTCGTCTTCGGCGAGGACCGGGGGATCAAGCTGATCGGACTCGGCCTGGCCACCGCCGTGTTCATCGATGCGACCGTCGTGCGGATGATCCTCGTTCCGGCGACGATGGAGCTGCTGGGCAATCGCAACTGGTGGATCCCGCGGTGGCTCGACCGGGTGCTGCCCCATCTCACCGTCGAGCAGCCGGCGAGCGCGAGCGTCCCCGCTGGTCGGCCACTTCCCGCTCCGACCCTGCCCGAGCCTGAGCTGGTTCACTGAGATGAACACCCTGCCCCCGCCCCCCGCCTCGACGGTGCCGTACACCACGGCACCATCGCCGGCGGCGGCGAAACCTTCAGTGTTTCGCCGCCTGTTCGGACCGCTGTTCGAGGCCCGTACGTGGCTCGAGTCGCTTCATCTTCTGCTTGACCTCGGAGCCGGGATCGCCTTCTTCACGATGGCCGTGACCTTCCTGTCCGTGAGCTTCGGCCTCGCCGTCACCCTGATCGGTATTCCCCTGCTCGCCATCTCGGTGGTGTCGGGTCGCCTGGTCGGCGTCGTCGAACGTATGCGGGCCCGGCTGCTGCTCGGTTCGGACTTCCCGGGCTTCGCCCCATTCGGGACCGAGGGTCGTTGGACCGATCGGTTGCGAGCTGGCCTCACCGACCGGCCGGGTTGGAAGGGTCTCGCCTACGGCCTGATCATGCTCCCGTGGGGAATCCTCACATTCACGATGACCGTCGTGTTGTGGTCGGTGGCCTGGTCGTTCGCCGTGTTCCCCACATTCGGATGGTGGACCACCGACAATGCCACTGTGACCTGGAACAACCACCATCTCGGCGGCGGCCAGAAGGTGCTGGTGATCGCCGGGGTCGGCCTACTCGGACTCGTCCTGCTGGTCCTGACGCCGTGGGCGATCCGGGGGATGGCGACCGTCGATCGGTTGCTGATCGGCGCATTGCTGTCGCCCGGTCGGGCGGCCGAACTGACCCAGCGGGTCGCCCAACTCAGCGAGAGTCGTGACGCGTCGGTGGAGAGTTCGTCGATCGAACTCCGCCGCATCGAACGCGATCTGCACGACGGCGCCCAGCAGCGCCTCGTCAGCCTGGCAATGGACCTCGGTCTGGCCAAGGAACGGTTGCGGACGGGTGAGAACTCCGAACGGGCCCTGGAGCTGGTCACCAAGGCTCACGACGAGGCCAAGTCGGCGATCGGTGATCTGCGCAACCTCGTGCGGGGCATCCACCCCCAGGTGCTCACCGATCGCGGGCTCGATGCCGCCCTATCGGCCGTCACCGCTCGCTCGCCGATTCCCGTGGATCTGCAGGTCGACCTGCCCGAACGCCCGCCGTCGGCAATCGAAGCCGCCGCCTATTTCGTGGTCGTCGAGGCACTGACCAACGTCGCCAAGCACTCGGGGGCCGCTCGGGCCGGGGTATCGATCAATCGGCGGGGCGACCGGTTGGTGGTCGAGATCCGCGACGACGGGCACGGTGGTGCGGTGATCCATCCCGGTGGAGGACTTGCCGGGCTGCGCGATCGCGTTCTCGCCGTCGAAGGACGCTTCCGGCTGGCCAGCCCGCCCGACGGGCCGACGCTGCTGGTGGCGGAGTTCCCATGCGCGTCGTGATCGCCGAGGACTCCGTGCTGCTACGTGAGGGGATCTCCCGAATCCTCGCCGAGTACGGCGCCGAGGTGGTCGCCGGCCTCGGCGACGCCACCCGACTGCTGCGGACCGTTCAGGAGTTGAATCCCGACGTGGTCATCGCCGACGTCCGCATGCCCCCGACGCATACCGATGAGGGACTGCGGGCGGCGATCGAACTCCGCCGGGTGCGACCGAATACGCCCGTACTCGTGCTCTCGCAGTACGTCGAGGAACGCTACGCCACAGAATTGCTTGCCGATTCGACGGTCGGTCTCGGCTACCTGCTCAAGGAGCGCGTCGCCGATGTTGGTGACTTCATCGCCGCCGTCCACCGGGTGGCCGAGGGGGGAACCGCTCTCGACCCCGAAGTGGTCGCCCAGTTGCTTCAGCGATCGCGTCGCCGCGAGCCGCTCGCCGCGCTCACGCCGCGCGAACGCGAAGTGCTGTCGCTGATGGCCGAGGGCCGCTCGAACGCCGGGATCGCCGGGCAACTGGTCGTCAGCGACGGGGCGGTCGAAAAGCACATCTCATCGATCTTCATGAAGCTCGATCTCCCGGCGTCCGACGAACAACATCGGCGAGTTCTGGCGGTGCTGACCTACCTGCGCAGTCCATAGGCTGCCCGTTGCCCGAGCAACGCTTCGTTCGAACCCACAGGGAGTCACCATGGCCGCCGGATCGATGACCTTCACCGAGCGCGAGGCATTTCTCGCCGATGTCCATGTGGGCGTGTTGGCCGTCGACGAGCCGGGCCGGGGTCCGCTGGCGATGCCGATCTGGTACATCTACGAGGACGGTGAGGTGCTCATCGGGATGGATGGCAACTCATTGAAGGCCCGTCTGCTGCGGGCTGCCGGTCGGGCGACGATGACCGTGCAGACCGAGAGACCGCCGTACCTCTACGTCAGCGTCGAGGGCCCGGTGGTGGTTACGGCGATCCAGCGCGACGACCTCGAGATGGCGACCCGCTACCTCGGCGCCGAGTTGGGTGCGTGGTACGCCGACAACAATCCGAGTACCGCCGACTCGGTGCTGGTGCGATTGACACCAGAACACTGGCGCACGATGGACTTCAACAAGCTGATGGCCCCAGGAGGCTGACGATGGCAACTTTCGGATTGCAACTGCCCGATTTCTCGTGGATCGTCGATGCCGATCCGGCCACGACGATGGATCGCCTTCGCGCCGCGGTGGTCGCCGCGGAGGAGGCCGGGTACTCGTCGTTGTGGGTGATGGATCATTTGCTGCAACTCCCGCCGCTCGGCGGTCCGGCGGCGTCGCTGCTCGAGGGCTATGTGCTCCTCGGCGCATTGGCCGCGCTGACCACTCGGGTCGAGTTGGGCACGTTGGTCACCGGGGTGACGTATCGCAATCCGGCGCATCTGGCCAAACAGATCGGCAGCCTCGACGCGATGACCGGGGGACGGGTCATCCTGGGCATCGGTGCAGCCTGGTACGAGGAGGAGCATGCCGCATACGGTTGGGAGTTCCCCCCGGTCAAGGAACGTTTCAGCCGGCTCCAAGAGGCCATCACGATCTGCCGCGGCATGTTTGACAACGAGACGTTCACCTTCGCCGGCGAGCACTATCACGTCGACGAGGCGCGGTTGGTGCCCCGGCCGCTGCGACGGATCCCGTTGATGATCGGGGGTAGCGGCGAGAAGAAGACCTTGCGGATGGTGGCCGAGTCGGCCGATCTGTGCAACATCGGCGGCACCGCCGCGGTCGTCGCCCACAAGCTGGCGATCCTCGACGAGCATTGCGTCGCTGTGGGCCGCGACCCCCAGACGGTGAAGCGCACGGCGATGGTCAGCCTGTTCGTCAGCGCCAACGATGCCGAGCGCGATGGATTCCGCGAGTTCCTCGACTATTCGAACCCGGAGGTCGCTGACCGGATGGTCATCGCCACGGCCGCCGAGGCGACCGAGAATCTGGCGGCAATCGTCGCTGCCGGAGCCGACGAGGTGATCGTCAACCTGCCGCAGATCAAGACGGTCGACGCCATCCACCTGGCCGCCGACGTGCACAAGGCCGCCACAACGGGTTGATCACCCGAGAGCGTCGTAGCAGTCCGCGAATCGACGTCCGGTGTCGCGCTCCTCGGCGATGTACCGGCCGTGGAGACCGCCGGTAATCGGGTCGATGTCCTTGTTGTCGAAGAACCCGTCGAAGATGTCGGGCGTGCCCGTGGTCGGGCGGCGATGGAGCTTGAGCGCCTCGATCTTCTCGCGATCGGTCATCGTCGTCGATCCGGCGATCTCCATCGCCCGCTCCTGATTCGGATCGGGCTTGACGATCAATCCGTAGCCCAATTCGTCGAGCCGCTTCTCGAAGGCCAGCGCATGCTCCGCCTCGCGCAATTCGATCGTATGCAGCGTCGCCCGTACCTCGTCGTTGGCGGTCGTGGCGATCCAGCAGCGCAGGTACTCGGCGCCGCGCCGCTCCCCGTTGGCTATTCCATTGAGAAGTCCCACATAGCTCGGCTTGTCGCTCATGTACCAACGCTACGTCGCCGGTGAGCGACGGTTACGACGCGGCCACCATGTCTCGGCGTGGGCCGCGCCGAATGGGTGGACGACATGATCGGTCAGGCGGTGGAGCGGACCAGTCGGCCGGGGCGGGCGCCGGTATCGGCGCCGTGATGACGGGTGATGACGCCATTGACGATGGTGTAGTCGTAACCCGTCGCGGCCTGGACGAGACGACGTCCACCGGCGGGCAGGTCGTCGCAGGCCTGAGGGAAGCCGAGGGTCAGTGCATCGAAGTCGATGACGTTGAGGTCAGCGCGCTTGCCGACTTCGATCGAGCCGCGATCGGTGAATCCGATCAACTCGGCGGTGTCGGTGGTCTGCATCTTGACCACCTCCTCGATCGTGAACTTGGCCCCACGGGTGCGGTCGCGGGCCCAATGAGTCAACAGATACGTCGGGATCGAGGCGTCGCAGATCATCCGCACATGGGCGCCGCCGTCGGACAGTCCCGACACGGTGGAGGGGTGGCTGAGCATCTCGTAGATGGCGTCCTGCGATCCGTCGACGAAGTTGAAGAACGGGAACATCAGGAATGCCCGGCCGTCGTCGTCGTTCATCAGGTCGTAGGCCAGTTCCAGCGGCTCTCGTCCCGCGGCGGCCGCCAGGTTGGCGAGCAGTGATTCGGGTCCCGGCTCGTAGTCGACGGCCGCTCCCATGGAGTAGATCTTGTCGGTGGAGTGCTGGAACAGGGTGCCGATGCCGTCGAAATGCCGCGACGCGTCGGGTGGTAGATCAGTCTCGGCGAGGATCGCCGCCTTCACCTCGGGCCTGCGCAGTTCGACGAGCAGATCGGCGTGGCTCAACGAACCGGCCAGCGCGACGTAGGTGGGACGCTTGGCGAAGAAGTGGTAGCTCGGCCAGCCGATCATCATCCCGAACGGGCGCGCCGCGATCTGCGGGATCAGCCGTCCACCGGCCTCGGCGGCCTTGTCGACGGCGGCGAGAACGTCGCGCCACGAGTCGGGTTGCACCGAGTTCTGCAACATGGCGAACGACACCGGCAGTCCGGTGCGGATGGCCACCTTGCTCATCCACGCCACCTCGCCGAGCAGCGTCGGCGGGTCGAACTCCAATCCCTGCGGAGCGAGTTCGAAGACGCCGTGACCGGCGGAAACGAGTGCGTCGGCGATGCCATCGAGCTCGTCCTGGGCGGCGAAGGTGCCGGGCACCGGCTCACCGTCACGGGCTTTGTGGCTGAGCGTGCGTGAGCTGGAGAATCCGACGGCCCCGGCGTCCATCGCTTCGCGCACGATCTGGGCCATCTCGGTGATGTCGTCGGCGTTGGCCGGTTCGTTGCGTGCCCCCCGGTCGCCCATCACGTACGCCCGCACGGGACCGTGGCCGACATAGGCGGCAACGTCGATGGCGAAGGTGCGCCGGTCGAGCGCGTCGAGGTACTGCGGAAACGTCTCCCACTCCCACTGGATGCCTTCGTGCAGGGCGGTGCCGGGAATGTCCTCCACGCCTTCCATCAACTGGACGAGCCACTCTTCTTTGCCGGGCCGGACCGGGGCGAAACCGACGCCGCAGTTGCCCATCACCACGGTCGTGACGCCGTGCCCCGACGTCGGATCGAGCAGGCCGTCCCACGTGGCCTGACCGTCGTAGTGGGTGTGGACATCGACGAAGCCGGGGGTCACCATCCGGCCGGACGCGTCGATCACCGTCACCGCCTCGCCATCAATCACTGGGGCGACGGCGGCGATGCGTCCGTCCTTCACTGCGACGTCGGCGAGGCGGGAGGGTGTTCCCGTGCCGTCGACGACCGTTCCTCCACGAATGATCAGGTCGTACATGACCGAATCGTAGACCCGGGGACCCCGAGCGGGACGAGGTGGGCCGATCAGCCCGATTCGTCACACGAGGTCGACTTGAGGCGGCAAAAAGTTACCCTGAGCGTTCTTACTCCTCCCTGAGTATCCGGCCTGGATCTCGGGGAGGGCGGAACGGCGGAGGTTGGGCGTGAAGGTCTCGAAATCCTTGAACATCGCACTCAGTGCGGTGATCGTGGTCGGGGGAGCGTGGTTGGCAACGGGGCGCGCCGACGCGGCGTTCCGCGATCATCCGACTGTCGTGCCGGCCACGCCGGCCAAGGGGTATCCGATCATCCTGAATACGCCGCTGATCGACCTCGGCGCCGGGCTCACCGCGCGCCGCCAAGTACTGACGGCCAACCAGATCGGGCGCACCATCGTCGCCGGCGGCGACTTCATCCAGGTCCTGCGCGCCGACGGAGTGACGATCGACCGGGCCTACTTCGCCGCCTGGAACATCGATACCAAGGCGCTCGTCTGCCCGCAGATGATCTTCGACAACCACGTCCTCGCCGTCGCCGAGGGGCCGACCGCCGACAAGATCTATGTGGCCGGTCGCTTCGGCAAGGTCACGGGAGCCGACGGGGTGGTCCGTGCCCGCAGCAAGTTGGCCCTGCTCGACCTGTCGACGTGCTCGGTCGACCCCGCCTTCGTTCCCCCGGCCTTCGATCTCAAGATCGACCAACTCGCCTACGGTGCCGGCCGCCTGTTCGTCGGTGGTGATTTCACGACCATCGGCGGGGCCGCCTACGACTATCTGGCCGAACTCGATCCGGCGACCGCGGCGGTCAAGCCGTCGTTGAACCTCACGTTCACGGGGACGACGACATCGAAGATCAAGGCCATCGCGGTGTCGCCCGACGGAACGCGGCTGATCTTCGGCGGTCGATTCGGGGTCGCGGCCAACAACGGTGTCAGCCTCGACACCGAGACGGCGGTGGTCGACATCACCGACCCGCTGAACCCCCGTCTGACGGCTCATTCGTGGCGTTCGCCGTTCGGTCGTCAGTACCAGCAGGATGTGTCGATCTCGCCCGATGGCAAGTGGATCGGTGTCGTCTACCGCGGCACCCCCGATCCGGGCAACAACGTCTGGCTCGTGTCGTCGGCCGAATCGGCCCAGACGGCGCGCTGGACGCATGCCGTCGGTCACGATTCGGTGTTCGGCGTGGGGGTCTCCAACAACGCGGTGTACCTGAGCGGCCACATCTGCCGGATCGCCCCCGGCCCGGGACCGACCGAGATCATGTCGGTGGTGATGGGCCTCAACGATTGCACCGAGTATCCCAATGGGGTCTGGCGGGGCCATATCGCGGCGCTCGACATCAATGACGGCACGCCTCTGACGTGGAATCCGGGCGCCGATTCGCTGGTCGGCGGACGCGAACTGACCGTCACCACCCGTGGCCTGCTGGCCGGGTTCGACGGCGAACGGACCAACGACATCCGCGTCGGCTCGCTCGCCTTCTACGACTTCGGCCCCGGCGCCGAGGATGTCACGCCGCCCGGCAACGTCGTCTTCACCGCCCCGTCCGCCGGGGCTACGGTTGGCAACCCCGCCCGACTGTCGGGCTCCGCCACCGACAATGTCGGCATCGCCTCGTATCTCGTGGCAGTCCAGGCGTCGGACGGCCAGTGGGCGCAGCCCGGCGGCGTACTCGGCGGGACGCGCTACGAGTTCAGCACTCCGGCCAAGACGAACGGCGCCTTCGACCTCGACGTCGTTCTGCCGGCCGGTGCGTACACCGCCGACGCCAAGGCGATCGACAAGGGCCGCAATGTCTCGCCGTCGTCGACCACCCGATCATTCACGGTCAACGCGGTGGACGGCGTCCGACCCGACTCGACGATTGTCGTGCCCGCCGCCGGTGTGCCCGAGGAGAGCGCCGTGACGATCACCGGGTCGGCCACCGACAACGTCGGCGTCGCCGGCATCCGGGGGAGGATCACCAACGCGGCCGGCGAGTACATCCAGGACGATCTGTCGCTCGCCGCAGTGGTCAACGACCTGCCTGTTGCCACCGGCCCGCTCGGCGCTACTCCGGTCGCCTGGACACTCAATGCCGGGTCGCAGATGCCTGCCGGCATCTACTCGGTCGAGATCGTCGTGACCGACACGAACAACAACGCGTCGTTGCCGAAGACTGCGTCGTTCACCGTTGTGGCGGGGACGACGACGATCGCCGCGGTCACGGCGTACTCCGGGTTCACGGCCAAGCTCGGCAACTACACGATGGGATCCACCTTCACGGTCGACACGCCTGTTGCGGTCACCGCCCTGGGCATCTTCGACGGCAACGGCAACGGCACGTTCGACAACGCCACCGACACACCAGCCGGTCTGTGGCGCCAGAGCGACCAGGCTCTGCTCGCCTCGACGACGGTCGCCAGGACGGCGCCCGCGGAAGGCGGATGGTTCTACGGCGCTCTGGCCGCGCCGGTAACACTTCAGCCGGGCACGGTGTACGTGGTGGCCTCGCTCGTGTCGTCGAACGGTGAGGCCTATGGCACCGGGGGAACGGTGGCCACCGACGCGAACTACAACTTCGGTGGCCGGGCGTATCTCGCCGGAACGGTGCTCACCTACCCGTCGACACAGTCGACATCGGTGGGATACGGCATCCCCAACCTCAAGATCGCCGGCGGCCTCAGCTCGCCGGCGGTGACCATTTCGGCCCCATCGGCGAACGTGGCCTTCGGCCAGGCGGCGTCACTTTCGGGCACGGCCAGGGACAACGCGATGGTCAAGTCCGTCGGGGTCCGTGTGACGAACGCAGCCGGCCAGTATTTGCAGGTGAACGGCACGTTCGCCGCGACGGCGATCGACCTCCCGGCGGTCACGAGCGGCCTCGGGACCGCGTCGGCGACGTTCGACTACAACGCCGGAGCGCTGCCGGCCGGCGCCTATACGGTGGCGGTGACCGCCCGTGACGGTGTGCTTCATGCCACGACGGCGACGTCGACGTTCACGGTCGCTGCTGGAGGCGGCGGGGGCGGTGCGGCGGCGGTTACGGCGTACACCGGCTTCACCGCCAAGACCGGCAACTACACGATGGGGTCCACCTTCACGGTCGACGCTCCGGTGACCGCAACGGCCCTCGGAATCTTCGACGGCAACGGCAACGGTGTGTTCAACAACGCCTCCGATACCCCGGCCGGGTTGTGGCGGCAGAGCGATCGAGCCCTGCTCGGAACCGCCACCATCGCCCGCACGGCAACCTCGGAAGGCGGCTGGTTCTACGGGTCGCTGTCGACCCCGGTCATGCTCCAGCCGGCGACGGTGTACGTCGTGGCCTCACTGATGTCGTCGACCGGGGAGCCGTATGGCACCGGCGGTTCGCTGACGTCGGTCGCCGGCTACCACTTCACCGGCCGCGCCTACCTGGCCGGTACCACGCTCGCCTATCCGGCAACGCAGTCGATCTCTGTCGGCTATGGCGTCCCCAACCTCAAGTTCGGTACCGGGGCCAATCCTCCAGCCGTCCTCCCCATCGCCAACCAGACCGGCATGGTCGCCACACCGGTGGCGAACGTGCAGGTCAATGCCACCGACCCTGACGGTGGTGTGCTCGGGTACGGCGCCACGGGGCTTCCGGGCGGCATTGACATCAACCCGGCAACCGGTGTGATCGGCGGGACACCCACCTCATCGGGGGCGTTCAATGTGGCGGTGACGGTGACCGACCCGCAGAACCTGACCGCGTCGACGGCGTTCACCTGGGTGATCGCTCCCGCCCCTCAGCCTCCGACGATCAGTGCGATCGCCAGCCAGTCATCGCCGACCGGTTCGCCGGTCACCCCACCGGCCATCACCGCCACGGACCCCGAAGGCGGCACCTTGGTGTACTCGGCCAACGGCCTACCACTGGGTCTGGCCATCAACCCGGCGACCGGGCTGATCACGGGCACGCCGGTGGTCGAAGGTCCGGCAAGCGTCACCGTGACAGTCACCGATCCCCAATCGTTGATCGCCACGACCGGATTCACCTGGACGATCAGTCCCGGTACGCCGGCGTGCATCGCCGTGCTCGACGGGGCGGGCAAACCGGCGCTGACGTGGACGGCGGTTGCCGGTCAGACGAGCTACAGCTTGCGTCGCGACGGGGCGTTCCTGGCCACGGTCACGGCAGCCAACGTGTACACCGACGCCGCCGCTCCGGCAGGTGGCCGCGCCTACGTCGTGCGCTCCCGACTGGCTGCGGTGACGACCGACATCGCCTGCCAGCCGAGTCCGATCACGGTCCCGTAGCGGCACACGTCGTTGGTCGGCGGCTCCACCGGCCAAGCTGGTGGTGTGATTCACGTCGCCAACCACGACCACATCCGCACGCTCACGCTCGATCGGCCCGAGGCCCGCAACGCCTTTGACCAGGAGCAGTACCACGCCTTGGCAGCGCAGTTGGCCGCGGCCGCAGCCGATGACGACGTGCGCGTCGTAATCATCACCGGCACGGGGCCGTCGTTCTCGGCCGGGCAGGATCTGAAGGAGATGGCCTTGTTGGCCGCGGGTCAGGGTCCATCCGGAGGTGCGACGGGTTTTCCGGCGCTGCTCGAACAATTGGAGTCGTTCGGTAAACCGCTGATCGCCGCGGTCAACGGCTCGGCGACGGGAATCGGGGCGACGATCCTGCTCCATTGCGACATCGTCGTCATCGCCGACTCCGCCCGCTTGCGGATGCCGTTCGCCGAGTTGGGTGTACCCCCCGAGGCCGGCAGCAGCGTGCTGCTTCCCGTGTCGATCGGCTGGCAACGCGCCGCCGAGTTGTTGTTCACCGCCCGCTGGGTGCCGGGTACCGAGGCCGTCTCATTAGGCCTTGCGTTGCGCAGCGTCCCGCTCGGTGATCTTCCGGCGGCCGCCTGCGCCATCGCCGTCGACATCGCCCGCCACTCCCCGGCCGCCGTGCAGGTCGCCAAACGGCTGATGCTGGCCGGGCGCGGCACGGCGTCGGCGCTGGCCCGGGAGCGGGAGAACCTGGGCTTCGTCGAACTCGGCTTCGGGGGTGCCTCCAGCGGCTGATGCCGGCGGTCGATCCGGCTACGGTCGGTCCGTGACCGATGCAATCACCCCGTTCCGGATCGCCGTGTCCGACGCCGACCTCGCCGACCTGCGCGATCGCCTCGCCCGAACTCGTTGGCCCGAGGCCGAGACCGTCGACGATTGGTCGCAGGGCATCCCCCTGGCCTATGTGGCCGAAGTGGCCGAGTATTGGCGAACCAAGTACGACTGGCCGGTGCGCGAGGCGGGCCTCAACGCCTTCCCGCAGTACCGCACGACGCTCAGCGGTGGTGGCGACGAGCCGCTCGGATTTCATTTCATCCACGCCCGCTCGCCCGAGGAGCACGCGTTTCCCCTGGTACTGACCCACGGATGGCCCGGATCGACCGTCGAGTTCATGAAGGTGATCGGCCCGTTGACCGATCCGGCGGCTCACGGTGGCGACCCCGCGGACGCCTTCCATGTCGTTGCCCCATCGCTGCCCGGCTACGGCTTCAGCGACAAGCCCAGCCGCACCGGCTGGGGTGTCGAGCGAATCGCCACCGCGTGGGATGAATTGATGGTCCGCCTCGGCTACGACCGCTACGGGGCGCAGGGTGGCGATTGGGGCTCGTCGGTGACGACTCGCATCGGTTCGCAGAATCTCGGGCATTGTGCGGGTATTCACGTGAACATGGCGGTCGCCTTCCCCGGCCCCGACGACATGGCCGACCTCACGCCGGCCGAGTTGGCCGCGCTCGGCAAGGCCGGCCACTACCAGGACAAGGAATCCGGCTACTCCAAGCAGCAGTCCACCCGCCCGCAGACGCTCGGCTACGGGCTCGCCGATTCACCGGCCGGACAGCTGGCGTGGATCCTCGAGAAGTTCTGGGCGTGGACCGACAACGATGGCTCACCCGAGGACGCGGTGTCGCGCGACGCGTTGCTCGACAACGTGATGTTCTATTGGCTGAACGACGCCGGTGCGTCGTCGGCTCGCCTGTACTGGGAGAGCTTCGCATCGTTCACCGGCGCCCACGTCGAGATTCCGGCGGGCATCTCGCAGTTCCCCCACGAGATCTTCACCTCGTCACGGCGTTGGGCCGAGCGGGTCTACACCGACATCCGCCACTGGGGCGAACTCGACAAGGGCGGTCACTTCGCCGCCTTCGAGGAGCCCGAGTTGTATGTCGGCGAGGTGCGGGCCTTCTTCCGCCACGTGCGATAGCTGCGTCGTTCGATCGACTACAGCCGCTCGATGATCGTGACGTTGGCCTGGCCGCCGCCCTCGCACATCGTCTGGAGGCCGTAGCGACCGCCGGTGCGCTCGAGTTCGCACAGCAGCGTGGTCATCAACCGGCCTCCGGTGGCGCCCAGTGGGTGACCGAGGGCGATGGCCCCGCCGTTGACGTTGACCTTGGCATGATCGAAGCCGGTCTCCTTCAGCCAGGCCATCACCACGCTGGCGAATGCCTCGTTGATCTCGACGAGATCGATGTCGTCCGGGGTCATTCCCGCCTTGGCCAGCGCCCGCTTGGTCGCCGGGATCGGCGCCGACAGCATCATGATCGGATCGTCGGCGAGCACGCTGATGTGATGGATGCGAGCCCGCGGTGTCAGCCCGTGGTCCTTGATCGCCTGCTCACCGGCGACCAGCAGGGCGGCCGAGCCGTCGGAGATCTGCGAGGCGCACGCCGCCGTCAGCCGGCCGTTCTCGGTGAGGGTCTTGAGCGACCGGATCTTGTCCCAGTCGGGTT
>JANMJD010000464.1:0-25168 GCA_031371195.1 Actinomycetes bacterium | reverse complement strand
GTACGGGGATCGGTCGTCCGCAGTTCATCGACTGGCAGGACGTCAGCCGCCGAAACCGATTCGACGGTCGCCGTCGGGAGTGCCGATCTCGACGTAGGCGATCTTGGCCGACGGGATGCCCACCCGCTTGCCGCGCTTGTCGGTGATCCACAAGACGTCGACCGCACCGGCGAGCGCCGCCTCGATCGCCGGAGTGACGGCATCACGCTCGTCGTCGGGAATCTCGATGGTGATCTCTCGGGGGGCCTGGGTCACTCCGATGCGAACGTCCACGGTGGGCTGGTCTCCTTGTCGCGACAACGGTCGCCCATCGTACGGGACCGAGCGGCCCCGCCCACTGTCCCCACCGGGTTTGCCCCGGATCGGCGATGTCGAAACCGGTGATGGCAGAATCCGTGGGGTACTGGTCATTGACGCCATGACCACCGATCACGAGACTGACGTGCGTGACCGACCGTCGGAACGTTGTGATGATCGCCTTCGACGGCATGCAGCCCCTCGATCTCGTCGGTCCACACGAAGTGTTCGCCGGTGCCACCGATTTGCTGGCCACTGCGCCATTCGCGCCACCGCAAGGCCGCTCACCGGGATACGACCTCATCGTCGCCGGACACCGAACGACCGAATTCGCCGGCGAGAGCGGATTGATGCTGCGCGCCGGCCGGACCTTTGACCAGCTCGACGACATCGTCATCGACACCCTGGTGATTCCCGGTGGCAACGGCACCCACGCCGCGTCGCACGACGCAGATCTACTCGCGGAGGTGGCCGCCCTCGCGGCACGGTCGTCTCGACTGATGACCGTGTGCACCGGTACGTTCATCGCCGCCGCCGCCGGGTTGCTGGCCGGTCGCCGCGCGGCCACCCACTGGGCGCGTGCGGAGCAACTCCGACGGCGCTTCCCGGAGATCGATGTCGATGCCGACGCCATCTGGTTGCGCGACGGCGACGTGTGGACCTCAGCCGGGGTCACCTCGGGCATC
This sequence comes from Actinomycetes bacterium, assembly GCA_031371195.1. GTDB lineage: Bacteria > Actinomycetota > Acidimicrobiia > Acidimicrobiales > Ilumatobacteraceae > JANMJD01. The sequence goes on along the minus strand of JANMJD010000464.1, from coordinate 24,185 downwards.
GATCTCGCCCTCGCCCTCGTTGAGGCCGACCACGGCCCGGCGCTCGCCCAGGAGGTCGCCCGTTGGCTCGTGGTGTTTCTCCGTCGCCCCGGCGGGCAGTCGCAGTTCGCCGCTCCGGTGTGGCGACCGGCCGCCGGGCATCCGTGCGTCCGCCACGCTCAGGAGGTGATCGCCGGGGACCCGACCGACGATCATCGCGTGGATCTTCTGGCCCGCAGAGTCGGAATGAGCAGCCGGCACTTCGCCCGGATGTTCAGCTCCGAACTGGGTGAATCTCCCGGTCGTTACGTCGAGCGGGTCCGAGTCGAAACCGGTCGCAACCTGCTCGAAACCACCGACGAGCCGGTCGCTACCGTGGCTTCGCTGGCCGGTTTCCACTCGTCCGAAACGTTCCGGCGGGCGTTCTTGCGCATCGTCGGCGTCGCTCCCGATCTGTACCGCCGCCGCTTCCGACACTGAGTCCAACCCACCCCATCCACCCACCGAAGGATCGAATATGCAGATCGCCATTCCCATCTACCCTCGGTTCACCGCCCTCGACGCGATCGGACCGTACGAGGTGCTCCAGCGCCTCCCCGATGCCACCGTGACGTTCCTGTGGCACGAGCGGGGTGAGGTCCGCACCGAGAACGGCTTCCTCGGGGTGACGGCCGACGCCACGTTCGCCGAGGTGCCACGGCCCGATGTGATCGTCGTGCCCGGCGGCATCGGTTGTCGCCAGCTGATCACCGACGAACCATTCCTCGCCTGGCTGCGCACCGCTCATCAGACGACCAAGTATACGACCAGCGTGTGCACCGGGTCGCTGCTCCTGGGCGCAGCGGGCCTGCTCAAGGGGCTGACCGCGACCACCTACTGGGGCGTACGCGAGATGCTCGAGTTCTTCGAAGCGACCCCGGTCGACGACCGTGTCGTCGAACATCTCGATCAGCGGATCATCACTGCGGCGGGAGTCTCCTCGGGAATCGACATGGCGCTGCGCCTGGCCGAGGTGATGTTCGACACCGTGGCCGCCAAGGCCATGCAACTCGGCATCGAGTACGACCCGCAACCGCCGTTCGATGCCGGGGCGCCCTGGAAGGTCGACGCCGAGGTGATGGCCCGTTTCAAGGAGTACTCCGCCGTCAAGGACTGAGCGGGCAAGGACGGAGCGGGCAGGGGCTGAGCGGGCAAGGACTGAGCCGGCAAGGACGGAGCGGGCAAGGACTGAGCGGGCAAGGACTGAGCGGGCAAGGACGGAGCGGGCGACAGCTCAGATGATCTTGAGCTGGGCGTTGAACACCTTCTTGGGCTTCATCTCGACGGCGATCCGTTCGGCCATCGCCCGGAATACCGCGGCCGACTCCGACTCGGGATCGACCGCGGTGATCGGGCGACCGTTGTCGCCGCCCTCACGCAGCGCGGGGACCAGCGGGAGCTGGGCGAGCAGCGGCACACCCAGCTCATCGGCCAATTCCTGACCGCCGCCGGAACCGAACAGCTCGTAGCGCTTGCCGTCGTCACCCGTGAACCAGCTCATATTCTCGATGATCCCCTTGACGGGCAGGTTGACCTTCTCGGCCATCGCCGCCGACAGCCGGGCCACCTTCTGAGCCGCAGGCTGCGGCGTGGTGACGACGTACACCTCGCCGCGCGGCAGGTACTGGCTGAGCGACAGAGCGATGTCACCGGTGCCGGGAGGCATGTCGATCAGGAGGAAGTCGGGCTCGTCCCAGTAGACGTCGGTGAGGAACTGCTCCAGCGCCTTGTGCAGCATCGGCCCCCGCCAGATGACGGCTTGGCCCTCGGGGACGAAGTACCCGATCGAGATGCAGCGCACACCCCACATCTCCGGCGGGAGCAGCATGCCGTCGATCACCGTCGGGTCGCGATCCGTGCCGAGCATGCGGGGGATCGAGTAGCCGTAGATGTCGGCATCGACGACGCCGACGGAGTGACCCCGCTGGGCGAGGGCGACGGCCAGGTTGGTGGTGACCGACGACTTGCCGACACCACCTTTACCCGAGGCGATGAGCAGCGGGCGGGTCTTCGACCCGGGTTCGGAGAACGGGATCTTGCGACCCTCGGCATGGCCGTGGGCCTGCCCCTGACCGGCCGTCGCCCCCGGGCTGCCGTGCAGGCGCTCGCGCAACGCCGTGCGCTCCTCATCGGTCATCACCGTGAAGTCGAGTCCAACCGAGGACACACCCTCGAGGGCGACGACGGCACCGGTCACCCGATTCTGGATCTCGTTGCGCAGGGGACACCCGGCGACCGTGAGGGCGATCAGCACCTTGACCTGGCCCGCCGCGTCGAACTGCACGTCACGGACCATGCCGAGATCGACGATCGAGCGATGCAACTCCGGATCCTCCACGGGCCGTAGGGCATCGATGATCTGATCAACGGTAACGGGCATGAGCGCTCCTGCGTGAGGGGTCGGGGGCGGCTGCCGCCGAATTACCACTACGTACATAGGTAGAATACCGGCGTGGCTGATTCGGCCCACGGCCTGAGTAATACTGCGACGACCAGCGCCCCGCTCAGCCCCGGCGCGTTCTCGGCGACGGTCACCGCGATCACCTCGGCATTCGGCGATCCGACTCGCCGCCAGATCTATCTGTTCGCCCACGAAACACCCGCCGGGGTGACCGCTGCGCAGGTCGCCGATCGGTTCCATCTCCACCCCAACGTGGCCCGCCACCATCTCGACAAACTGGCCGCCGGCGGCTACCTCGAAGTCGCCGTCGAGCGCGCCGAGGGCGCCGGCGCCGGGCGGCCCTCGAAGCGCTACCGGGCCTCGGCCGACCAGGTGCAACTCGAAGTCCCCGTGCGCACCGACGACCTGGTGCTCGCTCTGCTCGGCCGGGCGCTGGCCGCACTGCCCACCCACAAGGCCGAGGCGATGGCCGAGGAAGTCGGGATGACCTACGGCAAGGCGATGGCCGCCGGATTGACCGGGGCCGACTTCACCGCCGGCCAGAAGTCGTTGCGTTCGGCGCTGCATGCCGTGGCCGATGCGCTGACCGCCCACGGATTCGCCGCCCACACCGAGCACCGCAACGACCAACTACGTATCGTCAACAACCATTGCCCGTTCGGCGATGTCGCCATCGAGCACCCGGTCATCTGCGCCGTCGACCGCGGCATGGTCAAAGGCATGTTGACCGCGCTGTACGGCGAATCAGGCTTCGAACCGTCAACCGAGGAATCACTCCCCCGCGGCGACACGTTCTGTGCCACGTCGGTGTAGCGGTCACGCACCCATCGCAGCGAATGCCGCGTCGACGTGTTTGCGCAGATCGTCGGTTTCGTAGGGAGTGTTGCCTGCGGCGACGACGGCCCAGGTGATCCCATCGGGCCGATGGAGCATCATCGAACGGCTCGACTCCACGGTGCCGGTGTGGCCCCACGATCCGTCGCCCCAACAGCGCAGGCCGAGGCCGTACCACTGCGCCCAGTTGCCGTGTGAACCGGCGGGCGGGGCATACATCTGCATCGCCGTCTCCGGGCTCAGCGGATGCCAACCCGGCTTGGCCGGATCGAGCGAATCGACGATGCGTACCAGATCGGAGGCGGTGGCGATCCACGCCCCGGCCCCACCCAACGCCTCCATGTAGTCGCGCAGATCCCCCGACACGTGGCGGACGTCGCCCGGTTGCACGTCATGGGTTTTGGCCGTGCGCATGCCGACGATCCCGAGCGGTTGCAGGAGCATCTCGTCGACCACCCGCTCGTACGCGAGTTGGGTGACATCCTCGATGAGCAGGCCCAACAGGCAGTAGTTCATGTTGCTGTACTCCATCTGGCCCGGGCTGTGACTCAAACCCTCGGTCAGGCCCCGACGGGCGGCGTCCTCACACGAGTAGGCGCCTCCACGGAAGAACACCTCGAATCGTTCCGAGAACCCGGATCGGTGCATGAGCAACTGGCGCACCGTGACCTGCTGCATCTGTGCACTGGCCAGGGTCACTCCGAGCCGGTCGGCCAGCCGAGGCAGGACCGGGTCATCAAGGCCCAGCTTGCCGGCCTCGACCAGTTGCAGCACAACGATCGACGTGATCGTCTTGGAGTTGCTGGCGATCCGGAACCGGCTGTCGGGAGTGACGAGATCGTTGTAGCCGGTGCTGGTCGGCTCGGCGTAGCCGCTGGCGAAGGTATGGACGATCCTGCCGTCCTGGGCGATGGCGATCGAGATGGCCTGGGCGCCGCGCAGCCCGCCGGCCAGCGCGTAGTCGAACTGGGCGAAGTCCGCGCCGGCCAGCGGTGGAGCGGGGCGAGCTACAACCGTCGGCACGATCAACTCGGCCTCGGTCGTCGTGGTGCTCGGGTTCACGGCCGTCGTCGGCGCAGCCGTCGTGGCAGCCGACGCGGTTGCCGTCGGTCGGATGGGCGACACAGTGGTCGAGGGGGCGACCTCGTGGAAGGCGTCGCGGCCCGCAACCGCCTGGTAGAAACCGTCGGCGCGAGTCGCCGCAACGGCCGCGAGCGCGACCGCTGTCAGCGCCGTGAGGGCGCGCACGCCAGAACGTGACCTCCGCGGAATGACTCAATCGTCGCATACAGGCGCCGGCCGAGGGTGGATAGTGACCGATATCGCTCACATTCCTAGTCGCCGTAGTGCCCGCGCACCTGGAGGATCACGACGTTGTAGACGACGCAGCTCGCATCCAGTCAGCTCGTCGGGATTGCTCCGCAGACGCGTAGTTCGGCGATCTGGTCGGGTGTCCGACCCATCTCGGCAAGGATCTCGACGGTGTGCTCGCCCAGGTCGGGGGCGAGTGATCGAGGCGCCCACGGGGTGCCATGGAAGTCGGCGGGAGTGGCGATCATCGTCGTACCGCCGTAGCCGTCGGGCACCTCGACCAAACCGCCGGCGGCTCGCAACTGGGGGTCGTTGACGATCTCCTCGGCCGTCTGCACGGGCGCCCAGAAGAAGTCGGGCTCGGTGGTGAAAATCGCCGCCCACTCGTCGATTGGCCGGGCGGCGAACGCCTCGTCGAGCAGGGCGATCAGCTCTGCGGCGTTGGCCGCCCGATCCCGAGGTTCGGCGAAGCGAGGGTCGGTGATCCACTCCTCATGTCCCACGACACGGCACATCGGCGGCCAGTGGCGGACACCCTCGAGACCAACGATCCAGAACTGCCGGCCGTCGCCGGCGGTGTAGTTGTTGATCGACGGATTGCCCATCGTGGTGCGCATACCGACCGACGGATTCAACCCCCAGCCGAGGAGCATGTTCAAGTCGAAGCTGATCGTGTACACGCCTTGGCGCAGCAACGACGACGACACCAACTGACCCTGCCCGGTGCGTTCCCGGGCGAACAGCGCGGCCGAGATCGCCCCGGCGAACTGCACACCGGTCGAGTGATCCCCCATCCCGCCCCGCTGGAACGGCAATGACGCGCCCGGGGCGGTGAGCAGGTGGGCGATCCCCGAACGGGCCCAGAAGGCGGCGATGTCATAGGCGGCGCGATCCGCGTCGTCACCTTCCCGGCCGTAGCCGGTGATGTGGCCGTAGATCAACCGCGGATGACGGGCGCACAACGTGTCGGCGTCGAGGCCGAGACGGGCGAGCGCCCCGATCCGCAGGTTGGTGACGAACACGTCGGCGGTGGCAATCAACTCTTCGGCGATCTCGCGTCCGGCATCGGTGGTCAGATCGAGCACGATCGATCGCTTCGACCGATTGTCCATCTCGAACACGGGGTTGTTCGGCATGTCGGCGCCGAACATCAACCGGAACGTCCGCGCCGGATCGCCCTCGGGCGGCTCGATTTTGACGACGTCTGCGCCCCAATCGGCCAGCACTCCCCCGGCGGCCGGACCGGCGACCCACACGCCGATCTCGATCACCCGCACACCATCCATCGGCCCGGCCATCAGGTCCCCCCTCGCTTGTCCGCTTCGCGTACCAGAACCTCCTGGGCAACGGTGGCGATATGGCCGCCATCGTGGTCGAAGATGTGGCCGACCGACAGACCCCGTCCGCCGACATAGGTATGGCAGCTGAAGTCGTGGAGGTGCCAGTGATCGGATCGGAACGGACGGTGGAACCATACGGCGTGATCAAGGCTGGCGGTGAACCGATCGATCTCGTTTCCCGACCGATCGACGCCGAGGTTGGGATGGGCCCGGACCACCGAATCGGTGGGCAGGTCGTCGGAGATGTAGGCCAGCAGGCAGCGATGGAGCAGTGGGTCGTCGCCGAGGTGCTCGGTGGCCCGGAACCAGCACATCGTGCGACCGGCGCCGACCGGCGAGGGAGGGGTCGCCGACTCGGGGATGAACCGCCGATTGAACGCCGTCGTCCACGAATCCTCCTCCAACTCGTCGGGGCCCGGGAGGCTGTGCGGTGGGCGGACCGTGGTGAGATCGAGGGCCGGCTCCTGACGCTGGAACGAGGCCTCGAGGTTGAGGATCGCCCCGATCGCCTGGCGGGCAACGACGCGACGGGTACCGAAACTACGGCCGTTGCGGATGCGATCGACCTCGTAGCGGATCGGCTCGGTGGAGTCGCCCCGCCGGATGAAATACGCCCGCAGCGAATGCGGTGCCATCTCGCCCTCGACCGTCAGAGCGGCGGCCCGGAGCGCCTGGGCGACGATGTGGCCGCCGAACAGACCGCCCCACGGATACTGCGGGCCGGTGCCGACGAAGGTGTCCGCGCCGTGGGCCGCGAGATCGAACAGTCCCTGCAGGACGGCATCGGATCGGGTCACGACGGGTACCGGAACCGGCGGCCTACCAACCGTTCAGACAACTCCCACAGCCGCTCGGCATTGGCCGGATCGACCGCAGCCGCCGACACCTGGCCGCTAGCCGAGGCCCCTTCGGCGCGAACCTCGGCGAGCCCGCAATCCTCGCAGTACCGACCACCGATACCGTCGAGTTCGGGGGCGGTGGCGGCCCACACCGTCGTGGCCGCACCCTGAGGAATCGTCTTCCACTGGAATCCCGGGGCACCGCTGCGTTCGTTCGCCTCGGCGGCCGCGGCCAGCCGTGTTTGCAGGAACGAGATCGTGTCGGGGGTGAGGTGACGTCCGAGATCGGTGTGAATACCACCCGGATGCACGGCGAACGAGCGCACTCCAGCCGCGGCCCACCGGGCGTCGAGACCCACGCTGAACAGGATGTTCGCGCTCTTGGCCTGCCCATACGACTTCCACGGATCGTATGGGCGTCGTTCGAAGTTGGGATCGTCGAAGTCGACGTCGCCCATGCTGTGGCCTGCCGAACTGAGGTTCACGACCCTCGCTCTGCCGTTGGCCCCGGCCCCCAACACAGCCGAGGCGAGGAGATTGGTGAACAGGAAGTGGCCGAGGTGATTGGTGCCGAACTGCAATTCGAATCCATCGGCGGTGTGGGAGAACGGCGATGCCATCACCCCGGCGTTGTTGATCAACAGATCGATCGTCGACATCGTCTCCAGCAGCTTCTCGGCCGCCGTCTCGACGCCGGCCAGCGAGCCCAGATCGATCATCAGCGGGCTCACGTCGGCGTCGGGCACGACGGACCGGACCGTGGCGATCGCCGCCGCGGTCCTGTCGGCATCTCGCGCCGCCAACACCACCCGTGCTCCCCGAGACGCCAACGCCCGGGCCGTTTCGAGCCCCAAGCCTCCTGACGCTCCGGTGACCACGGCGGTGGTGCCACCCAGATCGATGTCGGCAAGGACTTCATCAGCGGTCGATTGCGCTCCGGGCATGACGGCGAGCGTAGGCGTTGGACGTCGGGGCGCCCCGCCCGAAGGTGGCCTGCTACGCCACTCGCGGCGCGCCGGTGCCGAACACCCTGTCGCCGAGCGTGGAGGTGATCCCGAACGAGCGGGTGTCGTCGCGGAAGTGATGGCGTCGATGATTGGCCCGTAACCCGCGGAACCACGCCGTGCGCGGCCGGTAACCGGAGTGGACAAGTAGGTGGCTCCACTCGTACACGGCCAGCGCAACCTCTCCGGCGGCGATCGCCGTGAGCATCGCCCGCACCGGGATCGACCCGACCAGCGGTGCCGTCGCCAACGTCACCAGTCCGACCACCACGGCGACCCCCGCCGCGTCGGCGACGGCATATCCGGCCCCGAGCAGTGCTCCTCCGACGTCATCGGGAGCCTCATGGTGTCCGCGATGGGCGGCTCCGGGATCGATCGAGACGCCGATGACTCGGCGAGCTCTGGCGTGGAGGACGTGGCGATGCAGCCACCACTCCACGAACGGCTGGGCGACGATGACCACAGCGAGGGCGAGCAGATCGCCCGGTGTCAGCCCACCACCACCGACGCGAGCGCTCGCCGGCAGCGCGATGGCACCGACGAGGACGTATGGCGAGGCATGACGGGCCAACTCGGAGCCGACCGCCCGCTTGGTCGTCAACGTTCGAGCATTCACTCGCCGGGCCATATCACCAGTGTCGCAGGTGATTCGATCATGTCGGCGGGCCGTACGCTGCGAGGTCCACGTCGAGAGGTGACCACGATGAGCAGTACCGGTAGTGCCAGTGTCGAGATCCCGCGGCCACCGAACGAGGTGTGGACGGCGATCTCCGACATCACCCGCATGGGCGAGTGGAGCCCCGAGTGCGTTGGTGGGCGTTGGATCGGCGGCGCGACCGGCCCGGCCGTCGGTGCCAAGTTCGAAGGGGACAATGAACTCAAGGTCGCCGGTCGGACGCTGAAGAAATGGACCACCACCTCGGAGGTGTCGGTGAGTGAGCCGGGCAAGGTGTTCGAGTTCGTCTCCGAGGGTTACACGACATGGCGCTACGAATTCACGGCCGCCGGTGCCGGTACCCGGATCACCGAAACGTTCCGTTATGACGCCAAGGGCATGCAGGGTTTCCTCTACAACACCGTGCTGCGTCGCCCGATTGGGATACGCAAGGGCATGCAGCGCACGCTCGACCGGGTGAAGGTGGTACTGGCCGGCGGCTGAGCCGGCCGTCGGCTATTTCTGCCACACCGAGATATGCGAGACGCTCTCGCCCGTGAAGGGGTTGCGGTGCCAGTCGTTCCATCGTTCGCCCAGGGACATGCCGGCGAGGCGGGCCATCAGGTCGTACTCCGCCGGCCAGGCGTAGCGATGGGGAGAATCGAAGGTTGCCCCGCGGCCGTCGTTGATCCAGAAGTGGTGTGAGATCAGTCGTTGGTCGACGACATCGACCTCGTCGACCCCGACATGGCCACTCGACACGTCGAACGGCACGAACCGCTCCCCGATCGGCAGCCGACGCAGCGGTGGGACGAACACCTCGACGACGAAGTGCCCGCCGGGCTCCAGATGGGCGGCCGCATTGCAGAAGCATTCGACCTGCTCGTCCTGGGTGAGCAGATTGGTGATCGTGTTGTAGACGAGATAGACGAGCCGGAACGCGCCCTCGACACGCGTCGTGGTCATGTCGCCGATCGTCACCGGAATACGGCTCGCCCCTGGCTTCGTCCGCATCCGCTCCACCATCGGCTGGGAGATCTCGATGCCGTGGACCTCGACGCCACACGCGCTCAACGGCAGGGCGACGCGACCGGTACCGATGGCGAACTCGAGCACCCGACCACCGTCGGCAAGTGCCGCCAGGAACTCGACTGTCGGCCCGAGCACGGCGTCGTCGAACATCTCGGCCGACGCCGCGTCGTATGCCGCCGCCGCCCGTTCATCGAAGATCCCATCCGTCACGCTCGCAGCATGCCAGGCCGGTCACGCGAAGCCCGGCCGATATTCGCGCTCGTGATCCAGGTGCTCGGCTCCGGCGTGCGTTCAGCCCTTGCCGGTCAGCTTGTCGAAGGTCTTGAGGGCTCGCTCGGTCATCTCGTCGACGTCGTCGCCGAGGACGAAGCCTTCCTTGACGACACGATCACGGGCCACGGCAAAGGCCTTGGAGTACGCATCGCGCGTCGGGTAGAGCCCGGCCAGCGTGGCCTTGGGGAACGGGGTCGTCGAGCCGAACAGGAAGCAGAAACCCTGGCCGGCCTCGGCCGCCGGGTCGCCCGACAGCGCGGCTACCGGCACGTCGACCAGTGGCGTTCGGATGCCGCCCAGGGCATTGCCGGTGTCGTCACGGGCGATCACCGGTGGCTCGGTCGAAGACAGTTCGATCCGGGGTGACGTCGGCGGCAGGGTTCCGTCGGCCACCCAGGCGACGAGATGGTGGAAGGCCGCCTGCAACACCTCGTGCTGCGGGCCCGAGTTCAACGGCGCCGGGCAGTTGAGCACACCGGCCAGGTCGGCGTCGGGACTGATCCCGTACACCTCTTCGAGCAGGAAGGCGTCGGCGTGGGCGGCACCGGCCACCTCCCAACCGCGGATCAGGTCGGTGTCGTCCTGACGCGCCGCGGCGTAACCGAGCACGGTGAGGTCGGTTTCGGTCGAGAAGATCATCACCGGCACGTCGAGGTCGTCTCGGATCGTGTACGCCGTGGTCGCGCCGGGGTCGAAGGCGCCGACATCGAACGAGGGCGCTCCGTTGCCGCGGCTGTGAACGAGGAACCCGTCGAACACCCGAGCCAGCGGATGCACCCCGTTGATGTAGCTGGTCAGGAAGAACGCCGACTGCGACTCGCCGACGGCGATGACCCGTTCGGGGACCAGATCGCCCAGCGGCTTCGGGCCGTCGGGGTTGAGCAGCGCGGCTCCGCCATGAGTGAAGATGTCCCACGAGTACCGGTCGCCCGGATGGATCAGAGCGCCGTAGCGCTCCGGGTCGGCCGCGACGAGCCCACCGGTCGCCGCCGGCGTGTCGAGCAGGGGCTTGCCGCCCGAAACGCCCACCGCCTGGGCCGACACGCCAACCCATGCATGACCGCGGCGCAGGAGTTCGCGGTGCAGATATCCCCAGTCGGGGTCACCATCGGCACCGGCCGAGACGTTGAGCCACTCGACCACCACCGTACCGCTGAAGTCGGCGGCGTTCGCCGGACGGCGCACGATGATCCGGGTCTTGAACGGCGCCGTGCCATCGCCCGAAATGGTCCACTTGCCGTCGACCGAACGGGCGCCGTTGGTCGTGTAGGCGGTGGCGTCGCCGCTGATGAAGTACTCCTGCTCGGTGTAGCCGGCGCCGGCCAGGTCCTGCAATGCGGCATTGGCCATCGGCTTCGTGCTCGTCACCGGTCCCTCGACGGTCACGGGCTCGGGCGTCGGTTTCGGAGCGATCGTGGTCGCCGGCGCGGTGGTCGCAGCCGCCGATGTCGTCGGCGCAACGGTGGTCGACGACCGGGGCACAGTCGTCGGTGCGGCCGTCGGGGCGGTGACTGCGGCCGAACCGGCCGTCGATGCCGAGTCGCTGCCGGAACAGGCCGCCAGCATCAACGCGACCAGCGCGGTGCCGGCAATGGTGGACGTGGTGCAGCGGCGGGACATGGACGCACTGTACGTCGGCACAAAATGCCCGTCGGCAGCCAAGGTCAGCCAATGACATGCCCGCCGATGATGGTGGAGGCGATGATCGGTACGCCCGGGCGGTAGACGAAGTCGATGGGATGGACGGAGTCGAGGATGATCAGGTCGGCGCTAGTGCCCGGCGCGAGTCGGCCCAGGTCGGTGCGGCGAAGCGCAGCTGCTCCGCCGGCCGTCGCCGCCCAGATCGCCTCGTCGATCGTCATGCGCATGTCGCGGACCGCCAGCGCCAGGCAGAACCCCATCGACGTGGTGAAACTCGACCCGGGATTGCAGTTCGACGCGAGAGCGGCGACGCCGCCGGCGTCGAGCAGTCGCCGGGCGTCGGGATACGGCTGGCGAGTGGAGAAGTCGGTGGCCGGCAGGAACGTCGCCACGGTCTCGCCGCCGACCAGCGCAGCGATGTCGGTGTCGGACAGATACGTGCAGTGGTCGGCCGACGCACAGCCCATCTCGACCGCCAGTTGTACGCCGGGGCCGTGGCCGAGCTGGTTGGCATGCAGCTTGAGCCCCAGTCCGGCGACCCGGCCGGCTTCGAGTACGGCGCGGGACTGATCGGCGTCAAAGGCGCCCTGCTCACAGAATGCGTCGATCCATCGGGCATGAGGCGCGCATGCCGTGAGCATCTCGCCGCAGACGAGCGATACGTAGTCGTCGGTGCGCCCCTCGAACTCCGCCGGGACGACGTGGGCACCGAGGAATGTCGTCTCGCTGGTGAGCGTCCGGGCGATCGACAGCGTGCGGGCCTCGTCGGCGACGGTCAGGCCGTAGCCCGATTTGATCTCGATCGTGGTGGTACCTGCTCGACGGGATTCGGCCAGCAGAGCGTTGGCCCGAGCGTGCAATTCGCCATCGCTCGCCGCGCGGGTCGCCGCCGTCGTCGTGCGGATACCGCCGGCCCGGTACGGGACGCCGGCCATGCGCTTGGCGAACTCGTCGGCGCGATCACCGGCGAACACCAGGTGGCTGTGGCTGTCGACGAAGCCCGGGAGTACGCACCGTCCCGCGGCGTTGATACGGCGATCCGCGGCTGGGGCCGCCCCGGTACCGACGGCGATGATCCGGCCGTCGTCGATCGCCAACCAGGCCTGGTGCAGCGCTCCGCTCGGACCGAGCTCCCAACTCACGTCATTGGTGACCAACAGCCCGATGCGCTCGACCACCAATGTGCCCCGCACGACGGTGCCGGCCGCGGAGGCACCGGGTGCCCTGGTATCGGCCACGCCGGTATCGGCCCCCCTGGTATCGGTCACCGGGCGATTGGTCACGCCCAGACCTCGGCGATCGAGTGGTGGAGCGCGGCGCCGACATCGATGGTCCGATGGACGCCGTCGGCGACTATCACCCGGCCGCCGACGACGACATGGCGCACGTCGGCTGCCGTTGCGGCGAAGACGACCGCAGCGGCCACGTGGGTCGGGTCGGCGCCTGCCAGGCGGGGCGAGTCGAGTGAGACCGTCGTCAGGTCGGCCAAGGCGCCGGGCTCGATACGGCCGGCCTCGGACCACCCCAGGCTGCGCGAGCCGGAGGTGGTGGCGATGGCCAGCAGCTCGCCCGGTTGGTGTGTCCCGCGCCGCAGCGACGCCAGTCTCTCGTTCAACTCGATCGCCCGAATCTCTTCGAACGGGTCGATGACGGCATGCGAATCAGTGCCGATCGTCATCGGGATACCGGCGGTGCGAAAGTCGGCCGTCGGGCCGATGCCGTCGGCCAGGTCGCGCTCGGTCGTCGGGCAGATGCAGCACGTCGAGCCCGATTCGGCCAGTAACTCCAGGTCACGCAGGGTGAGATGGGTGGCGTGGATCGCCGAGAACCGATCGTTGAGCACTCCTTCACGGCTGAGCAGCTCGGTCGGGGTGCAACCGAAGGCCGCCGCGCACTGTTCGTTCTCGGCGGGCTGCTCGCTCACATGGGCGTGCAGCGCAGCGCCGCACGATGCGGCCCATTCGCCGACCAGGCCGATCCCGGGCGGATGCACGCTGCGCACGGAGTGGACCGCCGCGCCGACACGTGCGGTTGGCGAACCGGCCACCGCTTCCACCCGTGCCGCCCACGCCTCAGCCGTGCCGTCGGAGAAGCGCCGCTGGGTAGGGCTCAACTCGGCGTCGTCGGTCATCCCGGCTTGCAGGTAGCAGGTGTCGAGCAGCGTGATCCGCAGGCCGGCCGCCGCCGCGGCCTCGATGAGCACCCGGCTCATCTCGTTCGGGTCGGCGTAGGGGATCCCCCCGGGACCATGGTGGAGGTAGTGGAATTCACCGACCATCGTGAAACCGGCCAACGCCATCTCGGCGTAGGCGGCGGTGGCGAGCGCTCCGTACGAATCGGGAGTCAGCCGATCGGCCAGGGCATACATCTGCTCGCGCCACGTCCAGAAGGTCCCCGTGCCGCCGTGGGTTCGGCCGCGCAGCCCACGGTGGAACGCGTGGCTGTGGCCATTGACCAATCCCGGGAGCGTCAGGCCGTTCAGCCGTTCGCTCCCCGACGGAGGCGTCGACGCGCCGCGCTCGACGGACGCGATCCGATCGCCCTCGATGGTGATGGCAACTCCGGATTCGACGTGACCGTGGAGGGAACCGAGCCAGGCCAGTTCGCACCAGTAGACCGTCACCGGTTCAGCCTGCTCACGAACCGACCCGGCGGACGAACTCAGTGATCCGCTCGACGAACGCGGCGCGGTGGAATCGTTCGAACTGCTCCCAGGTGGTGAACGTCGTCGGGTCTGTTACCCGATCGAGGAACAACACGCCGTCGAGGTGGTCGCACTCGTGTTGGAACGTGCCGGCCGTGAGGCCGCGCTTGATCTCGTCGTGTTCGATGCCGTATCGATCGAGGTAGCGCACCCGCACGTTCACCGATCGGGTGACCGTGCCCCGCAGGTTGGGCACCGACAGGCAGCCCTCGTTGATCTCGACCGTCTCGTCGTCGATCGGCTCGATCACCGGGTTGACCACGACGGTCAACGGGATGCGCGGCTTGTACGGATAGCGGGGGTTGTCGCCAACCTCGATCACCGCAATCCGCATCGGCATGTCCACCTGATTGGCGGCCAGGCCGGCCCCGTTGGCATGGCGCATCGTGGCGATCAGATCGTCGATGAACAGCTGCATCTCGGTCGACGCCAATTCCTCCGGCGTGATGTCTCGGGCGCGTTCGCGCAGGACCGGGTGGCCGACGGTGACGATCTCACGGACGTTCGCCAGGTCACGCCCGCCATCCCCGAGGGGCATCGTCAGCCCTCCCGCATCGGGATCCGGACGCCGCGCTCGTCGGCCACCTCGATGGCGCGTTCGTAGCCCGCGTCGGCATGGCGGATCACACCCATCCCCGGGTCGGTGACCAACACCCTCGAAAGCTTCTCGGCGGCCATCTCGGTTCCGTCGGCGACGACCACCATCCCGGCATGGATCGAACGGCCGATGCCGACCCCGCCGCCATGGTGGATGCTCACCCACGTCGCCCCGCTCGAGGTGTTGACCAGCGCATTCAACAGCGGCCAGTCGGCGATGGCGTCCGAGCCGTCGGCCATCGACTCGGTCTCGCGATACGGCGAAGCCACCGAGCCCGAGTCGAGATGATCACGCCCGATCACGATCGGCGCCGACACCTCCCCGGTACGGACCATCTCGTTGAACCGCAGACCAAGTCGATGCCGCTCGCCGTAGCCCAACCAGCAGATCCGCGCCGGCAAGCCCTGGAAGGCGACCCGCTCCCCTGCCAACTTGATCCATCGATGGAGCCCCTCGTCGTCGGGGAACTCCTCCAGCACGGCCCGGTCGGTGGCGGCGATGTCGGCCGGATCACCCGACAGGGCGACCCAGCGGAATGGCCCCTTCCCTTCGCAGAACAACGGACGGATGTAGGCCGGCAGGAATCCCGGGTAGTCGAACGCCCGGTCGTAGCCGCCGAGTTTGGCCTCGGTGCGCAGGCTGTTGCCGTAGTCGAACACCTCGGCCCCGGCATCCATGAATCCGACCATCGCCCGGCAATGCTCCGCCATCGACAGCCGAGACCGGCGGATCAATTCCTGCGGGTCGCCGGCCGCCATCTCGACGGTCGCCGCCGGCGTCAGATCGGCGGGGACGTAGCTGAGCGGATCGTGGGCGCTGGTCTGATCGGTGACGATGTCGGCCGGGAATCCCATGTCGAGCAGCCTCGGCAGCAACGTCGCGGCGTTGCCGACCAGGCCGACCGACAACGCCCGGCGCTCGTCGCGCGCCCGTAGGCACCGGGCCACGGCGTCGTCAACCGAGTCGGCGATCTCGTCGAGATAGCGGGTCTCGACGCGGCGTCCCACCCGCCACTCGTCGACGTCGATGCACAGGGCCACCCCGTCGTTCATCGTGACGGCCAATGGCTGCGCGCCACCCATGCCACCCAGTCCGGCCGTCAGCGTGATCGTGCCGGCCAGGGTGCCGTTGAACCTACGACGGGCGATCTCGGCGAAGCATTCGTACGTGCCCTGCAGGATCCCCTGGGTACCGATGTAGATCCATGAACCGGCCGTCATCTGGCCGTACATCGTCAGGCCAAGGGCTTCGAGGCGGCGGAACTCCTCCCAGTTGCCCCATTCGGGGACCAGGTTCGAGTTGGCGATCAGCACCCGCGGTGCCCACGGACTGGTGCGGAACACCCCGACCGGCTTGCCCGACTGCACGAGCATCGTCTCGTCGTCGCCGAGCGTGGTCAGCGTGCGCACGATGGCGTCGAACGCCTCCCACGAACGCGCGGCGCGGCCCGTCCCGCCGTAGACGACGAGGTCATCGGGCCGCTCGGCCACCTCGGGGTCGAGGTTGTTCATCAACATCCGCAGGACCGCCTCCTGCTGCCATCCGCGGCACGTCAGAGCCGTCCCCCGCGGGGCCCGTACCGGGCGTGCACCGATCATGTCGTCCTCCTGTTGGTTCCCATCGTCACTCAGTTCAACGGACCCGTGACGGCCTCGACGGCCGCCAAGAGCCCACCGCTCATCACGAGTTGCTCGGCCCGACCGAGTTCGGGCGCCAGCCAGCGATCGGGTCCGGGCCCATCGATACCGGCGGCGCGCACCGCGTCGATTGCCGCCACCAATGGAGCGGCGGGATGCAACGGGCGACGAAGGTCGACGCCGCGGGCGGCGCAGACCAGCTCACATGCCAGGATCCGACCGAGGTTGGCGACCGACTGGCGCAGCTTGCGCGCCGCGCCCCAACCCATCGAGACGTGGTCCTCCTGCATGGCCGATGTGGGCAGTGAGTCGACGCTGGCCGGTGCGGCGCGCCGGCGATTCTCGGCGACCATCGCCGCCTGGGTGTAGTGGGCGATCATCATCCCCGAGTTCACACCCGGGTCGTCGGCAAGAAACGGCGGGAGTCCGTGGGACCTGGTGCGGTCGAGCATCCGATCGGTACGTCGTTCGGCGATCGCCCCGATCTCGGCTGTGGCCACCGCCAGGAAGTCGCAGACGAAGCCGATAGGCGCGCCATGGAAGTGTCCGCAGGACTCCACCCGCCCATCGGGCATCACACTCGGGTTGTCGATCGCCGAGACCAACTCGATCTCGGCGACCCTCCGAGCGTGGGCGATGGTGTCGCGTGCTGCACCGTGGACCTGCGGCGTGCAGCGCAGCGAGTAGGCGTCCTGCACGCGCACATCGTCGGTGCGATGGCTGGCCATGATCTCGCTGCCGGCCAACAGCGTCCGAAGGTTGGCGGCCGACGCGGTCTGGCCGGGGTGGGGGCGCAGCGCCATCATGTCGGCGGCGAACGGCCGATCGGTGCCCATCAGCGCCTCGATGCTCAGCGCAGCAGTGATGTCGGCGCTGGCGGCGAGCATGTCGAGGTCGGCCAGGGTGAGCACCAGCATGCCGAGCATGCCATCGGTGCCGTTGATCAGCGCGAGACCCTCCTTGGCCCGCAACGTGATCGGTGCAATCCCCGCAGCCGCCATCGCCGCGGCGCACTCGCCCTCGCCCATCAGGGCCAGGGCGACATGTGACAGCGGGGCCAGATCACCACTGGCGCCCAGCGATCCGTGCTCGTGGACGGCGGGGATGATGTCGGCGTTGAGCAGGGCGAGGATCGTCTCGACGACGACGCGGCGAACGCCGGAGAATCCCATAGACAGGGTGCGAGCACGGAGCAGCATCATCGCCCGCACGACCTCGGGTTCGACAAGGGGGCCCATGCCGGCGGCATGCGAGCGGATCAACGAGCGCTGCAGCTCCTCACGCCGGGCGGGCGGGATGGAGGTGGTGGCCAACGATCCGAAGCCGGTCGACACGCCGTAGACCGCCTCCTCCCGATCGGCCATCCCCTCGACGATTCGCGAGCTGGCCTCGATCGCCTCGGATGCGGCCGTGCCGAGTTCGACCAGTGCCCCACTGCGGGCGACTCGGACCACATCGGCCTCGCCGATGCCATGCGGCCCGAGCTTCACGATATTTGTCGAGATTTCCATCTATCGGTACTCTATTCCGTCTAGTGGAACTCAATCAACTCTCCCAACGAGCATCCGCACCGACCGACGAACCGACGATTCGCGCGGTCGAACGGGCACTGCGGCTGCTCACCGTTGCGGCCGAGGCGCCCGATGGCGTCGGGTTGGTCGATGCGGCCCGCGCTGCCGGCCTTGCACCATCCACAGCTACCCGTGTGATGCGGACACTGGAGATCGCGGGATTCGTCGCCCGCCGCGCCGACGGCGCCTACGTCGCCGGCCCCGAGCTGAACCGCCTCGGCGCACTCCACGCCACGGAGTCCCCTTTCCTCCATGCCGCGCAAGCCCATCTCGATGCCCTTGCGGCACTCACCGGCGAGTCGTGCTATCTGGCGGTCACTGTCGACAACGAGTGGGCGACGTATGTGCGCATGGCGCCCAGCAGTCGCTCGGTCCGTCACGTCTCATGGCTCGGACGCCGCATTCCCCGCCACGGTTCGGCGACCGGCCACGCCCTCGCCGGACAGCTCGACGTCGACGGCGTTGCTCGGGTTACCGACGGCGTGGAACCGGATACGACAGCCATCGCCGTGCCGCTGCGATCCGGCTCGACGATCATCGCCGCCATCAACATCGTCGGACCCAGTTTTCGCATGACCGCCGCCGCCCAGGGCCCGATCGTCGACGCGGCATTGACGACGGCCGCGTCCCTCCAGTCCACGATTCGCGGTCGGGCGGTCGATCCGGGCGGAACCTCGGCAACCTGATCTATCGGTTGCCCGCTGCGCCGGCCGGGCGGGTGCGGCGAGCCGGTTCCAGCGCGATGACATAGTCGGCGAGCCGGGCGGCGGCCTCGATCGCTTCGTCGATGACCGCGGGATCGGGCGGCGGCCACACCTCGGAGATCCGCCGCCAGCCGGCTCGGCCGATGAACTCGCCGGCTACGGCCTCATCACCCAGTTCCGGCCGCCACATCGCCTCGGTCGTCAACATGCGTTGCAACACTGCGTCGTTCTGCGGTGCCTTCGGATACTCGGCGTGGAAGCCGACCTCCAGCTGGACCTGGCCGTCGACGCGGATCAGCTGCACCTCGTAGTGCTCACGGGTGTCGTCGTCGAACCACACCTTCAGGCCACGACCGTGCACGTAGACGCTGCGCCGTCCGTCGATCCCCGCTCCGGCCACGAATCCCTCGAACGCGTCGCGCACCACCTCGAAGAACTCCATCCGCTGCACGTTACGCAGCTCGCCCATCCCTGCCTGGATGCAGTCGCGTCGACCAGTCGCCATGACCTTGGCGTCGAACAATCTGCTCGAATGTCGACATGACCGTTGAGGTGTTGCGAGCAACCGATCACCGACGGATGCGCTGGGCCAACCGCGGCGGATGGACCACCGAGATCGTCGCCGTCCCCCACGCCGACGACTGGCAGTGGCGACTCAGCGTCGCCGACGTGGCGAGCGACGGGCCATTCTCCCGCTTCCCGGGCGTCGCCCGCACGATTGCCCTGCTCAGCGGCAATGGTTTCGCGTTGTCCGTCGACGGTGCCCCCGAGCAGGTCATCGACCGATCGTTCGAGCCGTTCCATTTCGACGGCTCGGCGGAGACGGACTGCCGGCTGATCGACGGACCGGTGCAGGACGTCAATCTGATGGTCCGCCGCGGCTCGGTCGACCTGTCGTTCAGCTTCATCACCGTGCCGCCCGGAGCAGCGGTGAGCGTCGATGCCGAGGTCGTCGTCGTCGTTGCCGGATCGATCACCGCCGGCGGCCGGCGACTCGATCTGCTCGACGCCGTGCGATCCACCGAAGGATCACTGTCGATCGTCGCCCTGGACGATCAGCAGGCCGTCGTCGCCGTCATTCAATTCCCTCGGCGAGCAAACGCGGAGTAGGTCGCGTTGGATCCACAGCTCGCGACCCAGCAGCGTGGTCAGCACCCGCCGATCGGCCGCGGCCCGTCCCGCATCGAGCATGATGTCGACGCTGCCGAGGCCGGACGACTCGCCCAGCAGAGCCGGAGCGGGAAGCGGTTCGGGCGAACCGAAGACGTCGTTGAGCCACAGGGTGCGCTCCGAGCCCCAGTACCGCAGCATCGTCACCGCCTTCGGTCCGAGTTCGGGGACCCGCACCACGTTGCCTTCGCTCGTCAACATCCCCGCCCAGCTCAAGTGGACTCCGTCGTAGGCGGCCGCGACCTGCGACCAATCGGGCATCACCACATCGGCGTCGCGCCCGGCCGCGAGGCCGAGGGCGATCAACTCCGCCGCGCCGGTGTACCCGCGCTCCTGGTTCGATCCGGGTAGCTCCCAACCGCCGTGCATCTCCGTCGTGCGACGCGGGAACGCGGCGACGAAGCGGACCCAGTCGGCCGCAGCGTGGATCTCGAAGACACGGGCACCCGGATTGATCGGCATTCGCCAGCGGCTGATCGGTCCGGGGTACAACTCCCAGACATTGACCAGATCGTCGTGGACCTCGGGAGGTGGGGCCGACACGGTCCACAATCCCGCCCATGTGAACTCGCCGCAGCAGTACACCGCGTCGTGGTGGCGGAACAGTTGGCCGACCCGAGCCCCGTCCGATCGGCTCGACCACCACTCCTGGACCCCGCCGAGATCGGCGCGCAACATGCCGGCAAATCGGTCCGCTACTGCGACGGCAATGGCGCGACGATCGGGAGCCATTCGGAACGCGTTGGCGAGCTGGGCCGGACTGTTCGATACCCAGGGCCCGCCGACGTGTTCGGCCGCCGCGACGATTCCCTGCACCAACTCCCCGAACTGCATCGCTTTGACGGACACGGCCGCGTCGCGAACCGCCAGGGCCTGCGAGTCGGATGGGAAGTCGAACCAGGCAACGTCCCGTCGGTGCTCCAACTCGAGGCTGTGCAACAGCGCGACGCCCGCCGGTGATCTCAAAAGTTGCTCGGCGAAATCGGCTCGGTCGTCCACGCCTCATGATCGCAGCCTTCGGTCGCGCCACATCTCCGAATTGCGAATCGCAGCACGTTAGTCCTGCTAAATTGCTATTTTCTTGTTGAATCGTACGTCTGTTCGCAGTAGAATTTGGTCATGTTCGACGCCCTCGCTTCCGAGATTCGGGGCCTCGACATTTCTCTTGTTGGACCGACGATCGTCGAGCTGATGCAGCTCCATTACGAATTCACTGTCCGGCTGACGCAGGCGATTCACCGATTCGATCAGTTGGGCACCTGGGCGTTCGACGGTGCGATTTCTGCCAAAGGATGGCTCACCGCCAACACCCGCGTCAGCGACGCCGCGGCCACTCGGATCCTGCGAGACGGCCGCAAGCTCGCCCACCTTCCGGTCACCACCGACGCCGCGCTCGACGGCTCGCTCGGCCCCGGTCATCTCGAGGCGATTCTGGCCGCAGTCGGCAACTCGCAGGTAGAGAAGTTCGCCGAGTACGAGCCGACGCTCGTCCCTCAGATCACGAAGCTGAGTGTCACCGACGCTGTGATGGTCATGCGCCACTGGAAGAACGTGATCACGTCCGACGAGGAGCCGGCCCCCGAGCCGCCACTCTCACTGCATCTCAACGACCTGCCCGACGGCCGCTTCGCCCTCAACGGCACCCTGTCGCAAGATTGCGGTACCACCGTCGCCGAGGCCGTCCGCCAGGCGACCACCGACGATGTCGAGGGCGAACCCGAACGCACCGCCGCCGAACGCCGCGCCGACGCGCTCGGCGACATCTGCCGGTTCTATCTCGACCATCATGCGACCGCCGGGCCGGTGGCGCCGAGTGCGGCGCTGGTCGTCGTCGCCGATCTCGAAGTCCTCCAACGACGCTCCCCCGGCGTCGCTACCCGTATCACCGGCCAACCGCTCACCCGGTCCCTGCTCGACCGCATCACCTGCGATTGCAACCTCCACCGCTTGATCACCGACGGTCCCGGCGTTGTCCTCGACTACGGCCGAAGAACCCGCGTGATCAGCGACAACCTGCGGGCGGCGGTCGCAGTCCGCGATGGCGGCTGCCGCTTCCCCGAATGCCGAAGACCAATGGCCGACTGTCAGGTCCATCACGTGGAGCACTGGACCAGGGGCGGACCAACCGTCCCGACCAACCTCGCCGCGGTCTGCCTACGCCACCACCAAATCCTGCATTCACACGGCTGGTCCGCGAAACTCCTCCCCGACGCCACCTTCGAGGTCACCACACCGACCGGCCGAACGATGCGCAGCCAGCCGCGCCGCGCCAGCCTGCTTCCATTGGACGAGTTGGTGGCAGCGTCACAGCTGAAGACTTGACCCGTCGAGGCCGGCGCGCCGCGGCACACGTTGACAGGCACGCGGTTCTGTCGCGCCAGCAGGGCGAGATCGTGCAACCCGACGATGCTGCCCTCAGACGGGCACTATGGTCACGTCGGGGCCCGAGGACGACCGGCGACGTCTGAGGGAGACCGTCCCGCTTGAGATCAGCGCGATGACGAGGAAGAGGCCAGCACCGATGGCCCAACTCACGTTGATGATGTCGGGATCGACATTCGTAATATTGCCCGGCGCTATCCGGGTGATCCTGCTGTCGATTCCGCCGACGCCACCTTCCACGGCGATGTATTCGTTGACCTTGACTGCATCGGACACCACCGAGCCGCGCACACCCAGAGTAAGGGCGATAGCACTGGCCGAGGCAGCGAGTTGCAGCCAGGTCGCCCACGACCATCGAAACGACAGGACTGCGGCGGACAGCACGACCACCGCGACGACGAAAACACCGATTGCCGTCGCGTTGACGTCGACCACGAAGACATCCTGGCCGACGTCACTATCCCACACGGTGACGAACCCGCCAAGACCCAGCAGCGCCAGAGCGGCGATGGATAGCACCAGGCAGATCGACCTGAGCACGTTCATCGGATCCTCGTTCCTCCTCGCCATGCGCCGAGTACGCCTTGTGACGAAGGCTCGAACAGCGCTTCGTCTAATGCTCGCCGATGCCAATGCCGTGCGCAAAGCTGGGCCAGTGAACACAACCACCACTCGACGCACGTATGGGACGATCACCGAGCCGGCTCGGCAGATCGATGTGATCCATGAAACCGACGTGCTGGTAGTCGGCTCGGGGCCGGCAGGTTTGAGTGCCGCTCTGGCTGCGGCGCGGGCTGGGGTCGAGGTGACGTTGGTCGAACGGTTCGGGTGTTTCGGGGGCAACATCACCGCCGTCGGAGTCGAGGGTATGGCCTGGTACAGGCATGAGAACACGATCGAGGCCAACGGCATCGGTCGGGAGTTCGAGACCCGCGCCCGCCAGATGGGTGCGGCCGTGCAGGAGAGTCAATCGCTGTCGTATGAGCTCGATTCCGAGGGTTTCAAGTTGGTCGCCGACGCGCTGGTGGCCGAGGCGGGCGTCCATCCCATGCTCCATCGGTCCTTCGCCGCGCCGCTGATGGACGGGCCACGTGTCGTCGGGATCGTCACCGAATCGAAGGCCGGGCGCGAGGCGATCCGGGCGAGGCGGGTGATCGACGCGACCGGTGACGCCGACGTCGCCTTCCGAGCCGGCGCGCCGACCCACCACACCCCGCGCGAGCAGATGATGGCCGTGTCGGTCATGTTCCATTTGGCCGGGGTTGACAAGCGGGCGTTCATGGCCGGCATCGCCGCCGACCCGCAGACCTACAAGGACTGGGCCGGCGGGGGCGAGTGGAACATCGAGACTGGCGGCAAGGAGGACGACATGTTCTCGCCGTTCCTGGCGAAGCCGTTCCGCCAGGCGATCGCCGACGGGATCATCCCAGCCGAGCTGACGACCATCGCCGGGACCTGGGGGGCGATTCACGACACCGGCGAACTGACCTACATGAATCTCATCCACCTCGACGGTTACGACGGCACCGAGCCCGACGACCTGACCCGCGGCGAGATCGAGGGCCGCCGCCAGGCGATGCTGGCGATCGAGGCACTGCGCACCTACACCCCTGGGTGCTCGAACGCGCGGCTGCGCAACTTCGGTATGACGCTCGGCGTACGCGACACCCGCAAGATCGACGCGATGTACAACATGACCGAACACGACGTCCGCGAGCAGGCCCGATTC
The DNA here is from genome assembly GCA_031371195.1 of Actinomycetes bacterium. Classification (GTDB taxonomy): domain Bacteria; phylum Actinomycetota; class Acidimicrobiia; order Acidimicrobiales; family Ilumatobacteraceae; genus JANMJD01. The sequence goes on along the minus strand of JANMJD010000464.1, from coordinate 342 downwards.
GAGGACTCGATCGGCATCTACCCCGAGTTCATCGCGGCTACGGCATCCTCATCCTGCCGACCACCGGTCGCTATTTCGCCCTCCCCTATCGCAACATGGTCCCGCGGATGGTTGACAACCTGCTCGTCGCCGGCCGCTCGTCTGTCGACGATTGCGTCTCCCACGCGGCGACGCGCAACATGTCATGTTGCGCCGTCCTCGGGCAAGGCGCCGGAATCGCCGCAGCCGTCTCGCTGCACCACGGTGGAATACACGTAGTCGTTGGGAACTGGATCGAACCCCGCGTCCACATCACCAGGCACCGCGCGTACGGTGACAGGTGCATGGCGTTCACCCATTCGG
>JANMJD010000459.1:0-8776 GCA_031371195.1 Actinomycetes bacterium | reverse complement strand
CTGGTGACGCCCTGGACGGACCAGGCCACCGAGGCGATCGAGGCGCACCTACTGGCGGTCGAGCATGCCAATCTGCCCATTCTCGGATATGGGGTGAAGGGTTTCACCATCTCGATGGTCGAAGCTGCCATGTCGATCAGTGCCGGGGTGATCCCGGCCGTCGAACTGGTCAAGGTCGTCGATCTCGGCAAGGACCTGCTGACCCGTCCCGTGGAATTGCTCGACGGTGTCGCCGCGGTCGTCGAGGAGTTGGCGGGCACCCATCGACTGTTGATGATCACCAAGGGCGACCTGCTCCATCAGGAGCGCAAGGCGTTCGAGTGCGGGCTGGCCCATCACTTCCACGCGATCGAGATCGTCAGCGAGAAGAATCCGGACTCATATCGACGCGTGCTGGCTCAGCACGACATCGACCCGGCCACCTTCGTGATGGTCGGCAACTCCGTGAAATCCGATGTGCTCCCGGTGCTGGCGATCGGCGGCCGGGCCGTGCACATCCCCTACGAATTCCTGTGGGACGTAGAACACGCCGAGCACGACGGTTCGGTCCCCGAACTCGCTTCGATCAAGGATCTCCCGGGTTGGATGGCCAGAAACGGTTGAATTCACCGCTCGCCCGCCGCGCTATTCTTCGAGCGATCGACGTGGGAGTGTCGCATGGCCGACTCGAACAAGACCTCGAACATCATCGCTACCGGAGCGCTCGTGGTCGCCAGCGTGTCTGCGTTGTTCAGCTATTTCTCATACATGGACAGTCGAAATTCGGACTCGTTGCGCAGCGACGCGACCCGGGTGGTGGCGGAGTTCTTCAACCGCGGGCATCCGTGGGCTGCATCGGAGGATCTGTTCGACTTTCCGCTCGACTATCGCTACTCGAATGAAGATGTCCAGCGCGAGAAGTACCGCGAACTCGCTGCGAACGACCGGTCAGCGGATGACACCGAAGTGGCCCTCGTCGGGGTTCAATGGGACGCGTCGTTCGTTGAGGGCAGGCGCGCGTCGCTTACCGTTGAGGCGGCGAAACGAGCCCCGGCGTGTGCGTCCAACCCCGGCAAGCTCTACCAGGCACTGGCGTACCACTTCGACCTTGTCAGGTCCGACGATCGGTATCTCATCAAGGCGTTCGATGCCACGCCGCTCGGTCCCGTTCAGTGCGGGTGACGTGCCGCTCGCTCATGGCCGTCATTGCCAGATTCCGTCGGATCTAGAGCTTGCGCAGGTGGACGTCGGTGACGCGGTGATCGCTGCCTTTGCGCAGGACGAGTGAGGCTCGCTCGCGGGTGGGGGCGATGTTCTCGCTGAGATTCTTGCCGTTGATGTCGCGCCAGATGCCTCGGGCCGTGGCGATGGCCTGGTCGTGGGTGAGGCCGGCGAAGTGGCGGAAGAAGCTCTCGGGGTCTTGGAACACGGTCTCGCGCAGCTTGAGGAAACGGTCGATGTACCAGCCTTCGATGGCGGTCTCGTCGGCATCGACATAGATCGAGAAGTCGAAGTAGTCCGAAACGAATTCGGTCGACTCGAGACCGACCTGCAACAGATTGAGTCCCTCGAGAATCAAGATGTCGGGCCGCCGCACGACGACCTCCTCGCCGTCCACGATGTCGTAGACGACGTGGCTGTACACCGGGGCGCGGGTCTCGGCCTCACCTGACTTGAGTTCGCGCAGGAACTGGAGCAGTCGCCGGGTGTCGTAGCTCTCGGGGAAGCCCTTGCGATTCATGATCCCGCGCTCGTTGAGCGCGGCATTCGGCAGCAGGAACCCGTCGGTGGTCACCAGATCGACCTGTGGGTGATCGGGCCAGCGCGACAGCAGTGATTGCAGGATGCGGGCGAACGTGCTCTTGCCGACGGCAACGCTGCCCGCCACACCGATGACGTACGGCACCTTCGGGGCGATGGTGCCGAGGAAGGTCGCCGATACTTTGTGCAGGTTCTGGGTGGCCGATACGTACAGGTTGAGCAGACGGGTGAGCGGCAGGTAGATCGCCTTGACCTCGTCGAGATCGATGCGTTCGTTGATGCCGCGCATCGCTTCGAGGTCTTTCTCGCGCAACGTCAGCGGCGTGGCGGCGCGCAGGTCGGCCCATTCGTCGCGGCTGAAGGTGATGTAGCGATCGGCCACATGCGCGACGCTAGTGAGATGGACCCGGCGGACCTCCATCCGGTTCGACGGCGACAGCTTGGCGCCTGGTACACCCCAGCGCCGCTCGTCGAGGCCGTCGTCTCCGCCGCGCTGGCGCGGTTCGTCCCACGGGGCTCCATCGTGCGCGTACTCGACCCGGCGTGCGGTGACGGAAGGTTTCTCGTCGAAGCGGCCAGACAACTCGCCGAACTCGGGTTGACGGCGCGGCTCACGGGCATCGACATCGACCCCGACACGGCCGCGGCGACGAGGAAGTCGTTGGGGCGCGCCGCCACCATTGTCTGCGCCGACGCCCTGACCCGTGCGTGGGGAACTACTCGCTTCGACCTGGTGGTCGGCAATCCGCCGTTCCTCTCGCAGATGTCCTCGGCCACCTCACGCGGCGGTCGTTCGGCATTCGGCGGCGGCGCGTACGCCGACGTGGCGGCTGACTTTCTGGCGTTGGCGACCGGGTTGGCGCATCCGCGTGGTGGCCGTGTGGGTCTTGTGCTGCCGCTGTCGTTGATCGTCACCCGCGATGCCGGGCCGATCCGCACCGCGGTGCTGCGCCAAGCAACGCTCGACTGGTTCTGGTGGTCGCCGACGACGGTCTTCGACGCGCAGGTGCGCACGTGTGCGCTCGGGCTGATTCGTCCCTCGGGTGGAGGGCGGGCCATCCGGCGGCAGGCCGGCAAGGACTTCGCCCCCTGGTCCGATCTCCCCTTCGAGCGACTCGGTGATGACGACGACGGCTGGTCCGGGCTGATCCGCGACCAGTTGGGCGTGCCCGAAATCGCCCCATTGACGTCGGTCCGCCTGCTCGGCGACGTGGCCACGGTGACGGCCGACTTCCGCGATCAGTACTACGGACTGGTCGGCGCCGTCGGCGACGGAATGGACGGTCCACCGCTCGTGACCAGCGGCTTGATCGATCCCGGTCGGTGCTGGTGGGGTGAGCGGCCGATCCGGTTCGCCAAGCAGTCGTACGCCGCTCCGCGGGTCGATCTCGGTCTGCTGAGCACGCGGCTGCAGGCGTGGGCGGTGCGTCGACTGGTCCCCAAGGTGCTGGTGGCCAGTCAGACCAAGGTGATCGAGGCGGTCGCCGATCCGGGTGGGCGGTGGCTGCCCGGGGTACCCGTTGTCTCGGTGATCCCGACCGACCCGTCCGACGTCTGGTGGATCGCGGCGCTACTCACGTCGCCGGTGGCCTCGGCGTGGCTGGCGGCGCAGATGGCGGGCAGTGGGATGTCGGCCGCGGCGATGCGCGTACCGGCGGCGGTGCTCGCCCGCCTCCCGATGCCGACCGGTTCTCTGGAAGCCGCCATCGGCATGCTTCGCTGCGGCGACGTCTCCGGTTGCGGCCGGGCGATGATCGACGCTTACGGGCTCGACGATCCGGATGATCGGTTGTTCGAGTGGTGGCGCGCCCGCATCGAGGCCCGGTCCGCCTGACGCGGTGCGGCTTCTACGGTTCGGTCGCGGCGAGCAATCGACTCAACGGTTCCAGGGCGCGGTCGGGGAGACGGCGCCCTCGCCGCCGGTGAGCACGTCCGGTCCCTGGTCGGTGACCAGAATCGTGTGCTCGAACTGGGCCGTGCGCTTGCCATCGGCGGTGACCGCGGTCCAGCCGTCGGCCCAGAGGCGGTGCTGCCACGAGCCGATGGTGATCATCGGCTCGATGGTGAACGTCATGCCCGGGCGCATCAGCGTGGTCGAGCGGGAGTCGTAGTAGTGGAGGATCTGGAGGTCGGTATGGAACTGCTCGCCGATTCCATGGCCGACGAAGCTGCGTACCACGCCGTAGCGCCCCTTGCGGGCCGCGGCCTCGATCGCCCGGCCGATATCGCTCACCGGTCGCCCGGGGAACACCGCTTCAATGCCCCGCCACATGCACTCCTCGGTGACGTCGATCAGCGCCTGGCTGGCCGGGTCGACCTCGCCGACGGTGAAGGTGGCGTTGGTGTCACCGTGGACCCCGCCGACGAAGGCGGTGACGTCGAGATTGACGATGTCGCCGTCCTGCAGTGGGCGCGAGTCGGGGATGCCGTGGCAGATCACCTCGTTGACCGAGGTGCACACGCTCTTGCGGAAGCCGTTGTAGTTGAGCGGACTGGGATATGCGTCGCGGTCGATGCAGAGCTGATGGACGTAGGCGTCGATGTCGTCGGTGGTCACCCCGGGGGCGACCATCTCGCCGGCCAGTCGAAGGATCTCGGCCCCGACGCGCCCGGCGTGGCGCATCCGTTCGATGATCTCGGGTGACTTGATCCGCGGCTCGTCCCAGCGCACCGGATGGCCGGTCTCGGCATATGTCGGGCGGCTGATCTCGGCTGGGACCGGCCGATAAGGGCTGATCTCGTGAGGAACGATGCGGCCTTCGAGCTGCTTGTGGCAGCGCTTGTACTTTCGTCCACTCCCGCACCAACACTGGTCGTTGGCGCTGGGGAGCACGGTGGGAGCAGTCGCGGTAGTCATGACGGGTTCCAGGATACGCCGCCGTACTCGACAACTCGGTTCGCAGGCGGCCATCCCCGCTTCACGCTGTCACTTCCGGGCTCCAGGCCGTCACCTCCAGCATTCCCCCGCTGTAACCAGAGATGACATCCTGGCGTCCGTGCCAGGGTTCAGCTCCAGATCGTCACGTAGACGGGCGGTTTGAACTTCGACGCCGGCACCCGGCCGTCGGCCCTGAACATCGCCTGCATCGAGTCCGGCGACGACAGATAGCGCAACAGTCGGCCCACGGCGGTCGTCCGCCGGTCGACGGCCAGGGTGTTGACGTACCAGAACAGGTCCAGCGGCATTCCCTCGACCGCCAGTACGACGACCGACCGTTCAGCGCGTACGAGCAGATGCTCGATCGCCGGGGCGATGCCCTCCCCATTGGCGGCCGCCGCCCACGCCAGGCGTTGACTGGGGAACACGGTGACGCGATCCGGTGGTATCCCGAGCCGGGCGAGCAACATGCCCACGTCGCTCAACGGATCGGTACCGCTCGGATCGACGAGCCATTCCTGGTCGATGAGCTGGCGTGGGCGGACCGGCGTGGACTGACGTGCGAGCCGGTGGTCGGAGGCGGCGACGATGACCAGCCGATAACGCATCAACGGGTCGCTGATCACCCCCGGATGACTGGTACCGGCGAGGCGCGGCCCGATCGCCACATCAGCCAGTCTTTCGGCGAGCAGCGCTCCCATCTCCTCGGTCGTGGCGATACCGAGGGTGGCTTCCACCTTTGACGATCTGAGCATGAATGCCTGCAGGAGCGCGGGAGCGACTGCGTCGCCAGGTGTGGCCGTGGCGATGACCCTCAGCAGCTCCGGCCCGCCTTGGGCCTGGCGGACGGCGTTCTCCGCCTCGACCGCCAGGTTGACCATCTGCGACGCCAGACCGACGACTCGCTGTCCGGCCGGCGTGAGGTCGATGCCTGAGTTTCCCCTGCTCAACAGGGGGTCGCCGAGGCTTTGACGCAGGGCCGTGATCGCCTGCGACACGGCCGGCTCGCTAACGCCGAGGGCGTTGGCCGCCGCCCGGAACGACCCCAGTCGCACGACCAACACGAAGACCTTGAGTTGGTTGAGCGTCACGGCCCGGCAGCGTAGACCCCCGGGGTGGTTGTCGATAAGGGAAGCATTACTGCGGCGTTGACGGTGACGCCCGTCACGGAGACACTGACGACTCAACGAACATTCATGCATGCCACGGCCGCGAGGTCGGGGCACTACCGCTGCAAGGGGGGCCGATGCAGACACCTGCACCGTTCGGCTACGAACGGGCGACCAGCGTTTCACACGCTGTCGCACTACTCGAACAACTGGGGCCTGAAGCCCGTCTCGTCGCCGGGGGCCACTCGCTGCTCCCGATGATGAAGCTGCGCCTCGCCCGCCCGGAGCACCTCATCGACATCAACGCCCTGGTCGACACGTTGTCGTATGTGCGCGTCGACGGCAACGAGCTGTGCATCGGTGCGATGACCCGACATGCCGACCTGCTGTCGTCGGGTGTCGCCGGAGCGCACTACCGCATCCTTCACGACGCCGAGCGCGTCATCGCCGACCCGGTGGTCCGCAATCGCGGCACCATCGGCGGCTCGATCGGCCAGGCCGATCCGAGCGAGGACCTTTCGGCGGTGTTCAGTGCGGCGAAGGCGACCATTGTGATCGTCGGGTCGGGCGGCACCCGCACCGTGTCGGCGCGCGATATCCACGACGGCCCGTATCAGACAGTCGTCGGCGATGCCGAGATGATCACCGAGGTGCGCATGCCGATCCGCCCGGGTGGCGGCAGCGCCTATGCCAAGGTCGAGCGCCGTGCCGGCGACTGGGCGATCGCTGCCGCCGGAGCGTGCGTATGGCTCGACGGTGACATCGTCTCCGATGTCGGCATCGGTCTCACCGCCGTCGGAGCACAGCATTTCTGCGCTCCCGAGGCCGAAGCGGCGCTGATCGGCAAGGCTGCCACGTCCGAGAACATCGACGCCGCCGGGGCGTTGGCCGCCCAGCACTCCAATCCGTCCACCGACCAGCGCGGTCCGGCCGAATACAAGCGGCATCTGGCCGGCGAACTGACCAAGCGGGCTCTACGTTCGGCGATCGCCCGGGCCCGAGGAGAGAACTGATCATGGAAGTCAATGTCACTGTCAACGGCGAGCCGATGAGCGCCGACGTCGAGCCGCGCATGCTGCTCGTCCACCTCATTCGCGATGAGTTCGGCCAGACCGGCACCCACTGGGGTTGTGATACGTCGAACTGCGGCGCGTGCGTCGTCCATATGAACGGCGTGCCGGTCAAGAGTTGCACCGTGCTCGGGGTGATGGCCGAGGGCACGGCGATCGACACCATCGAGGGGATGGAGACCGCAGCCGGGCTCGACCCGATCCAGCAGGGTTTCATGGCGTGCCATGGCCTGCAGTGCGGCTTTTGCACTCCGGGCATGATGCTCGTCGGCAAGGCGCTCCTCGCCCAGAATCCCGATCCGTCGGAGCACGAGATCCGCGAGGCGATCAGCGGTCAGTTGTGCCGCTGCACCGGCTACGACAACATCGTGAAGTCCATCCAATGGGCCGCCGCCCACCAGCCCGAAGGAGCCTCATCGTGACGATGACTGAAGACGCCCCCGTATCGGCCGCCGGGAACCCGATCGGTTTCGGCCGCATGGTCCGCAAGGAGGACGTCCGCTTCCTGCGAGGCAAGGGCAATTATCTCGACGACATCACCCTGCCGGGGATGTTGTTCGGGGCGATCCTGGCGAGCCCCTATGCCCACGCCCGCATCATCTCGATCGACACCTCGGCCGCCGAGGCGCACCCGAAGGTCAAAGCGGTGATCACCGGAGCTCTGCTCGAAACTCTCGGGCTCGCATGGATGCCGACCCTGTCGGGCGACGTGCAAGCCGTACTGGCCACCGACAAGGTCCGTTTCCAGGGCCAAGAGGTGGCCTTCGTGATCGCCGAGGACAAGTACTCGGCGCGTGACGCGCTCGAGCTGATCGACGTCGAGTACGAGCCACTGCCGCCGATGATCGACGCCAGGGCCGCACTCGACGCCGACGCTCCGCTGGTGCGCGACGAGCGGGAGCAGAAGACCAACCACATCTTCGACTGGGAGGCCGGCGACGCGGCCAAGACCGATGCGGCCTTTGCTGCCGCCGACGTCAAGGTCAGTCTCGACATGCTCTACCCGCGCTCGCACCCGGCGCCGATGGAGACCTGCGGTTCGTTGGCCTACATGGATCCGGTGACGAGCAAGCTCACGGCGTACATCACCAGCCAGGCGCCCCATGCCCACCGCACGGTGTACGCCCTGGTCGCGGGCATTCCCGAGCAGAAGATCCAGGTGATCTCGCCCGACATCGGCGGCGGATTCGGCAACAAGGTGCCGGTGTACCCGGGCTACGTGTTGGCCGTTGTCGGCTCGATCGTCACCAAGAAGCCCGTGAAGTGGATGGAGGACCGTTCGTCGAACCTGATGACGACCGGCTTCGCCCGCGACTACCACATGCACGGCGAGATCTGCGCGACGGCCGACGGCAAGATCCAGGCCGTACGTACCGATGTACTCGCCGACCACGGCGCGTTCAACGCCACGGCGCAGCCGTCGAAGTACCCAGCCGCCTTCTTCCACATCTTCACCGGCTCGTACAACTATCCGGCCGCCCATTGCAAGGTCACGGGCGTGTACACCAACAAGGCTCCCGGGGGGGTCGCCTACGCGTGCTCGTTCCGGATCACCGAGGCGGTGTATCTGATCGAGCGGTTGATCGACCGTCTGGCCGACGAGTTGGGCATGGACCCGGCCGAACTGCGGATGAAGAACCTGCTGCAGCCCGAGCAGTTCCCCTACACCACGCCGACCGGTTGGGAGTACGACTCGGGCAACTATCCCGCCGCGTTGACCGAGGCCATGCGGATCGCCGGTTACGACGATCTTCGCAAGGAGCAGGCCGAGAAGCGGGCCCGTGGCGAGTACATGGGTATCGGCATCTCGTTCTTCACCGAAGGCGTCGGCGCCGGACCGCGCAAGCACATGGACATCCTCGGTCTTGGTATGGCCGATGGCTGTGAGCTGCGGATTCATCCGACCGGCAAGGCGCAGATCCGCCTGTCGGTGCAGACCCAGGGCCAGGGCCACGAGACGACGTTCGCCCAGATCGTCG
>JANMJD010000432.1:0-3407 GCA_031371195.1 Actinomycetes bacterium | reverse complement strand
CGGACCGGTGGTCACCAGTGGCAGGGGTGATCACGACGGTTCCGATCGGCGCGGTCCGCGTCGCCGACGCCACCGTGGCGAGCATCGCCGCAGTGAGCTCGACGTCGAACAGGTTGTCGACGAGCAGCGAGGCCCCGTCGCCCACGACACGACCGCCGGTGCTCCATCTCCAACCGCCATCGGGGTGAAGGTCGGCGAAGCGACCGTCCGCAATCTCGTGCAAGCCTTGGCCATAGTTGAGAACAGACACGTCCGACACGTCTGATTGGTTAGCACGCCGACGGCTGATTGCGATGCCGCCCGATCACATCGGCGCTGCGCCGCCGAGCCAGGTCGCCACCCGCTCGGCGATCATCACCGTAGGCAGATGCGTGTTGGCGCGGGGTAGATCGGGCATCACCGAGGCGTCGCAGACCACTAATCCCTGGTAGCCGATGACCCGGCAATGCTCGTCGACGACTGCGGCCGGGTCGTCGCGCGCCCCCATCCGGCAGGTGCCGACGGCATGCACATAGTCACCCAAAACGGCGCGCAGGCCGGCGGGGCTCGTGTCCGGAACGACCGGTTCACCTAGTCCGACCAGCTCAGGGGTGCTACGCAATACCTCGACGGCATGTTCGACGCCGATTCTCAGTCGAGCCACGTCGTCGGCGTCGTCGAGCAGGTTGAAGTCGACGTCGGGCATCGTTGCCGCGCGACCGGCCGGGAGCGTCACCGCTCCCGAGGAGCGCACCGTCATCAGCGCCACCATCACCATGCCCAGCCCCGGGGCACTCGCGCCGAGGTGGTCGAGCGGCAGCCATTGGATGTCGTCGGGCATCTCCCCCGAGGTGAACCGGCCGATCGCCGATATCGGCAGGCTGTGCGGGTCGGGGGCCCGACCGGGGCGATAGACGATCGGAATCGGAATGGCCGGGTGGTCCTTGAGATTGCGGCCGATGCCGGGGCGATCGATGCCGCTGGCCAGCAACAGGGCGGGCGAGTGGATCGCCCCGGCCGTCACGACCACCATCTCGGCGGCGATCTCCTCGCCGGTGACCAGTCGGACACCGACGGCCCGTGTCCCGGCCATCAGCAACCGTTCGACGGTGGCCATCCCTCGAACCACGAGATTCGCCGGGCGCACCGCTGGGCGCAGATAGGCGTCTGCAGAGGACACCCGCCGACCGCGGCGGTCGCGGGTGAGCGGGACGGCGACGACGCGACCGGCGAGCGCCGCGATCAAAGCGCTGGTCACCGGACCCCGCTCGGCCGGGTCGGCACGGTTCAGCGTCAACGCCGTACGGTCGAACCACGGCTCGACATCACGCCAACCCCAACCATGTGCACCGAGCTCGACCCACCGGTCATAGTCGTCGGGATGCCCGGAGATCGCCACCATCGCATTCACGGCCGACGATCCGCCCAACCCGCGACCGCGGCGATAGACGACCGGATCGTGCTCCGCTCGGCGCCGAACCATCAGCTCCGGCCAGGTCCGTCCGGGCTCCTCCAGCGCATCGAAGAAGCTCGGACCGCCGATCGCCGCGCCCGGCCCATCGGTAGGTCCGGCATCCAGCAGCACGACACTCCGGTCGGAACCATCGCTGAGTCGTCGGGCGAGCACGCACCCGGCCGATCCTGCACCGACGATCACGACATCGAAATGTCTCATGTCGAGCCGGGCGCCGGGCTGCTCTCATCCGTTTCGGCGGCGACACGCGCCTTCCACCGACGGGCGACATCGCCGTACATCTGAGCGGTCGGCAGGGCCAGCAACGATGCGCCGCCGTCGACGCACAGGGTCTGGCCGGTGACATAGGCGGACTGGGCCGAGCACAGGAACATCGCCGCGTCGGCGATATCGGCGGGGCTTCCCATCCGCCCGAGCGGCGTCATCTCCTTCAACGCCTCGATGAAGGCCGGCATGGTGAAGATCCGCGCCGTCATCGGCGTCTCGATCAACGAGGCGGCGATGACGTTGAATCGCACGCCCCGATCGCCGTACTCGACGGCGGCGATCTTCGTGGCGTATTCGATCGCCGCCTTGGCCGACGCATACGCCGCCAGCCCCCGCGAAGGGTTGTGAGCCGTCAGTGAACTCAACGAGAGGAACGCTCCCCCACCAGCGCCCGCCATCGCATTCCCCAGGTGGCGCATGCAATACAGGGCACCGTCGAGCTGTACGGCATGCATCGCCCGCAACCGCTGCGGCGTCAGCTCGGCAATCGTCGACGACTGCTCGTATCCGGCGCAGTTGACGGCGATGTCGATCCTGGCGCGGTCGGCGAGGACCGTGGCCACGAGGGCTTGCACCTGGTCATCGTCGGTGATGTCGCAGATGATCCCCGTTCCGCCAACGGCGGCGGCGACCTCGTTGACGAGCTCGATCCGCCGCGCCGCAACGACGACATGGGCGCCCTCGTCGGCGAACCGCCGGGTGATGGCCAGCCCGAATCCGGAGTGCCCTCCGATGACGACCGCCGTCTTACCCGTGAGCATCCCCATGAGTGACGAGCGTAAGTCACGCCCCGTGCAACGCCCCGACCGGGAGATTCTCAGGCGAGGTGGGCGGCATCGTTGTAGCGCACGAGTCGCCACGTGGCAGGGCCGACGGCGACCATTTCGGTGATCGACGTATTGAGGGTGAACAGCTCGAACCCGCCGGTGGGCGGGAGGTGGAGTTGTTGGCGCATGAGGCAGTCGACGACGCCTCCGTGGCAGACCACGAGGATCGATTCGCCCGGATGGCGCTCCACCAGGGCGTGGGTGGCGGTGCCGACGCGAAAGTGGAATTGAGCGACCGTTTCGCCGCCCGGGAACGTCTCGGCGAACGGGTTGCGCCAGTCGTGCCCCGTGCCGTAGCGGGCGACGAACTCGTCGTATCCCAGCCCGTCGCACTCTGCCCCCGGATCGTGTTCGCCGAACCCCGAGTCGGTCTGGACCTCCATGCCGGGGAAGGCCTGCAACACGATGTCAGCCGTCTCGCGCGCTCGGGGATACTGGCTGGCATAGATCGCGTCGAGGGTGAGTTCGCCCGTCGATCGCAACCGATCACGCAGCATTTCGGCCTGGTCACGCCCATGATCCGACAGACCCGAGCAGGTGCGGGGTCCGCCGATCACCCGATTCACGGTGGCGTTGGACTCGCCATGGCGGACCAGGATCAAACGGGTGGCGGGATACGCAAGAGGTTCAGACACGACACCCCCAGCGTACGGTTGGACGCCCAACGCCGACGAACCTCTCGGCAGGCGTCACACCACGTTGACTTTTCGTACAGGCTGGCTGATCCGCGCGACCTACATCGGTACGGTCGAATCCATGAGCTTGCGGAGTGGCTCGTGACGGTTCATCGCCTCACGATCAGCCCGATCCACCCCGACCCCCGCGCCTCACACCTGCTTGCCGACATCGCCACGCTCACT
>JANMJD010000431.1:0-2406 GCA_031371195.1 Actinomycetes bacterium | reverse complement strand
TTCTCGGCGACCATCACCAGTGGCGGGTACCTGTCGACCATCACGGTCTCGCCCGGTCGTGTCGGGGCCAACGAGCTGCACATCTTCTTGTCGAGCCCGAACAGCAGCCTGGTGCAACCCGACAACGTCACCGTGACGATCCAGGACCCGTCGCGCGACGTCGACCCGATCAAGATCGACGTCTCCAAGGCCGGTGCCGGTCATGTCATCAACAACGGCGCATCGTTCCCCTACGCGGCCACCTGGCGACTCGTGGTCACGGCACGGTATGGGTTCGACGAGGTCAAGTTCAGCGCGGACGTCAAAGTCGTCTAGATGGCCGTGATCGAGGTCGCCGACCTACGCAAGTCGTACGGCGATGTGCATGCAGTCCGCGGTGTCAGCTTCGCTGTCGAACAGGGCGAGTGCGTCGCTGTCCTCGGCCCCAACGGCGCCGGCAAGACCACGACCGTCGAGATCCTGGAGGGCTACCGCACACGTGACTCGGGCACCGTGAACGTGCTCGGCGTGGACCCGGCGCACGGCGGGACGGAGATGCGCCAACGCATCGGCATCGTCCTACAGGAGTGCGGGGTCGATCCCTACCTCACCGTCACCGAGGTGCTCACGATGCACGCGGGCTACTACCGCCACCCCCTCGGCGTGCCCGAGGTGATCGACATCGTCGGGCTGGGCGAGAAGGCGTCTGCGAGGGTCAAGTCACTGTCGGGCGGGCAGAAGCGCCGCCTCGACGTGGCCCTCGGGCTGATCCCGGATCCGGAGCTGCTCTTCCTCGACGAGCCCACGACCGGGTTCGACCCGACGGCACGCCGGCAGGCGTGGGACATGATCACGAACCTCAAGCAGCTCGGCAAGACCGTGCTGCTGACGACGCACTACATGGACGAAGCGCAAGCCCTGGCCGACCGGGTCATCGTCATCTCCAGCGGGCTGATCGTGGCCGAAGGCCCGCCGGAGTCGATCGGTGGTCGGGCCGACGCCGCCGCCCAGATCCGATTCCTGTTGCCGGCCGGCGTGGCCATCGACCAGCTCCCCGTCGCGGCCGACGACGCCGGCGACGGGGCCGTCGTCATCACCACGTCGACACCGACCGCCGCACTCCGCACGCTGACATCGTGGGCGCTCGATCACGGCGGCGAGCTCGCCCAACTCGCCGTGACGCGTCCGTCGCTCGACGACGTCTACGTCGCCCTGACCGCGCCTCGAGACGACGACCCGGCATGAGATCGACGGTGCCGATGATCGGCTTCCAGGTTCGATGGGAGCAGAAGTCGTACTGGCGCAACCCGGCGGCGGCCGTGTTCACGTTTGCGTTCCCGTTGCTGTTCCTCGTGATCTTCACCGCGCTCAATGGCAATGGCAAGGTCGACCTGCCGGGCGGTGAGGTCAAGTTCGCCCAGTACTACGTGCCCGCCATCGTCGCCTTCGGGCTGATCTCGGCGTGCTACACGAACCTCGCGTTCACCGTGTGCATCCGTCGAGAGAACGGGCTGCTCAAACGAGCCCGCGGCACTCCCCTGTCCCCGGTCGTGTACCTCTGCGGCATCGTCGGCAACGTGATCGTCGTCGCCTTGATCCTCACCACACTGCTCGTCGGGCTCGGCGTGATCGCCTACGGCGTCACCTTCCCCGGGCGGTACCTCGCGCTGATCCTCGCCATCGTCGTGGGCGCGTTCTGCTTCAGCGCATTGGGCATTGCGGTCTCGACGTTCGTGCCCAACGAAGACGCGGCACCCGCAATCATCAACTTCGTGCTCTTCCCGCTGCTGTTCATCTCCGGCACGTTCGGGCCGGTCTCGTCGACATCGACGTTGGGCCGCGTCGCCGTGGTGTTCCCGGTGCGGCATCTGGTGCAGGCGATGGTCCACGTCTTCAACCCGTTCGGTGGCGGCACCGGCATCATCGCCACCCACACGGCGATGATGCTGGCCTGGGGTGTCGTCGGCCTCGTGGTCTCGCTCCGCCGCTTCCGCTGGGAACCCCGCATCAAGTAACAGGCACACGGCTAGCGTGCCCGTCGTGACCAACCGGGAGGCACTGCGCGCGATCACCTCCGCGGCCGAACTGACACGGTTGTGGACGATCTCGCTGGCCTCGTTCATCGCAGGGATCGCCGACGCCATCAGCCTGCTGGCGATCTCCACCGCCGCGGTGGCGATCACCGGTGGTCGCAGCAAGATCGACGTGATCGGCGTCGACATCTCCGTTCGGCGAGGGTTGGTCCTTGCCGCAGTTGCGGCGGCAACGAGGCTGATGCTAGGGCTGTGGTCGGCTCACACCGGCGCCGGCGTGGCCGCGGGCATCGTGCATCGTCACCGAGCCGCCATCCTGCGCACGTTTCTCGACGCCCCATGGGGCGTGATCTCCACCCAGGCGCCCGGCGCCCTGCAGCAGGTGGCAATGGTC
>JANMJD010000416.1:0-2432 GCA_031371195.1 Actinomycetes bacterium | reverse complement strand
CACCCAGATCCGCGTGCATCGCCCGGCGATCGAGCTCTACGCCCGACGGAAAGCGAGCGGCGACGGCGGCCTAGCCGCGATCTTGCGTAGGCGCAGTCTGATTGCCACGTGAAAAGCCCTCTGACCTGGGAGAATTGGTGTTGCGACACAACCATTTGTCCCGGAATCGGAGGGCTTTCAATGGCCGACAATATCAGGCTGATTCGACCGCGGGTAGTGACCGGCGACGGGACCGGGCTGGTCTCGCACGCGGGGATTGGCTGGCTCGCCGAAACAGCGGACCTCTCCGGGTTGACCGCCGGGCTGTCGGCGGCGATGACCCGCATCCCGCAGCGCCGCCATGATCCGGGACGCACCCTCGCTCAGGTCGTGCTGGCCATCGCCGATGGGGCGACATGCCTGTCCGACATCGCTGGGTTGCGGGCGCAGCCGGCGATGTTCGGTCCGGTCGCCTCGGATGCGACGGTGTGGCGCACGTTCGATCAGATCGGTGCGGTCGAACTCCGCCAGATCGCTGCTGCTCGCGCCACGGCCCGAACCCGTGCGTGGGCGGCGGGTGCCGGCCCGGCCGCAGACCGGCTGATCGTCGATTTCGACGCCACCCTGCTCCCGACCCGCACCGCCAAGCAGGACGCTGCTCCGACGTATAAACGCACGTTCGGGCATCACCCGTTGCTGGCCATGATCGTCGAAACCGACGAAGTGCTCACCGGGCTGATGCGCCCGGGGAACGCCGGATCGAACACCGCTGCCGATCATGTCACCGTGCTCGCCGACGCCCTCGCCCAACTCCCCGCCGACTGGCAGACCGGCCACCAACCAGGCGACCATCCTGACCTGGTCAAACACCCGATTCTGATCCGCGCCGATGGGGCCGGAGCATCGCATTGGTTCGCCGAGGCATGCGTCGACAGGAACCTTCAGTTCACGTTCGGGTATCAGATCGACAACCGGGTCCGTGACGGGGTGATCGGGATCCCGACCGGATGCTGGCACCCAGCCGTCGAACCCGACGGCGCCAACCGTGACGGGGCGCAGATCGTCGAACTCACCACCCTCGTCAGCATGGACGGCTGGCCGGCCGGGACCCGACTGATCGTGCGTCGCGAACGACCGCATCCCGGGGCGCAACTCTCGCTGTTCGACACCATCGAAGGGTTCCGTCACACCGCCTTCATCACCAACCAGACCGGTGCCGACGTCGCCCGACTCGAACTCGTCCAACGCCAACGGGGTAGCGCCGAGAGCGTGATCCGCGACACCAAAGCGACCGGGCTCTCGAATCTGCCGTTCGATGACATCGTCAACAACACCGTCTGGATGACCCTCTGCTTCGCCGCGAACGACCTGCTCGCCTGGTCACAGCACCTCGGCTGCGTCGGACAGATGCGCCGAGCGACCCCCAAGACGATCCGTCACCGACTCCTCCACGTCGCCGCGGCGATCAGCCCGACCGGTCGCCGCCTGCGCCTCGATCACACCTGGCCCTGGACCCGCATCCTCATCGCCGCGATCCACAACGTCCGAACAGCATTCCAAACACTCACCGTGACCACCAACAACCCCGCTCACGCCACCCGATGAAAGATCGCGGTTAACGCGTTTGCCTTTCCTTCGATGACGAGGACCCAACCCTCGAACACAATGAGCCCGTCGGTTTCGTAGCGCTGCAATCCGTCGCCATCGTCGAAGTGGTAGTAGGCACCCGGTCCGAAGGCCTCACAGCCTGGAAGCGCTTCCGTCAGATAGCCGAGCGCCAGCTCGTCGATGATCTTGGCGCGGTGCTGACTGAACGAGTTGGCACTCGCCAGCAGACGTTGCTCGAACGCCTCAAGCGGTGAACGAAGCGCGTGACCGGCGACCGGCAACGTGAATCGGTCACCCGAGCGCAGAAGCGGACGCTGCCAGAATGGGCATGGATCGAGCGCGGATCGGTACGTACCTGGTTCGAGTTCGCCGGCCGTCAGGCTCATGCGTTCGAGAACGCGAACAGCGACGTCGGTTTCGAGGCCGCCATAAGTCGCCACGTCGGTAGCTGTGAAGATCAGCGACGGGGGTAAACCCTCAAACGCTGCCATGAACTCGGAGCCCAGCTCGATCCTGCGAGCCTCGGAGAGATCGCTCTTCGAAACTGCTGCGACGCGGCGGAACACCTCGGACATGTGCTGGAGATGCTCGTTGACACGATCGTTCATCAGGTCGGCTGCAGCCCTGACGACCCCGAGGAACTCGTCGATTGTGAAGCCGAACTCCTTACGCATCCGAGCGTCGAGTGGCCGCAGGACCGCAATAGCGAGGTCTTGCCCGTGGGAGGCATAGGACTCGCCCCGAACAGTGCTGAAGCGCAGGCGTCCGACCAGCCGCAAGTATCCGTCCTGGTCATCTGGTCCGTTCGTTGCCTGAAGCACCAACACGAGCTGCTGCAGCCAGCG
>JANMJD010000414.1:0-2685 GCA_031371195.1 Actinomycetes bacterium | reverse complement strand
CACCCGATCGCGCCACGCTCGTGCATGAGCGCGAGTTCTATGAACTCGGGCGCGAGGTCCGGGCGACATACCGCATCGAGGTCGCTTCCTGCTCGACCGGTTGACGTACGGACGACTCGTGGCACTGGTGGTCGAGACGATGGTCATCGGCGCCTTTGTCGTCGTCGGTCGAATATTCACCCGCCACAACACCGAAATGCGGAATCTCTACAACGCCCTGGCCACCGACGAGGGCATTCGTCGATTCCACGAGGAGCGGCTGTTGAGCATCCGCTGCGGACACGCAGTGTGCGAGCTGTGCCAGGTGTTGGAAGCCTCGTAGATTCGCCGCCGTCCGATCGAGTTTCATCGATCGGGCGGCCGTCGCCGAGACTTGGACGATGAGACAACACGTCGGATACATCGGGCTCGGCAATCTGGGGGTTCACCTGGCGGGGAGCCTGCTTCGGGCGGGGCACGACGTCACCGTCCACGACCTCGATCGAGCGCTCGCCGCCGACCTGGAGGCCGCCGGAGCGACCTGGGCCGACTCCCCAGCCGCCGTTGCCGAGCGGTCGACGGTGGTGTTCACCTGCCTACCGTCACCGGCTGCGGTGCGCTCGGTGACCGAGGGCGACCGGGGCTTGTTCCGCGGATTCGCCCCTGGCGGCACGTGGATCGACAACTCGACGAGCGATCGCGCCGAGTTGTTCCGACTGGCCGGAGTCTGCGCCGATCAACACATCCAGATGCTCGAGGCCCCGGTCACCGGAGGGGTCCACAAGGCGGCGGCCGGCGACATCACCGTCCTCGTCGGCGGCGACGAAACACTGTTCGAGCAGCACCGCCACCTGCTGGCGGCGATCGGCGACCCGGTGCTGTACATGGGCCCGCTCGGCAGTGCGGCGGTGATCAAGGTGATCACCAACATGCTGGCGTTCATCCATCTCGTGGCGGCCGGCGAAGCCCTGATGCTCGCCAAACAGGGCGGACTCGACCTGGCCAAGTCGTTCGAGGCGATCGTCAACTCGTCGGGCAACAGCTTCGTCCACGAGACCGAGAGCCAACTGGTGCTCAACGGCAGCTACAACATCGGTTTCACCATGGACCTTGCCCTCAAGGACCTGGGCTTCGCCACGGGGTTCGGACGCGAGTTCGGCGTGCCGCTCGAGCTTGCCGGACTCGTCGAGCAGACCTTCGTTCGAGCCAAGGCGATCTACGGCGGAGGCGCCTGGTCGACCCAGGTGGTCAAGCTGCTCGAGGACGCACTCGGCACCGACCTGCGGGCACCCGGATTCCCCGAGACGCTGCAGTAGTAGCCGGCGACGGGCGCACGGCCCGCTCGGTGACGCGACCGGCTACAGGCCCTGCAACCGACGCAGCTCTTCGATCGGGATGTGGCAGCGCATCGAATGGCCGGGCGACACCTCGGCCAGCGGAGGCTCGGTGGTCTCGCATACTCCACCGATCGCCCGGGGGCAGCGGGGGTGGAACACGCAGCCCGACGGCGGGTCGGCGGGCGATGGGATCTCGCCGTCCAACCGGATGCGTACCTTGGTCTCACCGTCGACGCTCGGCACCGCCGAGAGCAACGCCTCGGTGTACGGGTGGTGAGGGCCCTTGAACACGTCGTCGGTCGGGCCGATCTCCTGGATGCGTCCCAGGTACATCACGGCGATGCGGTCGGCGAGGTAGCGCACGACACCCATGTCGTGGGTGATGAACACATAGCTGGTCTGCTGTTGGGCCTGCAGGTCGGCCAGGAGATTGAGGATCGCCGCCTGCACCGAGACATCGAGCGCGCTGGTCGGCTCGTCGCAGACGACGATGCGCGGGTCGCCGGCAAACGCACGGGCGATGGCCACCCGCTGCTTCAAGCCACCCGACAGCTGGCGCGGCTTGAGATCAAGGTGGCGTGGCGTCAGCCGGAGCTGCTCGGCCAACTGCTCGACGCGGGTGTTGGCGGCCTCACCCTTGACCCCGGTCAGCTTGCTGACGCAGCGGGTGAGGATGCGTCGCACCGACCAGCTGCGGTTGAGCGCCGAATCGGGATTCTGAAACACCATCTGCATCGAGCGCTTGTCGCCGGCCGACCGCTGCGACGTGGCCCCGCCGAGCGTGTTGCCGTCGAGGGCTACCGTGCCGCCCGCATCGAGCGTCTCGATGCCGAGCACCGTCTTGGCCAGCGTCGTCTTGCCGGAGCCCGACTCGCCGACGATGCCGAGCGTCTCACCGGCCGCCAGATCGAAGTCGACATCGACCAGGGCGGGAATCGACTTGCCGCGCTGGCGGAAGGTCTTCGAGACATGCGAAAGCTCCAAGACATCGGGCTGGGTGGCCGATGGGGCGAGGATCGTGATGTCGGGCATGGCCGTCGGCTCGGCAATGGTCGCGATGAGGTCGGGGTGGTGACAACGGGTGTAGTGATCACCCGCGGAACCCACGGGAACGACCGGGGGCACCTCGGTACGGCACAGGTCGGTGGCGATCGGGCAGCGATCGACGAACACGCACGTCGGCAGATCGCTGCCGATCAGCGGCAGGATGCCCGGGATCGTCGCCAGCGCCCGCTCGGTCTTGCGGATGCCGTGACGCGGCAGCGAGCGCAACAGCCCGACCGTGTAGGGATGCTGCGGATCGTCGAAGACCTGCTCGCTCGGGCCCTCCTCGACGATCTTGCCGGCATACATGACCCCCACCCGGTCG
>JANMJD010000412.1:0-9485 GCA_031371195.1 Actinomycetes bacterium | reverse complement strand
GCTGGCCAGGCCGATGTTGTTGGGAACGACGGCATCGGTGAACAGTCTCCACGCCATATCGGTGCCAAGGCCGGCGTCGGTGATCGCTCCGTGCAACAGCCGATCCATTTCGGTCGGCGATGCATGGCGGCCGAGCGGCGTATGGGCCAGCCGTTCGGCGACGAACCGGGCCACATGATCGCTCAGTCGGCCCAGCGCCGCCGTGCCGGCGTCGTGGAGCGAACTCACGACACCGTGGTCCGCCGGGCCCACACCGCGAACAGTGGATCGCCCGGTGTGCCGGGCGGCGTGCACCGTGCCGCCTCGGCCGGCTCCCAACCCCCCGCCAGAGCGAAGTAGCGGGCGACGATGGCGCAGTGCTGCTCGTCGGACGCCGACAACCACCCGCGGATCGCCTTCGTCGGGAAGCAGCGGTTCGAGAATGTGCAGACGAACTGTCCGCCGGGCCGCACGACTCGAGCCACGTCGCGCATCACGTCGATCGGCCGCACGAGGTAGTCGATCGACACGCAACAGGTGGCCGCGTCGAAGCGGTCGTCGGGGAATGGCAGATGCGGGTCGTCGTTGAGGTCGTGAACGACTCGCTCCGTGGCCATCTCATTGGCCGCCAACTCGGCGTCGTTCATCCCGAGAACGACCAGTTCAGAAGGTGGGGTGAGGAAGTGGGAGATCCACGACGACATCAGATCGAGCACCGATCCCTCGTGGAGTCCCAGTCGTTCGTAGAGCAGGCCGACGGCGTGGATCGCCCGCTGATCGATGTGGGTGACGAGGCGGTTGAAGGTGTAGAAGGCGGAGTCGGGGCTCGGGTCGGACCGGTCGAAGAACCCGGCCGGGAAATGGGTGTGTGGGTCGTCCGGGCTCACGGTGCCGCTCGTTCGAGGATGTGTACGGCTCCGGTGGTGCCATCGAGCTCGATGAGATCACCGGTCTTGATCGACGATGTGGCCACCCCCGCCGCGCAGACCGCGGGTATCCGGTATTCCCGGGCGACGATGGCCGTATGCGACAACGTCCCGCCCGTGTCGGCCACACAGCCGGCGATGATGGCGAAGGCGGGCGTCCACGACGGTGTGGTGAAGACGCAGATCAGGATCTCATCGGGTCCGATATCGATCAGATTGGCCACGTCGGTGACGACGCGCGCCAGTCCCCGTACGACTCCGGCCGAGACGCCGATCCCGGTGAACGAGGTGGCGTCGGACGACGCATTGCCGACCGCGTCGAGCAGAGCGCGATCGACCCCGAAGATCTCCTTCATCACCGGGTCTCCGCTGCCCTCGGGCGGCGTGCCGAGCGAGCCGGGCATCTCGCTGCGGCGGGCGCGCCCCTCGATGTAGAACGCCCGCCGCGGAGCGATCAAGTTGGCATACGTCGAGTAGGGCGTGCCGCCGAGCAGAGAATCGAGTTCGTGACGGAACAGGTAGCACAGGTCGTCGAACTGCTCCACTCCGACCAACTCGCCGAGCCGGAGCACCGCCCGACGCAGGGGGATGTGAGCGCGGAGGTCGATATAGAAGTTGTGCTCCTCCTGCCACCACGAGAAGTTCGCCTGCTGGCATGCCGACAGCGTGCCGTCGAACCGGGCGCCGTCGACGTCGCTCAACGACGCTCGGATGCGAGCAATCGTCGACTCCCGCTCGGCGACCGCCGCCGCCCGCGCCGCCATGAAGTCATGGTTGCGCGGAGCCCGAGCGAACGCGGCGATCGTCTCCAACGCCGGCGTCGGGTCCTCGATCCACGGGGCGAGCGACGGGTCGCACATCCCCTCGGTCCGCCAGCCGTAGGCCGCCAGAAACGAGTTGAGGTGATCGCGCCACGCGGCAACCGCCGGGTCGCCGCTTCCCCGGAGTCGGGCTAGCGGATCGGGCCCGGCGAGGAGGTCGGCGACAGCAGTGCCGCGGGCGGCGGCGGCGAGTTGCCACAGGCCCTCGTCGGTCTCCATGATCTTGGTCGGCAGGCCCTGGAAGCATTGAGCAATGTCGACATCCGCCACCCCGAGCTCGCCGCACAGGCCGCGAAATCCCATGTAGTTGCCGATCAAGGGGTCCATCAGCTCGAAGTGGACGACCCATACCCACTTGTGGAAGGCCCACGCTTCTGCCATGTATTCGCGTACGGCGGCGAGGTCCATCGCGGCGACGTCGGCCGACTCGAAGTGATCCAATGCCGTCTCGATCGATGCCAGGCGGTTGGCCCACAGGGCCGGGAAGTCGGCCAGAGCGTCGCCGACCAGCGCCTCGACGCGGGTGGCCCGGTCGCCGATCTCCCAACCGCTGCAACACGGCACATCGCCGACGTAGACGTGGATCCCGACCGCTCGTCCGGCCGTTCCCTTGGTGGCGGGGAGCTGGTACATCTCGGCCCCGCTCTGGGTGCCCCAGACGATGTCGCTGACGGCCGACATGCACAGCGGGGTCAGCCCCCGACTCCAGTGTCCGTCGAGCAACCAGAAGCGCGCCTCGTCCGCCGGCCCGAACGGTTGGATCGGCTCCTCGTTGTACCGGCCGGGCAGGGAGAGCGACGCGCCCGGGTAGAACGGGGCGTCGATGAAGTCGGCGAACGAAGGGGTCGTCACGGGCACGCTCCTGCGATGGGTAGTCGGGAGGCGACCCTGCCACATCGATCGACCTGGGCTCGAAGGGTGACCCTCAACACAGGGCGAGGCTCTATACGGCGTTGAACCCTCTGTGTAGTGTGCGACGCACGGTGCACGATCCTCACTCCTCGCTTCTCGTCGCCGATGTGCGTCACGAGGAGGCCATTGACAGCCAGCTCGAACGCGCCGCGGAATCGTTGGAGCATGGTGACACCGAGCGGGCGATGGCGCTCGCCGAGGCCGTGCTGACGATCGATCCCGAGAATGCCGACGCCCAGGCCATCGTGACCTTCGCCCGCTTCCGGGCCCGCAAAACGCCGCGCACCGACAGCACGGCGGCTCGTCGGCGGTTGACGGTGTTGTTCTGCGATGTCGTCGGCTCCACCGAGCTGGCCGGGCGCCTCGATCCCGAGGACACCCGTGAGGTGCTCCGGCGCTATCAGACCGCATGCGCAGGGGTGATCGAATCGTTCGGGGGCACCGTCGCCCACTTCATCGGCGACGGAATCCTCGCTTATTTCGGTTTCCCTCTCGCCCACGAGGACGACGCGACCCGTGCCGTACTGGCCGGCCAGGCGATGGTCGCCGCGGTCGACGGGCTGCCGCAGCCGGGCACGTCGTCGACGTCTGTGCCCCTGGCGATCCGCGTCGGCATTCATACCGGTCTGGTCGTCGTCGCCGACATGGGGGCGGGCCGCAAGGTCGAACTTCACGACATCGTCGGTGAGACGCCGAATCTCGCCGCTCGCATCCAGAGCGAGGCGGTGGCCGGGCAGGTGCTGATCAGCGATGCGACCTACGAGCTGGCCAAACCGTTCATCGAGGTGGGCTTTCACGGCTCACCGATCCTCAGAGGGGTTTCGCGTCCGGTGCCGCTGTACGAGGTGCTCGGCGAGCGCTCGGTACCGTGGCGATTCGAGGCCACAGCGGGCCCCGGGAACCCGATCGTCGGCCGGGACCACGAGCGGGCGGCGCCGAGCGATGCGTGGCGGCGGTCCCAAGATCAGGCCGCAACGGTGTTCGTCCATGGTGATGCGGGTGTCGGCAAGTCCCGGCTGGTCCGCGAGATCACCGACGTCGCCGCGGCCGATGGCGGGCAGGTGCTCATCGTGCAGTGCAACCCGTTGCGCAGCAATGAGGCGTTGTGGCCGGTGATCCGCGCCCTGCGCGGTGCGACCTCGTTGCCGAACCAACCTTCTGCGGACGAGGTCGCCACGGCGAGCGGCCTTGATGACCCCGTCGATATCGATGCGCTGACCTCGATGTTCTCGGACCACGCCGACTATGAGATGTCGATATCGCAGGCCTCGCCCGCCCAGCGGCGTGAGCAACGATTCGATGCCCTCGTGCGGTGGGCCGACCACTTCGCCAACCTGCGCTCGACCTTGCTGATCATCGAAGATCTGCATTGGGCCGACCCGACCACCATCGAGCTGGTTCGCCGGATCGTCGATCGTGCTTCGCCGGCACCGCTGATGATGGTCGTCACGTCTCGGACAGGTTTGCCGTTCGAGGCGGCGGCAATCGAGGAACTGACGGTCGGCCCGTTGTCGCCGACCGAATGCTCTCGGCTCATCGATCAACTGGTGCCCGACGAGACGGCACGCGCCCGGGTTCGCGAGGCAGTGGTCGAGCGGAGCGACGGCGTGCCGTTGTATGTCCGAGAGCTGACCAAGGTGATGCTCGAGAACGGTTCGGCCGCGCTCGCCCTCATCGACGACGACCAGGTGCCGATCGCCCTGCACGATCTGCTCGTCGCCCGCATCGACCAGTTCGCCGCTCAACGCGAGGTCGCCCAGGCTTTGGCGACATTCGGCCAGGCGACGACGATCGAGCAACTCACCGCCGTGCTCGACCAATCCGATGATCGGGTGCAGCGCGACCTCGACACGCTGGTCGCCGGCGGCCTGGTCCGGCGGGTCGGCGATCGATTCGAGTTCGTCCATGTGCTGCTACGCGAGGCGGCCCAACGTCTGCTCCTGCGTCGGCATCGCCGGGCCCTGCATGCCCGTATCGCCGCATCGCTCGACGCGACAGCCGGAGTCGATGGTGCCGGCGATGTCACGGCCTATCACTATGAACAGGCGACGCTTTACGATCAGGCCGCCCGCCAATACCTCCTGTCGGCGCTGAAGCAGGCGGCCGCCGCAAGCCACGAGGAGGCGATCGCCAACTTCACCCGTGCTCTGCGGATGGTTTCGCAGGCGACCGAACCGGTGAAGGACGGGGTCGAGATCGAGGCGGCCAGCGGTCGGGCGGCGAGTCTGCTCGCCGCCCGTGGCTACCCGGCCCCCGAGGTGGCCGAAGCGTTCGAGCAGGTCCGCCGGATGGCTCGAACCGGTTCCGGCGGCGTGCACCTCGCCGCGCTGCTCGGTCTGTGGGCCTATCACCACGTGCGAGGCGACAACTTCACCTCCGCCCCGCTTGCCTCGGCGGCGATGGAACTGGCCCGGGCCGAGGGTCGAGCAGGCGATGTCGAGGCGGCGGCCGCGGTCCTCGGCTACCAACGGTTGTGGTGCGGCGATCCGCAGGGCGGCCGGGCCGACCTCGTCCTCGCCCTGACGCGGCCGGCGTCGCTCGGCACCGATCCACTGCCCCACGATCCGGCGGCCGGTGCGAGCGTCAATCTCGCGCTGGGGTTGTGTCTCCTCGGCGAGCTTCGGGCGTCACGCGAGATGGTCGCCGCCGCGGTCGAGCGGGCCGCCGCTCTCGATGGCACCGGGGCGGCGTTCACCAGCGCCTATGTGTACGCCTTCGCCGCCGAGGTGTTCAACCTGATGGGAGACCACCCGGCGGCGATCGACATCGCCCAGCAGGCCATCGGCATCTCCTCGCAGTACGGCTTCGCCTCATGGCTCGGTGTCGGCTGGGTGCAGCTCAGCATCGCCCTGCTCAGCCTCGACCCGTCGCCGGAGCATCTCGCCCAGATGCGGGTTGCCCGCCAGATGTGGGATGAGAGCGGCGCGTTGTCGGGAATGTCCGATCTGTTGCGGGCGCTGTCCTCCGGGCTGTTGCGGGCCGGCGAACGCGACGAGGCGATGCAGGTCGTCGACGAGGGCCTGCGCCACGTCGAGGTCGGCAACGAGCGGTTCCTCGAGGCCGAACTCCTCCGCATCCGTGGTGTGCTGTTGGCCGATACGCCCGGACAACGAGCCGCTGGTGTCGCCGAGTTGCAACGTGCGGTGGCGGTGGCCCGCGACCAGGGTGCGCGCCTGCACGAGGTCGCCGCATTGCAGTCGTTGCTCGATGCCGCTTCGCCCGCCGACGGCGGCGAGTGGTCGCCGGTCAAGGCTCGGCTCGTCGAACTGCGGGCCTTCATCATCGCACAGTCCGACCCGGCTCCCGAGCGACCGACCGGGCATCAGCATGCGCCGGTCGAGGGATTGCCGTCGTGACGGCGCCGATGGGTCCGAGTGGGATGCCACCGTATGTCGAACACGGTGGTGACCTTTCCACGCGGCATCCCGCGTACGCGCTCAGCATCCGGATGTACGCGTTCACGCTGAAGGTGTCTCGCCCACAGATCGACGCCTATTGCCAGCGGATGTTCAACGAACCGTCGGGCGGGCGCGAACACTGGTGCAGCATCTCCGATGTCGCCCTCGTCACCTTTGTCGACTCCCCGACGATGGGTTCGGGCGATCCGGCGGAGCGGTGGCTCGGCGTCGTCGCCGAACAGGAATCGGCGATCTGGATGCCCGTTGCCGATGTCCGCCGAGGTCGGATGGCCTGGGCGATTCCCTACATCTTCGTCGACAACGACTTGGCCTTGGTCGGCGGTCGGGAGACCTACGGGTTCCCCAAGCAGATCGGCACGTTCGTGCTGCCGCGCACCGGGTTCGTACCCACCGAGTTGCAGGTCAGTGCGTTGTCGCAACGGACGTACGGCCGGGAACACATGGAGCGGATCAACGAGGTCATCGGGGTGACGAATCGAGGTATCGGCGACAAGACCGAGCTCGCCCGCCAATGGTCCACGCCCATCGAGATGATGCGCGACCTGGCGAAACTGATGATCGACCCCGACCGTGCCGCAGGCCACCCCTCACCTGGAACGACCCTCGGCCGCAAGCTCGGCGCCGATCTACTCTCCGTGCTGCGCCATCCGTTCCGCGACATCGACCGCGCGGTCGGCGAAGCGGCGGCGGCGATGCTGTTGGCCAACAACCTGTCGCAGGCCAGCGTGCCGATGGTGTTGCTCAAGCAGTTCCGTGACACCCAGTTCACCACCTCGGCGTGCTACCAGGCCGTCGTCGAGGTCGCCAACGATGTCACGGCGTTCGCGGGTGGAGGTCTCCTGCCGGCGGGGTTCGAGGTGCAGATTGCCGACCTCGCCAGCGAACCGATCATCCGCGAACTCGGGGTTCGAGGCACGCCGCAAAACCCGGGCGTGGCCTTCTGGTTGGAGTTCGATTTCTTCGTCCATCTCGGCCAGGTCTTGTTCGAGGCGCGCACGAACCCCGTCAGGCCATGAGCCCGGTCGGGTCGCATCCCCCGCCCGGTGAGGTCGCCGGAGGTCGGCGGCGTGGACGGGTGGCCGTGCTCGGTGGCGGACCGGGGGGTCTGGCCGCGGCGTTCGAGCTGAGCAAGCCGGGGTGGGAGCAACGGTTCGAGTCGATCACCGTGTACCAGCAGGGTTTCCGGCTCGGAGGAAAGGGGGCGAGCGGCCGCGGCGGTCCCAACGCGAGGATCGAGGAGCACGGATTGCATATCTGGCTCGGGTTCTACGACGAGGCGTTTGCCCTGCTCCGGGCCTGTTACGACGAGCTGGGACGCCTACCCGACGCGCCAATGGCGACGATCGACGAGGCGTTCGAACGAGCCAGTTTTTTCGCCTTGCAGCAGCCGACCGAGTCGGGTTGGACGCCGTGGGCGGCTCGGTTTCCTGAGACCGACGAGGCTCCGGGATTGCCCGACCAGACCCCTGGACCCTCGCTGTGGTCGAGCCTGGTCACGTCGATTCGCCTGACCCGCACATTCATGCAGTCGGTCGATGCCACGCCGCCTTCGGTTCCCGATGACGCCGGGTCGACCCTCCGCCCGGCCGGCCGCGTGGCGATGTCCAATCCGCTGGTGCGGCTCGGATCGGCGATGCCGACGGCCGGCGAGGTGTTCGTCGATGTCGTCGAGCGATTGGTCGATCTGCGCCGGGCCGTGACCGACGTGGTCGATCGGACCGCTGACGAAGCCCTCGCACTGGCCCTCGCACTGGCCGATCAGCTGCATCCCGATCCGCATCGTCACGACCCGGAGCATCACCGCCGGTTGCTGGAGTTGATCGACGCGGCCGCCGACGCCCTGCCCGGCCGCCGTCACCCCTCCCCGCCGATGGGGTCGGTGAGCCGACGCTACTGGTACCTCTGCGATGCCCTGCTCGCCATCGTTCGCGGCGTGCTCGCCCATGGGCTGTTGACCGACCCCGACGGCGTCTGGGGCATCGACGCCTTCGACTTCAGCGAGTGGCTCGTGCTCAATCGGGCCGATCCCGAGTCGGCCCACTCCCCGTTGATCAAGGCCCTCTGCTACGACCTGCCGTTCTCGTACGAGAACGGGATGCCCGATTCCCCCCGCATCTCGGCCGCTTCGGCGCTCAACGGCCTGTGGCATCTGTTCTTCCGCTACCGCGGGGCGATTGCCTGGAAGATGCGCTCGGGCATGGGTGACGTCGTCTTCGCCCCGCTGTACGAGGTGCTCAAGCGGCGTGGGGTTCGGTTCGAATTCTTCCATCGCGTCGACAAACTGCGGCTCTCGCGTGATCACACTCGCATCGCCCGCATCGAGATCGATGTTCAGGCAACGCTCAAGCACCCCGATCGGGGTTACGAGCCACTGTTCGACGTGAAGGGCTTGCCGTGCTGGCCGAATGCTCCGCTTGTCGACCAACTCGTCGATGCCGAACGGATGACCGCCTTCGATGTCGAGTCGTTCTGGTCGAGGTGGCCGACGACACGCAAGGTCCTGAAGGTCGGGGTCGACTTCGACGAGGTCGTCCTCGGAATCCCCGTCGGTGCTCACCGTTTCGTCTGTGCCGACCTGATCGCCGACGATCAGCGATGGAAGGCGTCGAGCGAGCATCTCGCCACGATCTACACCCAGTCGTTGCAGCTCTGGTTGACGCCGACCGCCGATCAACTCGGCTGGGAATGGCCGCCGGTCACGATGGGCGCCTACCTCGAGCCTTTCGACACCTACGCCGACATGCGCCAGTTGATCGATTCCGAGGCGTGGCCCGCCGGGGCGGTCCAGACGATCGCCTACTTCTGCAACTGCATGCCCACTCCGCCGGGGCCGCCCGATCCGAAGGACTTCGGCCTGCCGGCCCGCGCCAGTGCCGCAGTCAAAGCCGCCTCGATCGCCTTCCTGACGAACGACATCGAACCGATCTGGCCGGCCGGCATCGAGCGCTACCCGACCGACTTCAAGTGGTCGCTGCTGGCCGCCACGCCACCGCTCGATGGCCCGGAGCCGGTCGGACCCGATCGGCTCGATACGCAGTACTGGCGGGCCAACGTCGATCCGTCCGAGCGCTACGTGCAGGCGATGCCGAATACGAGCAAGTACCGCCTCGCACCTGGTCAGAGCGGGTATGCCAACCTGTGGCTGGCCGGTGATTGGACCCGGGGGAAGCTGAATTCCGGATGTGTCGAGGCGGCCGTCTCGTCGGGGCTGGAGGCCGCCCGTCACCTGCGGACGGCGAATGCACAACGGAGGAACGTCGCGTCATGACCACCGAGCCGTCATCCTCCGCCGGACACTCCGCGTCGGCCGAATCGGGCGCGGCGTTCGGCGACATCGTCGGTGACCACCAGCGCCAGGTTGCCCGGCTGATCGCCCGTCACGTCGACGCCGCCGATCCGTCTGCCGACCCGCCTTCCGCCATCGACCC
>JANMJD010000379.1:0-1576 GCA_031371195.1 Actinomycetes bacterium | reverse complement strand
ACCAGACCGGCGAGGATGCAGCCCCAGAACACGAGTTGATGGGCGAGCCACCGTGAGCGTGACCGACGGCGGATGAACCCCTGCGTCAACAGTTGCGTCGCGACCAGTGATGGCAACGCGACGACGTTGCGGGTCTTGCGTTGACGGAAGGCGTCCCAGCCGCGCCGGTTGAGCATCGCCGTTGGCGGTCGACGCAACCAGACCGCGTATCGGTAGGCGACCCCGAAGACGGCGAAGACGACACCGAACAGGTAGCCGACCAGCGCTGCGTCGAACCACACCAGGCGGTCGGAACCGATGAACGTCAACGCGATCACAATCGCGACGCCGACGATTCCCCACGCGACGCCCCGACGATCGAGGTGATCGTGGGAGCTATTCACGCGCGAACCCTAGGTCTGATCGTCGCGGAGGTGTGTCGGCGAGCAAGGCGTGGATCGTGTCGTGGTCGGCCTGGAACATGTCGATGTAGGTGTGGTCGATGCCCGCGTGCTCGAGCTCGGCGAACACGCCGTGCTCCTCACGCAACGCGTGCGGAGTGAGCGCGTCGTGAAGCTGCTCGAGCAGTGGCCTCGCTGCCACCGCGTCGTGAGTGTCGACGTGGTGCAGCAACTCGGACGGCATCCCAAGGAGCATCTCGTGGTCGACGGAGAGGTTGGCGATCGCGTCGTGCGCACGGCAGCCGCAGTAGTCACACATCGACGTCCGCCGGCCCGTGTCGCCACAGCGGCTCGATCGGAACCGCACCGTGTGCTGACACCCCGGCGAGGAGCCGCTGCATCGCAGCGGCCATCTTGCGACCGCGACCTTTGGCGATCTCCGCCCGCGGCCCGTGGAACGTGGCGTCGATGGTGTCGCAGAACAGCTCGATCCACCGGTCGTAGTGGGCGTCCACGAATGGTGTGCGCGCGTGGACCGGTTCGTGGGCTCGCAGCGGCTGCCCTTCGTAGCCGGGCTCACCGAGGAGTTGCCACGACCAGAAGTCGATCAACGTGGCGATGTGCGCGTTCCAGTTCACGTAAGCGGCTTCGAACACAGGGCCGAGGACGTCGTCCATCGCTGCGCTGCGGTAGAAGTCTCGAACCAGTCGCTCGATGTCGTCGCGGTCGACGATGTCCGCTCGCGTGTTGTCGAACAGGTGGGCCCAGCACGGCGGATCCCCGCCGTCGAGTTCCGGGATCGGAGGTGCGCCGCTGATCATCCGCCGACCGCCACGGTCCGCTCGGCTTCGATTCGAACGACGAGCGGGAACAGCACGTTGTTCTCCTTGTGGATGTGCAGATGGGTGTCCGCCTCGATCTCGGCCATCGCCGTGAAGCACGCCGCGTACGTCGCGCACCCGTCGGCCGGGGCCGTGTAGCCATCAGTCAGCCGGCGCAGCTGGGCGAGCAAATCACCGACCGCGTCGTGCTCGCTGAGCATCACTGAGATCGGATTGCGCAGCGACCCGCAGTGGAACGACGGAAGCCCGCTCGACCGGGAGAGCTCGCGGATCATCGGGAACAACGCCCGTTCTTCTTTGAGCATGTGCGGTTCGAGATCGGCGCGGATGTGCGCGAAGCAGGCGGCGACATCG
>JANMJD010000377.1:0-40537 GCA_031371195.1 Actinomycetes bacterium | reverse complement strand
CGTCGACGTTGGGTACCGCATGAGTGATCACCTCATCGGGGGCGCCCAGAGCCCGGGTGAACTGGAACAGCCAGTGCAGATGGCCGAAACCCGACTTCGACACGGTGCCGAGCACCTCTTCGGCGATGTTCTCGATGACCCCGTCGGTCATCTCGTACGGGATGCGGGTCGACCACGCGGCAAGCACCCGCCGGGTGTGATAGGTCACGCCCCAGTAGTGCTGCCGGGCCCAGCCGACCATCTCCTGTGGAGTGGCCACGCCCGTCTCGATGCGGTGGACGATGGTGGACTCGGCCAGCGTGCGGCCTGAATCGACCAGCTCCTTGCGCATCTCGTCGACGAATGCTTCACCATCGAAAGCCATTGGACTCCCCCAGGGATCGGTGTATCGCTCGGGACGAGCGGTACCCGTAACGATGACCGCCGCTTCTCATCGGCGCAAGTGTGTCGTCCCGCATGACGACACGACGCGAGACGTGGCCGGCCCAGCTTCACGAGGTGAGCGGTCCTGGCCGACTACGGTTCGGAGCCGTGCCGCATCTGAATCCACCGTTCCGCGCCGACCATGTCGGCAGTCTCCTCCGCCCGATCGGCGTGCTCGAAGCCCGGCGCGCCCACGCCGCCGGCGAGATCACCGCCGAGGCCAAGCGGGACATCGAGGATGCAGCGATCGTGTCGGCGATCGCAGACCTCGAGGGCACAGGCATGCGGGCGATCACCGACGGGGAGTTCCGCCGGGCCTGGTTCCACCTGGACTTTCTCGAGCAGCTCGACGGGGTCACCGTGTCGGGGGCGATCGAGGCCAGCTCCGATTCGCAGGAGAAGGTCGGCTTCACGCCGCCCCGCCTGGAAGTGACCGGACCGCTGCGCCACGCTCGGCCGATTCAGGTCGACGACTACAAGTTCGTCGCCAGGCACACCACGCAGACCCCCAAGGTCTGTATCCCGTCGCCGACGATGGTCCACTTCCGCGGTGGCCGGGCTGCCATCGACATCCAGTCGTATCCCGACATGGAGTTGTTCTTCCATGATCTTGCCGGGGTCTATCGCGAAGAGATCAGCCAGCTGTATGCGGCCGGTTGCCGCTACATCCAGCTCGACGACACCAACCTGGCCTATCTCTGCGACCCCAAGATGCGGGCCGGGGCGGTCGAGCGCGGTGATGATCCCGACGAACTGCCGCGCACCTACGCCGCGCTGATCAACTCGGTGATCGACGACCGACCGGCCGATCTGACGGTCGGCATCCACCTGTGCCGCGGCAACTTCCGCTCGACCCATTTCGCCGAGGGGGGCTACGAGCCGGTCGCCGAGGTGTTGTTCAGCGAGTTGAACGTCGACACCTACTTCCTCGAATACGACGACGAGCGCTCGGGTGACTTCTCGCCGCTGCGCTTCGTCCCGGCGAACAAGACCGTCGTCCTCGGTCTCGTCTCGTCGAAGGTGGCTCGGATGGAAAGCTTCGATGAGCTGGCCGGACGCGTCGACGAAGCGGCCCGGTACGTGTCCCACGACCAGCTGTGCCTCAGCCCGCAGTGCGGGTTCTCCTCCACGGTTCACGGCAACGAGATCAGCCCGCAGGTGCAGTGGGACAAGCTGCGCCTCGTCGTCGATGCGGCCGATCACATCTGGCGATGACCGACGCCACGGTCGGCGCCGCCATGGCCGACGCGGCGCCGGGTGACACTTCGACGGGCGAAACCTCCACGGACGGCTCCGCCGCGGGCGACGGCGGCTGTTCGGCGACGGTGCGCCGGTGGTTGCCCGTCGTGGTGGCGGTGCTGGCGGCGACGCCGATCCTGGCCGCACTGGCCAAGATGATCGGTGATCACTGGTATCCCGCCGGTGACATGGCCCAGGCCGAACTGCATATGCGCGGCTTCTTCCGGCACCCGCCGCTCGTCGGTGCCGCCGGTCGCATCGTGTCGAACACCGGCGTGCAGGGTTCCCACCCGGGTCCGAGCCTCTGGGTGGCGATGTACCCGGTATACGCGCTGTTCGGCGGGACAAGTTTCGGGTTGATGGCCGGTGTCGTCGGCGTCCATCTCGTCTCGCTGTTCGGCGCGCTGTGGTTGGCGATGCGGCGCGGTGGTCTCGTACTGATGATGATCGTCGCCCTGGCATTGTCGCTCGTGATCCGGGCGAGCGGACCGGCCTTCGCCATCGAGCCGTGGAACCCGTGGCTGGCAGTGCTGCCGTTCGCCGTTTTCCTGCTCGCCGCGTGGTCGGTCGTCGACGGAGCCCGTGGTTGCTGGCCGCTGGCCGCCATCGCCGGGTGGCACGCCATCCAATGCCACGCCGGCTACGCCCCGATCGTCGCGGCGACGATGGCCGGTGTGTTCGTCGCCGACGCGATCGGCGGCCGACGAGCACGTGATCTCGCGCAGCGGTGGAGGATGTGGGGGCTGGTCGGTGTGGTCACCGCCCTGATGTGGTTGCCACCCATCATCGACCAGTTGAAACGCACCCCGGGGAACCTGTCGATCCTGTGGCAGCACTTCGTCTCGCCGCGCGAATCGGTGCTGCCCAAGGGTCTGGTCGGCCGGATCATCGTCGACCAGTTCAGCCTGTCCGGCCCGTGGATCGCCGGACCGGAGTTGCCCGGCCCGGGCGGTCTGGCGGGGAATCTTGCCGGATTCCTGCTGCTCGCCGCCCTATGGATCGCCGGCTTCTCCGCTGCTCTACGGCTGAAACTCCGAGCGGCACGACGACTTCACGTTCTGCTCGGCGGGACATCGTTGGTCGGGGGCGTGGCCATCTCCCGGATCTTCGGCGGCTACTTCGAATACACCATCCGGTGGGTGTGGGTGCTGGTCGCCCTGGCCGTCGCCACCAGTCTGTGGAGCATCTGGCAGGCTCATCCCCGGGTTCACCGATGGCTCAGTGAACGAGTCGTCGCCTGGGTCGCCCTCGTCGGCATCGTGGTCAGCGGTGTTATCGGTTCGATTGCGGTACACGACAAGGTGATCGTCCCCGGCGCGCCGGATTCCGAGACGGTCGGTACGGTCGCTCCGTTGCTGGCCGCCGAACTCGACCCCGGCCTGCACTACCTCATCAGGTGGCAGGACTCGTCGGGTCTGGGTGCGACCGCCTTCGGTCTATTGCTCGAGCTGGAACGGCACGGCTATCACGTGGGAGTCGACCTGCCTTCGGCGGCGGCCGCGCTGCCTCACCGGGTGCTCCCCGAGCAGAGCGCGGACGGCGTGATCAAGATCATTGCCGGGAGCAGGGCCGACACGATGATGGTGCCGGTGACCTCCAAAATCGTCGCCTTCTACGAGCCGCGCAACGAGTTGCAGTATGCCCGGTACGAGGTGTTGCGACAGCAACTGTTGGCGTACGCAGAGGCGGCCGGTCGCGCCGACCTGACCAATATCATCGCCGGCGACGGGGGTTCACTGGTGTTCATCAGCCCGCCGTTGCCGCCCGAGCAGGCGGCGCTGGCGTTGGAGCTGCAACGGCTGCCGCAACCGGTACTGATCCTGCTCGATCCCAAGCCGGGCTGAGCGCAACGCGCCCAATTACGCGCCGTACTCATGCTCCGGCGCCGGGTAGATGCCGGCTTCGACTTCGGCCCGGAACGTCTCGGCGGCCTCGGCCAATGTCTCGGCCATCTGGGCGTAGCGTTTGACGAACTTGGGTATGCGGCCGGTGGTCAGGCCGGCCCAGTCGGTCCACACCATCAGTTGGCCGTCGCAGTGAGGGCCGGCGCCGACACTGATCGTCGGGATGGTCAGCTCCTTGGTCACCTGAGCGGCGATCGCCGACGGCACCATTTCGAGTACGACGGCGAACGCACCGGCCTCCTCGATGGCGTGGGCGTCGTCGAGGAGCTGGGCGGCTCCCTCGCCGCGGCCCTGGATGATGTGGCCACCGAGACCGTGTTCGCTTTGCGGCGTGAACCCGATGTGGGCCATGACCGGAATGCCGGCGGTGACGATCTGTTCGATCTGGCGGGCGCTGCGCCGGCCACCCTCGAGCTTCACCGCATGCGCTCCCGTCTCCTTCATGAACCGGATGGCGGTATGCAGCGCCTCCTCACCACTGACCTCGTAGGAGCCGAACGGCATGTCGGCGACCACGAGGGCGCGCCGACAGGCGCGGACCACGGCCCGGCAGAGCGGAATCAGCTCATCCGATGTCACCGGCAGGGTGGTCTCGTAGCCGAAGACGGCGTTGCCGGCTGAGTCGCCGACCAGCAGGAAGTCGATGCCGGCTCGATCGAAGATCGTCGCCGACAGAAAGTCGTAGCTGGTCAGGCCGGTGATCTTGATGCCCTGTTCCTTGGCCCTGCGGAAGTGGCGGATGCGTACCCGCTTCAATCCCTCGGCGGGTTCCGCGGTTGCTCCGTACGGGGCCTCTTCGACGCTCATGGATGCGATGGTAGGTGGCTGCGTCAGCCGGCGGTGAAGAAATCGGCGCGAGGGGTGCGGGTGTCGTCATAGACCGGCTCGGAGAGGTCGGTGCGGTATTTCTTGTTGTTCGATGCCTTGAGCCCGATCCGGCCGAGCGCGGCGCGCATGTTCAGGTAGTTCGGGTGCTGGAAGTGGGCGGCCAGGCTCGCCTCGTCGTCCCAGAGTTCGTAGACGCACAGCCGTCCATAGACGCACGGATCGGGGGCGAAGACGTATGCCAGGCAGCCGGGCTCCTCGTCGCGTGTCGCCTGTTGGAGCGCGGCAGTCTCGGCGAGCGCGGCATCACGCGCCGTCGGATCGGCCAGGTCGATCGTTCCGGCGATGATGATCTGGTGGCTCATTGTGAACTCCTCGTAGGTTCGTGGGTTTCGCGGGGAACGCCGATCGGGTCGGGGGCGGATTCGCCGCGTAGTTCCTCGATCAGGTCGATCAAGCGTTCCATGACGATGTCGGCGGCGGCGCGAACCTGATCGGGCGTCGCCTCGACGCCGGGCGACAGGTCGATGAGGGAACGGACGTCGATCGGCCGACCGACCCGGGTACGCACCTTGGGGCGGCGGATGATATTGGTCAGCACCGTGGCGAGCCCGCCGCCGGTCACTCGATGGGCTCCCTCCATCGCCACCGGCACGATCGGCGTGTCGGTCCGCAGCGCCAGTCGTACGGCGCCGGTCTTGGCCCGTTCGGGCCATTTCTGCGGGTTACGGGTGAGCCGTCCTTCGGGGAACAAACCGATCGCCTCGCCCTCGGCCAGCGCTTCGGCGGCGCGATCGAGCGATGTCGAAGCCGTCGAGGCGCCGCGATCGACCGAGATGAACCCGAGCTTGCGGGCGAGCGAGCCGATCACCGGCGCCTTGAACACGCCGGCGGTGGCCAGCAGGCGCAGCGAGCGGCCGTGACGGCGACAGACCAGGGCGAGCAGCAGTCCGTCGGCGTAGCTGGTGTGGTTGGAGATCACGATCAACCGTCCGGCCGGAAGCTCGGCGGCGACGGCGCTTCGACCGCGCTGGCGTTCGACCTGCACCCGGCTGATCAGGGCGAGCACCGATCCGACGATGCCGGCCAGCACGGCGTACAACGCCGCGCCACCACGCCCGGGGTGTCGCCAACCTGCACTCATCCCCCAAGTCGTAGCACGCGGTCGGACGCATCAGCGGTGATGGAGCCTCGAGGTAGGACTTCTCATGGTCCGGGGTAGGTCGTGTTGGCCTCTGGGTAGAGATCCGGGAAGAGCACTTGCAGCGCGTCCAGCGGAAATGCGATTCGTACTGCTGAACGATGATCACGCGAGACGATCAGGCCGACGCTGATCAGATGCGCCAGCGCGCTTCGAGCGGTTCGTTCGCCAAGCCCGGTCATCCTCAGAAAGTCGCCACGAGGCGTCGGTCCGGTGGCGAACAGGTGGAAGATCGGCGCGATCGTTTCGACCCGATAGCGCTTGTCCTCGGCGGCGCGGGACGTGATCAGCGCTCGAATGCGGCGTTGGACACCGTCAAGGTCGAGCATTTTGGTCATGAAACCGATCTGGTCGCGGCACACTTCGACGAACCACTCGCACCATGTGGCGAGGGCGGCGTCGCTCAGACTGCCGCGACCATCGAGATCGCCTGCTCGTGGCGAATCGGCGTTCGCGAGATAGCTGTAGTAACTCTCGCGGTTTCGGGCAAGGCCCCGGCTTACCGACCAGAGCCCGCCGGAATAGGGGAACAGCGCACAGTGCGTTTGGAGTCGAATCGCGCGGCCATTCCCATCGTCGAACGGATGGATCCACGACGCTCGTTGATGAGCGGCGGCCACGCTGACCAACGTCTGATCGAGTGAGAAGTGACTGCCGTAGACGGTGTCGAATCGTCGGCTGAAGGCGGGGAGGGATGTCGCCTCGGGAGGAACATGGCGACCGACGACGACCCGATCGGTTCGGAATTCGCCAGGCTTCAGCGTCGTTCCGTCAGCGCTCCGGCGGTCCGGTTCGGGCAACCGCGCATAGATGGCGGAATGGGCCTGACGGAGGAAGCCCATCGTGAGCACTTCGCTCGTCGTTGGGCCCTCGAGGGTCTGCTCCGCCTGGATGTGGGCGAGTGCGAGTCGTTGGAGTTGGGCCGTCGGCTCACGGGCGGAGTACTCGGAGCGCAACGCCCGCGCGATGTCGAGCGGATGGGTGCTCTGGCCTTCGATGCGGTTCGAATAGTACGAGTTCATTTCCCGGAGCAGACCGCGCAGGGTCTCGACCGTTGTCGGATGCGTACTACCCGTCAGCGCGATCGACTGCTCGATCACGGTCGCAGCCTGCGATGCCAGTTCGCCGCGCCGGCGCTCGGGCAACAAGGGTTCGAACGCGCTCGGGTGCGTGAAGTATCGATCGCTGAGCGACATGATGTCAGTCTAGATGCCGGTTAACAAATACTCACTTGAATACCCCATCGGGTACAGGGTGTCCTCTTGACGTGGTGAAAGAGCGCCCCTTCGTCGACTTAGAGTACGAGCCACCGTAGTTATGCCGGTGGAGATGCCGCTTGAGTTGCCGGTTAAATTGCCGGTCGAGATGCCGGTCTGGATTCTGTAACGAGGTCGGCCCGGATGTCCGGCTGTGGCATTCGAGGAGCGGTCTACTCCCTCGCCGGAGGTCTGCGTGCCATGAACGGAGACGGCGGCCGACCGGCGATGTAGCTTCGTGGGCTGATGCCGGAGCCGTCGATCGAACTCGTGTGTGCCGGGCGGATGTGTGTCGACCTGTACGCCGAGCAGCACGGCGCCGACTTGCCCGACGTCGATTCGTTCCGCAGATATCTCGGCGGCAGCGCGGCCAACATCTGTTTCGGATCGGCCCGCCTCGGAATCCGCAGCGCGATGCTCGCCCGGGTCGGTGACGACCAGAACGGCGAGTTCCTTCGCCGGGCGTTGGCGGTGGCCGGAGCCAACACCGAGATGGTCCACGTCGACCCACAGCGGCTGACCCCGGTCGTGATGCTCGCCGTGCGCCCGAGCGACGACTTCCCCCGGCTGTTCCACTATCACGACTCATCCGACATGGCCACTGCCGTTGACGACATCGACGAGGCGATGGTCGAGTCGGCCAAGGCGGTGCTGATCACCGGTTCGTTCCTCGCCAATGACACGGTGCAGGCCACGACAATGCGCCTGGTCGACATTGCTCGCGCCGCCGGTGTGAAGGTCGTTCTCGACATCGACTATCGCCCGGCGATGTGGGGCCTTGCCCCGTTCCGTGGCGGCAACGAAATGCTGGTGATGTCGGACCCGGTGACCGAGCGTTTGCGCGAGGTACTGCCCTTCTGCGATCTGATCGTCGGCACTCGGGAGGAGATCCGCATCGCCGGTGGAACCACCGATTTTCATGACGCGCTGGTCTCCGTTCGGGTTCGGACGGACGCATTGATCGTCGCCAAGATCGGGGCACAGGGCTGTCTGGTGATCGACGGACCGGTTCCCGATGACTTGGCGACCCATCCGGTGGAGCCGGGTTTCGCCGTCGATGTGGTCAACAACGTCGGCGCGGGTGACGGCTTCTTTTCGGGATTCCTCTCGGGTTGGTTGCGTGACCTGTCCCTCGACGCCTGCGCCCGACGGGGGAACGCCGTCGGGGCGATCGTCGTCTCACGTCACGGGTGCAGCGTGGCGATGCCATCAGCAGCCGAGTTGGAGGCGTTCCTCGCCCTGTCACCGACGCCGCGCCGACCCGGAGAGCATCCTCGACTTCGCCAGCTCCACCGTCGAGCCGCCTCACCCCGCCGGACGGGAGACGTGCCGGTGCTGGCGATCGATCATCGCTGGCAATTGCAGGCGATGTGCGACGAGGCCGGCGCCTCGTGGGATCGGATCAGCCCCCTGAAAACCCTGCTCCTCGACGCGTTCGAGCGCGTCGCTGTCGACCGGCCCGAAGTGGGAGTCCTGATCGACGACGTGTATGGGGCAGATCTGCTCGAACGGATGACGGGCCACGATCGTTGGCTGGCTCGGGCACTCGACGTGCCCAGGTCGCGGCCGGTCGAGTTCATGAACGACGACGTCGGGCTGACGCTGCGGTCGTGGCCGGCCGACCAGATCGCCAAGCTGATGGTCTATGCCCATCCCGACGATCCGCCGGAGGTCGCCGAGATTCAATGGTCGCGGATGGCCCGGATGGGTCGCGCCGCCGCTGCAGCCGATCGCGGCTTTCTGATCGAGTTCCAGACGCCGTCGGGAGTCGACCCGGGTCCGGGGTACTTGGCGCGGCTCCTCGCGGAGGCATACGCCCGCGACATCACTCCCGACTGGTGGAAACTCCCCCCGGTCGCCGATGCCGACGAGTGGGC
Organism: Actinomycetes bacterium; assembly: GCA_031371195.1. Lineage (GTDB taxonomy): Bacteria > Actinomycetota > Acidimicrobiia > Acidimicrobiales > Ilumatobacteraceae > JANMJD01. The sequence continues at coordinate 31,812 of JANMJD010000377.1, read as the reverse complement.
GGGGGCGGCCGCCGTGATCGCCGAAGGCGACCCGACCTGCCAGGGGATGCTCGTCCTCGGTCAGACCGCCGCCCCGGAGGCGTTGGCTTCGGCCCTCGCCGCGGCCGCTACTGAGCCGATGGTGCGCGGCTTTGCCATCGGCCGGGCGATCTTCGGTCCGGCGGCGCGCCGTTGGCTAGGCGACGAGATCGACGACGAGGCGCTCGTCGCCGACGTCGCGGCGCGATTCACCTCGACCATTCACACCTGGAAGGCTCACCGCCGATGACGTCGATTCCTGTTCTGGCCGATTTCTTCGACTCCGAGACCACCGGCGATGTGCGGGTGATTTGTGCGGCGCGCCCGTCCACCGCCGGCTGGCGTTACCTCAGTTACGCCACCGTCGATGTTCGGGCCGGCGGCACGATACGCCTCGCTACGCAGGGGTCCGAGATCGCCGTCGTCCCGCTGGCGGGTCGGTTCCAGGTCGCATCGTCGCAGCTCACGGTGACGATGTCGCGCCGCGATGTGTTCAGCGAGCCCGGATCGGTGTTCTATGCCGCGCCCGGTGAGACGCTGGCCGTCACTGCTGAAGCCGACTCGACGATCGCCATCGGGGGAGCTCACGCCGTCGCCGCGTACCCGAGTCGCTACATCGCGCCACAGGACGTACGGGTCGAACTGCGCGGCGGGGGAGCGGCTCGTCGTCAGGTCGCCCACCTGCTCTCGCCGCCGGCCGAGGCCCACCGGTTGATCCTCTACGAAGTGCACGTGCCCCGCGGTTCATGGTCGGGCTGGCCGCCCCACTGCCACGACGGCGAGGACGGCTCGCCGTATCTGGAGGAGACGTACTACTTCGAACACCAGCCGAGTTCGGGTTTCGCCATGCACCGCAACTTCCGTGACTCGACCGGTTTCGACCAGACCGTCGTCGCTCCCCATCGCAGCCTCGTCACCGTGCCCGCCGGGTATCACTCGTCGGCCGCCTGCCCCGGTTCGCATATGTACTTCCTCAACTATCTGGCCGGCGATCTCGAACACGGCGACCGGCGCACCCCGCCGTGTTTCGACGAGCGCTACACCTGGATCGACGGTCGGTGGGACGACGATCCGATGACGTTGCCGACCGCCGGCCGCACCGTTTCCCCGGTCGGCTCATGAGTCGCCTGGTCGGCAAGGTGGCCCTGGTCACCGCGGCCGGGCAGGGGATCGGCCGGGCGATAGCCGTCGGTCTGGCCGCCGCCGGAGCCGAGGTCATCGCCACCGACCGGTCAGTGGATCTGTTCGCCGACATCGCCGACGCCGGTCTGCAGACCCGTCGACTCGACGTGTTGGATCGGGCGGCGATCGCCGAGCTGATCGGCTCGATGCCGCGACTCGATGTGCTGGTCAATTGTGCCGGCTTCGTCCATCACGGTGACGTGTTGACCGCGACCGACGACGAGTGGTCGTTCGCCTTCGATCTCAACGCTCGCAGCATGTTCTGGACCATGCAAGCGGCGATCCCGACAATGCGTCGGCAGCAACGCGGCAGCATCATCAACATCGCCAGCGTGGCGTCGAGCCTGAAGGGCGTGCCCAACCGGTTCCTCTACTCGGCATCGAAGGCGGCGATCATCGGGATGACCAAATCGGTCGCCGCCGACTTTGTGACCGAGGGGATCCGGGTGAACGCCATCTGCCCCGGCACCGTCGACTCCCCCTCGTGGCGTCAACGAGTACTCGACGCGGCTGCCGCCACCGGATCGACCGCCGACGAGGCCCGCGCCGCGTTTGTCGCCCGCCAGCCGATGGGTCGGGTCGGCACGCCCCAGGAGATCGCGAATCTCGCCGTCTACCTGGCCAGCGACGAAAGCTCGTTCACCACCGGCCAGGCCCACGTCATCGACGGCGGCTGGAACATGTAGGTCGGCTCGCCGGCCTACTCCTGCAGCACCTCGAGGTCGACGGTCGCCGTCGTTCCATCGGCGAGGTTCCCGCCTTGCGGACCGCCTTCTTCACCGGCAGGATGAAGGTCCCGCGCTTGGTGTCGGGAAAGATCGACGTCCGCCACGTGGAGGAGCCGATCGTCACCTCGACCCGCAGCGATCCGAAGCCCTTGGCCCGATGCCCGAACCGCTCGTCGATCTCGTCTGTGTGGTCCTCCGGCAGGTCGACGAAGTGCCACGACCCCTGCCCCGAGTACTCCCAGACCTTTGCGGCGAACGAAAACCGTGCGTGATCCACCCGCCCACGTTAGTTGAGGACCGAGATGTCACCGGTCGAGGTGCCGGCCCCAGAGTGCACAGATCGGTAGTGCGATGATGCGTTCGGACGGATGAAAGATCCGCGGACCGGTATGGAACAACACCCCACCGGCGAAATGATCGCCGAGTCGGTCGCGCATCCACACCAGATGCTTGATCGCATCGTGGTCGGGTGCCGAGGCGGCCTTGATCTCGATGCCGAACACGCGCCCGGCGGGCCCTTCGAGTACCAGGTCGATCTCGTGCCCACCGTCGCTCGTACGCAAATGGAACATTTCGGACTTGTCGACCGCGATCGCCAATTCGGCTCGGATCTGCGCGGTGACGAACGTGTTGATGACCCGGCCGATCAGGTCGCCGTTGCGGATCAACGACCGCCGATCGATGTTGAGCAACGGGCCGAGGAGGGACGGCTCGACGATGTGACGCTTGGACAAGTGCGTCAGGCGGCTCAGCCGATTGTTCGACCAGGCAGGGATCTGTTCGGTGACATGGAGCAATTCGAGGAGGCTGTCGTAGGCCTGGGCAGTCTTTTGATTCAACTCGGCGCTGTCGTACAGCGTCTTATGAGTCACGATTCCCGCGGTGTTCGCTGCAATGGCTTGCAGATATCGCCGCAGCCGCCGAGGATCGCGTTGATCACCCGCCAGGCTGACATCGCGCATCACCGTCTGGTCGACGTAGCCGTGCAGCCATTCGCGGCGGAATCGTTCGTTTCGATGCCCGACAACGGTTGGAAATCCACCGGTGAGGGCGGCGTCGAGGTAGCCGCCGATGTCGGGGACTTCGTCGGGCAGGGTGATCGACCTCCAGTTTTCGTTGAAGATCAGATCGATGAAGGATGTGGTCCCGGCTCGACCGGTGAGCTCCCGTTGGGTCAACGGCCAGAGTTCGAGCCGCAGGATTCGGCCGGTGGCCGGCCACCCGTCGGCCATGAGATCGGCACGGGTCGAGCCGGTGATCAGAAATCGCCCCGGTGGCGCGCCCAGATCGACCGCTCGCTTTACGGCGCCGAGTACGTCGGGCACGAGTTGCCACTCGTCGATCAGCACCGACCCGCCGATGGCCGCCAGCGTGGCATCGGGGTTCTCCGTCACGGCCCGCCGCTGCGACGGATCGTCAAGCCGAATGATCGTGTCGACCCGGCGGCCCGCAGTGGTCGTCTTGCCCGACGCTCGTGGGCCGACCAGCAAAATCGCCGCGGCCTCCCGCGTCAACTCATCGAGCACAGGATCGATCGACCGTTGCAGATAGGTGGACATAGGGTTCGAAGGTTACCCGAGTACGAAGATTGCAGATCTCTTGATACGCAAATATCTTGTTGACGGCTACGGTGTTATCGGGTGTACCGGTACGCAGATCATCGAACCGTCGGTTCCGCTATGAACAAAGTGATGTGGTCGCAACGAAGCTGGTCGGCCACAATCGGGGGGTGAGCAGCATCACCGTGTCCGAGCTCGAGTACGCGCCGCCGGGGCGGGATTCGCTGTTCTTCGACGTCAGTTTCGGGGTGTCGCCGGGCGAGAAGGCGGCGCTGGTGGGGGCCAACGGCGTGGGCAAGTCGACGATTCTGCGCATCCTCTCGGGCGACCTGGAGGCCGACGAGGGCGAGTACGCCGTGCGCGGCAACGTGCTGGCGATGACGCAGGACGTCGGCATGTCGCGTCCTACCGACACCCTGCGCGAGATGCTGATCGAGGTTGCCCCGTTCGAGCTGCGCCGGGCCGGCCGCGCCCTGGTCAAGGCCGAGAAGGCGTTGGTCGCCGGCGATGACGACGGTATGGGGTTTGCCACCGCGCTCAACGACTGGGGCGATCTCGGCGGCTACGAGTTGGAGGCCCGCTGGGAGGCGGCCGCCGAGCGGAGCGTGAAGACCCGGATCACGGACTTCTCGACCCGGCTGGTCAGCGAGTTGTCGGGTGGGGAGCGCAAGCGGATGGTGCTCGACCTGCTGCTCACCTCCGGCGCCGACGTCCTGCTGCTCGACGAGCCCGACAACTATCTCGACATCCCGACCCGCGTCTGGCTCGAGGAACAGATCCGGGCGAGCAAGTCGACGATCCTGATGGTCAGCCACGACCGCACCCTGCTGGAGCGGGTGACCACCAAGATCATCGCCATCGAGGGCTCGGGCTGCTGGGTCCACGGCGAGTCGTATCGATCCTTCGGCGACGCCCGGGCCAAGCGCCAGGAACTGCTCGGTGACGACCTCAAACGGTGGAACGACGAGGAACGCCGTTTGTTCCAGCACATGAAGATCATGAAGCAGCGGGCCGCCCAGAACTTCAAGAACGCGACCAAGGCGAACGCAGCCGAGACCCGGTGGGAGAAGTTCGTCGCCGCCGGTCCACCCCCGCCGCCGGTGCCCAACCAGCAGATCTACGTCAACCTGCGCGGTGCCGATGCGGCCCGCCGGGTGGTGCGGCTCAACGATGTCTCGATCGGCGATCTGTTCCTGCCGTTCAGTGACGAGGTCCACCATGGTGAACGACTCGGGTTGATCGGCCCCAACGGCACCGGCAAGAGCCATCTGCTCGGCGCGCTCGCCGGCACCGCCGAGCCCGACCACGGCACGATCGTCTTCGGTCCGCGCACCTCGGTCGGTGTGTTCACCCAGATCAACGACCGGCCCGATTTCCTCGGCCGCGAGTGCTTCGAAATCGTCCGTGACCGGGTGTTCGACGACGAGAGGTCGATGAAATCGCTGGCCCGCTACGGCCTGCTGGTCACCGCCCGCCAGGAGTTCCAGACGCTGTCGGGCGGCCAGAAGGCCCGGTTGGAGATCCTCTGCCTGGAGTTGGAGGGCCACAACGTGCTGCTCCTCGACGAGCCCACCGACAACCTCGACGTCGAATCGTCCGAGGCGTTGGAGCAGGCGCTCGATGGGTTCGAGGGCACGGTCATCGCCGTCAGCCACGACCGTACATTCCTGTCGAAGTTCGACCGGTTCCTGATGATCACCGACGACGGCGACGTCTACGAGTTGCCCGATTACGACGTGGCGATGGCGGGACTTGCCGCTCCCGACAAGCTGGCGAAGCTGCGGTTGGCCAAGAGCCTGACGTGAGCTGACGCCCAGCTCGCCGGACCGCGGCGCGCTCGGTTCTCGTCGCCACCGATCGGTGCGTCAAGCTGCGGCGATGGTGAACCCCACGACGGTGACCCGACCAGCCGGCGAAACGTCCAACGCCAGGCGCGTGATCGGGCGGGTGCACGAGGTACGCGCCGATGGCACCAGGGTGCATCTGCGCACTTGCCCGCTGTGCGAGTGCATGTGCGGCCTCGAGATGCATCTCGATGGTGAACAGCGCGTGAAGCTGATCCGGCCATATCGCGACGACGTTTTCTCGAAGGGCTACATCTGCCCCAAGGGCACGACCCTCGGCCATATCCACGATGACCCCGACCGGTTGCGCGCGCCGTTGATCCGCGAGGGCGACGGGTTCCGGGAGGCGACCTGGGACGAGGCGTTCGCCCGATGCCGCGAGCTGATCACCGATGTCGTCGAACGGCACGGACTGGCGGCGATGACGGCCTTCGTTGGCAACCCGGTCGGCCACAGCTTCTCGCTCGGCCGCTACGGGGCGCTGCTGTTCAAGAAGATGCCGTACATCTTTTCGGCCGGCACCATCGACCAGTGGCCCAAGAACGTGACCACCGCCCTGATGTACGGCAACCAGTGGAAGATCCCCACGGCCGACATCACCCGCACCGACTACCTGGTGATCATGGGCGGGAATCCGGCGGCATCGGGCGGTTCGCTGCTCGCCTGCCCCGATGTGCTCGGTGAGATCGGCAGGATCCGTCAGCGAGGTGGCAAGGTCGTGGTGATCGACCCGCGGCGTACCGGAACCGCCGACCATGCCGACGAGTGGGTGCCGATCGTGCCCGGTACCGACGCGGCGTTCCTCCTCGCCATCTGCAACGTGCTCGCCACCGAGGGTCTGGTCGATCTCGGAGGGCTGGCCGGAAAGGTGAACGGCGTTGCCGCGGTGTGTGAACTCGCCCGAACATTCAGCCCCGAGTCGGTGGCGGAGTGGTGCCGGGTCCCGGCCGGGACGATCCGAACGATTGCCCGAGAGCTGGCCACCCGCGATCGAGCCGTGCTCTATGGCCGCATCGGGCTGTGCAATCAGGAATTCGGCACACTCGCGTCGTGGCTCGTCGATGTCGTCAACATCCTGACCGGCAACTTCGATACCGAGGGCGGGATGATGTTCGGCAAGCCGGTCAGCGCCCCGCTGGCCTGGGCGGTCAATGCCGATGTGACCGGGTGGGCCACGTTCGGCCGCTGGCGGTCGCGGGTGCGTGGCGCTCCCGAGGTCCTCGGGCAGATTCCGTGTTCATGCCTCGCCGAGGAGATCAGCGAACCCGGTGACGGCCAGATCCGCGGCCTGATCACCGTGGCCGGCAACCCGGTGATCAGCGTGCCCGAATCCGATCGGCTGGAGGAGGCGCTCCCGCAGCTCGAGTGCATGATCGCCGTGGAGAACTATCTGAACGAGACGTCGCGGTTCGCCCACGTCATCCTGCCGGGGGTGTCGCCGCTGGAGTCACCCCACCTGGACGAGTTGATGTGGGGCTGGGCGATGCGGTCGGCGATCAAGTGGAGTGACGCGCTCTACGCCCTGGAACCCGGCCGGCCGGAGGAGTGGGAGATCCTGGCCCGGCTCGGTCACTACCTCGACGGAGGCACCGACGAGGGGTTCGATCTCCAACGCCTCGACGACGGATGGTTCGCCGTGCTGTGTCGCATGAACGGCCTGGACCCGGCGACGACGATGGCGCACTACGACCACGGCGGCCCGGAGCGGATGATCGACCTGGGCATCCGGATGGGCCCGTGGGGTGACCGCTACGGGGCGAATCCCGGCGGCATCACGCTCGCCGAGGTGAAGGCAGCCCCGGAGGGTCTCGACTTCGGGCCGATGGTGCCCCGGGTCGACGAGCTGGTCAAAACCCCGACCGGTCGTATCGAGCTGGCCCCGGAGTACATCGTGGGCGATCTGGCGCGCCTGAGTCGCCGGATGGGCGACGCCCGAAGCGGCCTGGTGCTCGTCAGCCGACGCCATATGCGATCGAAAAACACCTGGTTGCACAACATCCGGGTGCTGGTGTCGGGCAAGGACCGCTGCACCCTGCTGATCCATCCCGACGACGCCGCGGCCGCACACCTTGTCGACGGCGGATACGCACGGGTGACCAGCGCGGTGGGCACCCTGGAAGTCCCGGTCGAGATCAGCGATGAGATGATGCCCGGCGTCGTCTCGCTGCCTCACGGCTGGGGACACGATCGTCCCGGTACGCGCCTGTCGGTGGCCCGCGAGCACCCCGGCGTGAACAACAACCTGCTGGCGCCGGGCTCGTTCGTCGACGTCCTGTCGGGCAACGCCGCGGTCAACGGCATCCCCGTCGAGGTCGTAGCCGTGTAGCACCCGGCTCGGTTCGGAGCTATTCGACGTATCTCCGCAGTGCATTTCGGGTGACCTGGGCGACGGCGGGATCGCCGGCCAGACCGAAGACCCAGTCGGTGGTACCGACGGTGACCACCTCGCCGCCGGTGGCGCCGAACGGCCGGCAGACCACGATCACCGCGTTGCCGTAGCGGTGCCGGGCCAGGCTGTCATCGTCGAGACGGCCATGCAGGCGGGAGGCGACGAACTCCAGGTCGCCCTGGTCGTCGAGGGCGGAGATCGACGCCGGATAGTCGCCCATCCCAAGGTTGGACGACGGCGTGAAGGCGACCACCTCGATGTCGGCCGGGGTGCCGTCGCCCCCGGCGGCGATCGGCAGTTGATACTCGTCGAACGTCAATCGGCATCCGACCGTCTCGTAGCCGACGACCTGATCGGTCGCCCCGAGCAGGTCGCCGTAGCCCAGGCCGGTCCCCTCGAACAGCCAGTGGGTTTCGCGATAGACGGTGAACGCGCCCGAGCCGCGGGCGGTCGCCGTACCGAAGCGGTTGTACAAACCCCACGCCGAGCCCGCCCCCAACAGCCCCGTCTCGGGGTGCCCGACGACCGGGTCGGCCCACATGCCCGACATCGTGCGTTCGGCATCGGTGCCCATAACCGGGTCGTTCTCGTGAGCGGAGTACTTGTAACAGACGTAGCCCGACGGCTCGTCGGCCGCGTCTCGATCGAGACGTACCTGCCAGAAGCAGGTGTTGCCCGAACAGCTGACCAGATTTCCACCGGCCGCGACGTAGCGATCGAGGGCGGCACGTTGCCCGGGCGACCAGTACTCGTCGTGGCCGATGCTGATCGCCAGGTCGTATCCGTCGAGGGTGTCGGGGTACTCCTCCAGATCGCTCGACGCGGCCATGTCGAACGCGAAACCGTCGCCTTCCGCCCATTCGACGAACCGCCGCTCGAAATGAAACCAGCCGGTCGACCCGCACGAGGGCGGGTAGTTGTTGGCGATGCGGAACGCCTGGAAAACGTCGCCGTTGACGTCGGGCTCCTCACCCCAGCGCGTCGGACGGCTCTTGCGGTCGTCGCGTTCCACCTCGTCGCGCATGATCGTCCCCCGGCTGAACGGCCGGCGGAACGACACCTGTTTGCCCCCCGTGTACAGGCTCCGCCCGCCCCAGGTGTTGTAGGCGTGGTACGTGTTGGTCGCCACGACGAGCACGGCCTTGGGGCGTGTCTGGCCAGCTCGCACGATGAATCCGGCATGCCCGACGGCGCGCTCGGACGGGACGCCGCGGGCGGTGAGGGTGACGTGGTAGAAGCCGCTGCGCCAGCCTTCGCCGACGGGGATCTCGACCGACGCCGGCCAATCGCACCCATGAGCGTCGGCGTCGTCGGGGGTCGGGAACATCCGTCCGGCGAGGTCGGCCGCCGACCAGACGAGTTGGCGGACCGCACCCCAGCGGTGGACTTCGACATCGAAGCGCTCGGTCGAACATGACACGTGGATCGCCGCGGTCTGGCCGGGCCGATAGCTCAGCCGACCGCAGTACGCCTCGATCGCGTCGAAGTGGGTGAATTCGTCGATCATCGAGGCGATACCGTACCGCTGCGCCCGCGGATGCCCGAACGGGAAGAATCTGCGCATGACCCCCGCACCGCCGGCCCTGTATCTGGGTGGATCGATCCGCACGATGAACGAGACGCAACCGATCGTCGATGCCGTGGTGACATCGGCGGATCGCATCGTGTACGTCGGGGGAGAGAACGACGCTCGACGAGTGGCGGGCGTGGAGGCGGTCGTCCATGACGTGATGGGCGGGTGCCTGCTCCCGGGTTTCGTCGACGCCCACACCCATCTGCTGATGCTCGGCCAATGCGCATCGTGGGCCGACCTCACGGGAATCACCGACGCGGCCACATTGGTCGCCCGCCTGCAGGCCCACGCCGCGGGGCTACCGTCGGACGCGCCGATCCGCGGATTCGGTTACGACCAGCACTTGTTTCCCGAGGGTCGTCATCCGACCGCCTCGCAGATCGACGCGGTGGTCGCCGGTCGGCCCGTCGTCATCATGCACGCCAGCGGCCACGGCTACGTCGCCAACCACGTGGCCCTGCGCGAGGCCGGGATCACGTCCGATACGCCGACGCCGCCGGGCGGGCTGATCGGTCGCGACGACGACGGCCATCTCGACGGGCGGGTGTTCGACGCGGCGTGTGATCTGCTCACGGGTGCGGGTGGGGTGAAGGTCGCCAATCACGGCCCGAACTTCCATCTGTCCGACGATCCCGATGTGCTGCTCGCCCACCTCCTCGATGCCCAGCGGATGCTCTTTGCCGCCGGGATCACATCGGTCGGCGACGCCCAGGTCACCGACCGCGAGATGCGGGTCTATCTGCACGCCCGCGACCGGGGCCTGTGGAGATTGCGGGTCTCGATGATGATGTTGTCGAGTCACCTGGGGTGGCTCGAAGCGCTGGGATTGAGCGCCGGCTTCGGGGATGACACACTGCGGATCGCCGGAGTGAAGTTCTATGCCGACGGCTCGCTGATCTCCGGAACGGCATACCTGCCGTGTGGTTGCGGGGGTCAGCACGGTCATCTGTACCACTCCTTCGAGGAGCTCTCGGCGCTGATCGAACAGGCCCACCGGCTGGGATTCCAGACGATGACCCATGCCCAGGGCGAGACACCGATCGGTGTGGTGCTCGATGCGATCGACGACGCTCAGCGTCGCTCCCCGCGCCCCGACGCCCGCCATCGGATCGAGCACTGTGGCCTGCCGTCCGACGAGCAGATCGCCCGCATGCGCACACTCGGCGTGTGGCCGATCCCGCAGCCGACGCAGGTCTGGCAGTACGGAGCGGGCATCCGTCGCGAGTTGGGCGACATGGCCGAGCGGATGTACCCGTCGGGGCTCTACGACCGCGCCGGGGTACCCGTCGTGCTCTCGTCCGACGTGCCGGTGACCTCGCCCGATGTGATGCGCTCGATGTGGGCCGCGGTGACCCGTTCCACCCTCGGGGGCGGGGTGTTGGGTCCCCACTGCGCGATCTCGATGCCGACGGCGTTGGCCGGCTACACAATCTGCGGTGCCGAGTCGCTCCACCGCGAATCAGTGGTCGGGTCACTGGAGGTCGGGAAGCTTGCCGACCTGGTCATCGTCGATCGCGACCCGCTGACGACACCGATTGCCGAGGTGCCGGGCATTCGCGTGCAGTCCACCGTCCTCGGCGGTGAGACAGTCTGGTCGGCGACCACCGCGTGACCATGTCGACGACGATCAACGGGTGCGGCGAAGCGGAAGGCGAGCAGGCCGTGCCGGTATCCTCCGCCCCATGGGCACGACGACGTGGGGCCGGTGCCGTGGTGCGCAAGACGCCCTGCCTGAAATGGTTCGGGTGATCTGGTGCTGATGACCGATCGGGCCGCATGGGTGGACCGGCTCGATAAGTGGCACCTGTTGACCCCGGGGCGCATCGTGCTGATCGTCGCGGGGGCGTGTCTGGTGGCGTACTTCGTCCGCCGGCTGGTCGAACGGTTGGTCGACCGCGTCGTCGGACTCGGCCCGCTCGGCGCCGGCGACCGCAGTTCGCCGCGCAGCCGGTCGTTGTCGGGGGCGATCCGCAGTCTGGCGTTGGTGGCGATCTGGTCGGTGGCGATCATCGCCGTCATGCACGAGGTCGGCATCAACGTCGGTGGGGTGGTGTTCACCGCCACGGTGATCGGCGGCGCGTTGGCCTTCGGCGCCCAGACGTTGGTGCGCGATCTGATCGCGGGGATGTTCGTGTTGGCCGAGGACCAGTACGGGGTCGGCGATGTCATCGACGTCGGCCCGTTGGCCGGCGGGAGCGTCCCGGTGACCGGCGCCGTGGAACGTATCTCGCTGCGGGCGACCAGGCTGCGCGACGGTGACGGCCGGATCTGGCACGTGCCCAATGGGGCGGTGATCCGCGTGGCCAACCTCAGCTTGCGATCGGTGGCGGTGCTCGAGTTGCATGTCGACCGCTCGACGAGCCTCGCCGTGCTCCAGCAGGTGGCCAACGGCCTGTGCGTCGCAATCGTCGACCATCCCGTGGCCGGTCCGCTGTGCCTCGAACCCGCCTCGTACTCGGGCGTCGCCGACCTGCGTGACGATCGCATCGTCGGTCGGATCTCGGTTCGCACCCAACCGGGCCGTCACGACGACGTTCGCCGGGTATGGCGCGAACTGTCGATAGCCGTCTTCCAGTCAGGAACCCTTTGCCCGCCCCCGCCGATCGGGCCGAGCCCAATGGGCGAGGGCTAGAACGAGGAGCCGGGGCGAGGGTCGTGGGTGTGTCTCCATTGCAACCACGCCTCGGTGCGTTCGATCGATCCCACGAGTCCGTGGCCGTCGACCTGTACGACCTATGCCAACCCGCGACCGGCGGCCTCCACCCAATCGTCGGGGGATTGCGCCAGGCCGGAGCCGTCGGGGGTGGCGAACTGGATGCCGAGCAAGGCGACGGCTCCTACGACACCGCTGAGCAGGAGACCGGCCTTGAGCAGACGAAACGCCGGTTCGGCTGTGGCGTGCTCCCTGACGTCGCAAACGAGGAGCAGTCGTGCGCCGCGCAGGGAACGCACGTCGTGGTCGCGGAGCTGCGTCGGACGCAGCCGCGTGATCGTCGGGTCCCAGACCAGAGCGGCCCATCCCGAACCTCGTGTCGACAGAGCGATGTGGGTGAACTGTTCCTGAAGCGCCGCGAGACTGCCGAAGTGCACGTCGATGGCGGCTCGCAGATCGCCGACGGGTCGTTGATCGGACGGTGGCGCCAGGTTCGTCCAGAAGGTGCTGTGCAGAACGTGGCCGGCAACGTGGAAAGCCAATTCATGGGCCGGGACCCTCGATGACCGGCGTGCCCCATCGGTTCGGCGCCCGTGGTGAGCCGTATTTGGTGGACTCCACCGCGTTCTGCACGTCGAGGCGGCTCGGTTTTGGTCGGGTCTGGTTCATCTCGTCCCTCCGGATCGCCTCGACACCGACATTGTCTACCTCGCCGGCTGCACTGAGTCTGAAGGCACCTGAAGAACGCTTCAGCCGGGCCGATGGTTCGTGGGCGAGCGAACGTGGCCGGCGGATCTGGAATCGGTGTGGGCTCCGGGCTGTCAACCTGGCGTCGGATCTGCTGAAGTACAGATGTGACCGCCCACGCCGAGCCGAGCCCGACCGCATCGGTCAAGCCGGTGTCGGTGTTCTCTCCGGCCTATCGGTCGATCACCGTGTCGGCCCTGCTGCTGCTCGCCCTCGCCGCCTTCGACGGCATGGCGGTTGCTGCGGCTCTGCCAAAAATTGGTGGTGACCTGGGTATTTCCGGCCTCCCGTGGGTACTGACGGCCTTCGCCCTGTCGTCGACGGTGACCCTGCTGGCCGCCGGCCCGCTGATCGACTCACTCGGTGTGCGCAGGACCTATCGCTTCACGCTCGTCGAGTTCTTCCTCGCCAGCGTGCTGTGCACATTCGCCCCGAGCCTGTGGTGGCTGGTCGGCGCACGCCTGCTGCAGGGGATCGGCGGGGGCATGGTGATGGCGGTGACGTTGTCGAACGTCGGGCTGACCTATCCCCCCGAACTCCGCTCGCGGGCCTTGGCCGTGAACTCGATGGTATGGGGCGTCATGGCCCTCGCCGGGCCGGCTGCGGCCGCGTTCCTGTTGTCCGTCGTCAGTTGGCGGGGGATCTTCTTCCTCAACCTGCCGTTGGTGCTGTTCGCCGGGGTGATCGGGTGGAATCGCCTGGCCGAGGCCGGGCAGCGTCACGATGTCGATTTCGACGTACGGGGCATGGTGCTGGTGTCGATCATGGCCGTCGTACTGTTGATCAGCCTGTCGACGCTGCGCTGGGCGTCGATCGCCGGGGTGGCGGTCGCCGTGCTCCTGGGTTGGGCGTACTGGCGGCATTCGGGGCGGATCGAAGCCCCGGTCGTCGCCCGTCGACATCTGGTGGGGTGGCCGTTCGGGCCGCTGAACCTGATCCCGTGCATGTTCTTCGCCGGTTCGCTCGCCCTCGACGGTTATCTGCCGATCTACGTGCAAGGGGGACTCGGGCACTCCAATGCCGAGGCGGCATTCGCGGTTGCCTTTCTGGCGATCGGTTGGACGACCGGCAGCCAGATCGCCAGCCGACTGCTCGACCGCTTCGAGAACGTCGATGTGATGATGGCCGGATTCCTGTTGACCGTGCCGGCCGTGCTGGCCGGAGTGCTGCTCTACTCCGATCATGTTCCGCTCGGTGTGGTCTACGCCTTGTCGGTCGTGCAGGGTCTCGGTATCGGGGCCGTCACCAACGCGACCGTCAGCCTGCTGCAGCGGACGGCCGCAGTGGGCGAGATGGGTCGGGTGTCGGGTGCTCATCAGTTCATGCGCCAGTTCGGCGGCACACTAGGTACGGCGACCGCCGGAACAGTCCTCCTGGCGGTCGTCGCGGCACGCATCGGCAGCGTCGAACCGGTTCGGCGACTGCTCGATGGCGACGATCTCGAGTTGGGCGCCCGCACCCGTTCGGCCATCGCCGGCGGGTTCCGAGGGGCGGCCATGGTTGCACTGGCGCTCAATTCGGTCGGCGGCGTGCTCGCCGTCTACTCCCGTCGCCGGTATCGGCGCGAGCGTGCCGCCGGAATCTGGGCGACGCCCGATTCGTGACCGGGTGTCGGCCGCCTCACGGGTTCCTCCGCCACCTGCCTCGTCCCTGGACGGTGGGGCGGACCACTGCTCGGGCTGCTACAACGGAGGCGTCCACATGCCACAGGGGGTCGCAGTGTCACAAGCAGGGTTGCACGCCGTTCGGCTGGCCGTCGACGAGGTGAAGTCGGTGATCACCACGCTCACCGACGAGGAATGGGCGTTGCCGTCGGGCTGCGCCGGGTGGTCGGTGAAAGACCTGGTTGCGCACATGAGTTCGAACTACAAGGAGATCGTCGAGCCGTCTCCGCCGCCGCCCGAGCCGATCAATCTGCCGGCCGAGCGGCTGATGGATCTGCTCGTCGAGCCGCGCAAGGAATGGTCGAACGACGAGATCCGTGATGAGTACCTGGCGTACTGCGACGGTGCCGTAGTTGCGTTGACCGCGTTGCAGGACGAGCCCCTGGCCTCGACGATGATCCCGCTCGCCGATCTGGGGACCTATGCGCTGCACCAGTACGCCGACGCGTTCGCCTTCGACCACTACTGCCACCTGCGAGTCGATCTGCTCGCACCTGCCGGCCCGATCGAGCGTGAGGTCGCGCCGGCCGACGCCGCCCGGATCGGTCCGGCGATCGGTTGGATGCTGGCCGGAATCCCCCAGATGCAGCCCGGTCTCGACCAGTCGTTGACCGCTCCGATCGCGCTCGTGCTCGACGGTCCCGGCGGCGGTACGTGGCGATTGGAGTCCGTCGGCGGAGTGATCTCGATCACCGCCGGCTCCCGTGGTGACGAGGCGGCCACCGTGTCGAGCGACGGCCATGCCTTCGTCATCTGGGGAACATGTCGCGAATCATGGGAGGCCCACTGCCGTGTCGACGGCGACTGGGAGGTGGCCTCGACGTTCTTCAACGCTCTCAACATCGTCTGACAGCCGGATGTCGTTCGGCCCGTGGCGTCCGCGGGCCGTGACATCGACGACATCAGGTACACGTCATATCGGTCTACGTCAACACGAGCGGATCGAGGTCGGTCGGGCCGCGATCGAGCAACTCGGCGATCGCCGACTCGGAGACCGGGCGGAAGTCCCAGACGTCGGAGCCGACGTTGATCATCCGTCCTCGTTGACGCCACCGCTCGTGGACATGGCCATGGAGCAGCCATTCGCCGGTGTCCACCGGCCGTTCATCGACGTAACGGTCGTGGTCGTGGCTGTCGCCGCGATAGGGGAAGTGGCAGGCGAGAACCCGGTGATCGCCGATCGTCACCGTCACGGAGCCTTGGATGATCTCGGCAAAGCCTGCATCGAGGTAGCGCTCGGTCCAACCCTCGGCCCGTCGGGCGTGTCCCGACCAGCAGCGATCGTGGTTTCCCGTCAGGAGCAGTTTGGTGCCATGCAACCCCGTGACCAGCGTCAACGACTCGCTGATTCGCCCCAGGGCTACGTCGCCCAGCACCCAGACGGTGTCGTCGGGCTTGACGGTGTCGTTCCATCGTTCGACCAGGGCGGCATCCATCGCGTCGACATCGGCGAACGGACGATCGCAGTAGCCGATGATGTTCGTGTGGCCGAGGTGGAGGTCGGATGTGTACCACGTCGTCATTACCACCCATCGTGCCTGGCAGCCTCGCCGACGACAACGAGGATGTCGAATTGTCGCCACAGGCGTCGTGTGTGCGCCACACTGGCTCGGAGTGACCGCGTCCGACGAGTTGATCCGGCGAATCGAGCAGACCTGGGCCCATGCTGAGGTCGAGTTCATCTCGCAGCTGCAGACGAACGACCCGACGCGCCAACCTGTGACAGTTCCCCTGGTCAACGGGTATGTCGTGTTGTGCGGCCCGGACCTGTATGTCAATCGGGCGCTGGCCGTCGGGCTCGGTGCGGAGTTCACCGATGCCGATCTCGATGTCCTCGAGTCGGCGTGCCGCCGCCTTGCGGTACCACCTCAGGTCGAGGTCTCGCCGGCCAGTCACCGAAGCGTCGTCATCGTATGCGCCCGCCGCGGCTACGCCGAGGTGCAATTCATGGCTGTGCTGGGGATTGTGCTGGGGATTGGGCTGCCGCCGAGTCCGGCGTCGATCCCGATCGACCCGTCGATCGGCATCGACGCCGTCACCCGTGCCGATCTGGGTGATTGGCAGGAAGCCACGGCCGAGGGCTGGGGGCATGACACGGTCGAACGGCGGCGAGCCAGCGACGCGTTTGCGCAAGCAGCCTTCGCCTGTCGTGGAACAACCCTGTTCCTCGCCCGCTCGCATGATGATGAACGGCCGCTGGGCTGTGCCGGGTTGTCGATGCGATCGAGCCTGGCCACGCTGGGTGCCATGTCGACGCTCCCTGCGGAACGGCGGCGCGGTGTGCAGCGGGCGTTGGTGGCACATCGCCTGCGCGTCGCTCACAACGGCGGGTGCGACCTCGCCGTGACCTCGGTCGTGCCGGGCGGCGCATCCGAACGCAACCTCCTCGGCCTCGGTTTCGTGCACCTCTACACAAAGTCGATCTGGGCATCGCCGGGTCGTGAATCCCAAGACGTCACGTGTCCGCCAGCCGCTCCGGTTGTCGATTCGAGAAGGGGTCGATGACCTTGCCAACATCGCTGACCACCGGGTTTCTCCATCCGGGCGCCATGGGAGCATCCGTCGCCGCGCTGTGCGGCGGTGAGCGATTGTGGTGCGGCGACGGCCGTTCGTCCGAGACCCGTCGGCGGGCGGAGAGGGCCGGCTTGCATGATGCGGGTTCGTTGGGGGCGCTCGTCGAACGATGCGACATGATCCTGTCGGTGTGCCCGCCGGCCGCCGCCCTCCACGTCGCCCGCGCTGTTGTCACAGCCGGCTTCGACGGGATCTACGTCGATGCCAACGCCGTCGCCCCGGCCACGGCGCGCTCCATCGCCGAGTTGTTCGAGCACTTCGTCGACGGCGGCATCGTCGGGCCGCCCGTGTGGGACCACGGAACGACCCGGCTGTATCTGTCCGGCGAGTCCGCCGGGGCGGTTGCCGAGCGGTGGCAGGGGACGTCGCTCGAGGCCCGGGTGATCGACGGTGGTGCCGGTGCGGCCTCGGCGGTGAAGATGTGCTTCGCCTCGTGGACCAAAGGCACGTCGGCGTTGCTGCTGGCGATCCGGGCACTGGCGACGGCCGAGGGCGTCGACGACGCGCTGCTGACGGAGTGGGCGACGTCGCTGCCCCAGCTTGCGGCCCAATCGGAACGCGCTGCTGCGACGACGGCACCGAAGGGCTGGCGATTCGCCGGCGAGATGATCGAGATCGCCGACAGTTTCGCAGCCCAGGGGCTTCCGGTCGGCTTCGGTCACGCCGCCGCCGACGTCTACGCCCGGCTGGCCACATTCAAGGACCGCGCCGACGTCACGCTTGCGATGGTGATCGCCGCGCTCAACCGGTCGGCGGACTGATCAATCGCCCGGTCAATCGTCCGGTCGGGCGCACTCCAGCTCGCTCAGGAACCCGGCGAGTTTCGTCCCGGAGAAGACCACCGCACCCTGGGTGATCAGCGTGGTCCCGTCGACGAGGCCGACACCGACGTGCACCCCGCCGCGGCGGCTGGCCACCGGCTCGAACGCGTTGACGCGGCTCCACGGGACGGTGCGGGTCGCCCCGAGGTATCGCCGGACCGTCACGCCGTCGTCGGAGGCGCTGATACCGGCTCGGCGGGACCTGACGAGGAAGGCGACGAGCCCGATGGCCAATGCCGCGCAGGCCACCCGACCGCCGACGCCGATCGACGAGTTCAACGAACCGCCGATGGCTGCCATGGCGATGACGCCGTAGATCGCGAGGAACGCCCACCACAGCCCGGCGGTGCGGACCGTCACAGCCTGCCCCGCAACCGGCTCGTCGTTCGCCGCCGGAAGAGAAGGTTCGCGCATTGCCCGCAGTTCTATCGGCAATCCGATCGCCCGGGCGCGACACACCAGGCGACTCCTGTGGAATCTCGCCACCAGTGGATTAGGGGGTTTCAATGCACTCCGGCGCTGGTTGGCGCGGCGCGATGACCTGGTTCTCGTAGGCGTAGGCGGTCGCTGCGGCCCGGCTGGTGACGCCGAGTTTGGCGAAGATGTTGCTCAGGTGGCGACCGACGGTCTTTTGGCTGAGGAACGATTGGGCGGCGATGGTCTTGTTGGTCGCGCCGGTGGCGGAGCTGGAGGACTGTGGTCTCGCGAGCGGTCAGGAGCGTGCACGGGGCCGACCTGGGTCGTGGTGTTCGTAGCGCAGCGGTCTGCTCCGCGTCGGCGATCGCTCCCAGGGATCGGAACCCGTCGACGGCGATGTCCAGGGATGTGGTCCAGCCGTCGTGGTCGTCGAGCGCCCGACACGCCCGACACGCCCGGGCGTGCAGTACCCGAACCGTCGCTGCTTCGTAGGGAGCCCGCAGACCCTGCCATTGCCGCAACGCGATCGCTGCTTCTGTCGCGGCGGACATCCAGTCCTGATTGGCGAGATGCAGGCGGGCACGGGCCAGCGATGCCTCGGCTTGCAGCTTGGACGTGTCGTAGTCGGCGGCAATTCTGCTGAGTTCGCCGACGGCACCCGAGGCCGTGGCCAGATCGGACGCAGCGATGGCGATCTCAACCTGGGTCGGTAGCAGGCGGGCGCGGATCAGCGGTGGCGATGTTGCCGCCACTGCACGCGAGATGCGGTGCATCGCCCCGCCGACGTCGCCTCGGCGGAGCAGAAGCATCGATGAACCCGCGTTCGGGCTCGCACCCAACTCCTCCGCTCGGAGATATGCGGTGGCCGCTCCATCGAAGTCACCTCGACGACAACGGATCTGCCCGATGGTGTTGTAGGCGTAGCCAACGATCCAGCCGACCTCGCGCAACTCCTCGCAGGCCCGTGCCGTTTCGCGTTCAGCCTCGGACCATTGTCCACGGAGCGCGAGCAGGTCGGCGCGGTGTACCCGGCACATGCCGGGGAACACGTCGGCACCCTCGAAGCGGGACCAGATGGCCGAACCCCGTTCCCATTCGGCGACGCGTTGGACGTCACCGAGGGTGTCGCAAGCACTCATCAGGCAGCAGTGGATCTTCCCCGTGTCGCTGGGCCTCAACCCGAGCGGGTTGTCCATGTCGGTGATCGCGTAGGTCATCCGGTACTCCTCGACGGCGCGTGCGCCATCGCGCCAGACCTGCCGCCGCCTCGACCCGACGGGCGGGGCGCCGACGGCGCGCCGGAGGTAGTGGTCGCAGTCGTCCTCGGCTTCGATGACCGTCTCATCGATGCGCCTGGCGATGACGTCGTCGATGTGACGAAGATCGGCGACATCAGTCGCGTGCTCGACGAGGTACCGGCTGCGCTGGGCGGTCGAGTCCTCCGCTTCGGTGACCGCAGTCGCGTGGTGAGCAACATCGGCGGCAACGCGATCGATGACGCGATCGCGTTCGGCACGCGACTGTCCAAGCGATCGTCCTGGCATGTGGATGCGACTGCGCTCGTGTTGGAGCTTCCTGAGCAGCTGCTCGGCGGAGTAGCGTACGGCATCAGCTCGGGCAGGTCCGCAGTGCGGTCGGTGGGCACGCGACTCAAGACGGTGGCGAGTCGCGAGATCTGAGCCGGGAGGCTCCGTGTTGTCGGCGCCCGCCCCGGAGCACTCGTCCTGGCACGGTGCCATCATGATGTGTCGTCCTTCGAGGAGCTCGCCGCTACTGCTGTTCCGTCCCACAGTGCTGCGACCGGGACCGCCCACACCCGCTCTCCGAGGCGTGCGGTGAGCGGACCCGTGTGGAACAGGATGCCGCACTGGTAACGGTCGCCGAGGCGATCCCGAAGGAACGTCAGGCCACTGGCGTCGCGCTGGTTCACGGATCGGGCGGACTTCACCTCGATGGCCACCACGCTGCCGTCGGGGCGTTCGACGATCACGTCGACCTCGACCCCCGAGCGATCGCGGAAGTGGGCAAACGTGAGCGCCTCGTCAATGGCGGTTGCCTGCCGAGTCAGTTCGGCGACGATGAACGATTCGAGGAACGCACCTCCCATCGCCGCGGTGGCGAGGCGTTGCGCCGAGAGCGACAGGACACCGGTCGCGAGCCCGGTGTCGGTGACGTGGACCTTCGCTCGGTGTCCGGTCTTGGCGGAGACGCCGACCGTCCAGCCGGGCAGCTCGGTCGTCAGGTAGAGGCGCTCCAGCAGCCGTCGGTACGACGATGCTGTCGGCTGGGTGACGTCGAGGGCCTGTGACAGTTCGGTGTTGACCACCGTCGATGAGGTCCGTTGGGCGATGAGCCGGTAGAGCCGTGACAGCGCTCCCGAGTGGCGGACGTCGATCAGGTCAGGCAGATCGCGATCGGCCACGGTCGCGAGGTAGCTCGCGAACCAGCGGGTCCGTTGCGCGGGCGTGGTACGCCGGAGGGCTGCCGGGTAACCCCCTGCGGCGACCACGTCGAAGACATCGGCTCGTTCGAGGGTCGTGCGGAAGTTGCGCGGCTCGCCGTCGCTGAGCAGCTCGGCTAACCACCGATGCTTCGCACCGAAGACCTCGGCCGCGGCGAGCGGCATGAGCGAGAGCCGATGTGCTCGACCAGTGAGCGTCTCGGTCCCAGGCGGCAACAGGAACGAGCTCACCGAGCCAGCGAGCAGGAACCGGGCCGCGCCTCCCTGGCGGTCGACGACGCGCTTGACCTGGGAGAGCACCTCCGGGGCGCGATGGAACTCGTCGAATCGTCCCGCGCCAACTTGTATGATCGTCCTGACACTCTTTGCATGATCGTCCCATGTCTGGTTTCACGATCGTCCCGCCCTCGGATCGTTGTGACACCCTCGAGGGAGGCTTGCCGTCGACAGACAAGGAGGCCGGGATGGTCGTGTACGTGACGTACCGGGTGCCCGTCGAGGTGGAGCTGGAGATCGAGACCGGCGAGATCATGGACGTGCACATCGTCAATGAGAAGTTGGAGGGGGCCTCTGGGCGTCTTCGACTACGAGCTGCAGCCCATCAAGGGCCGCCTCAAGAAGCGGGCGCTGGACCTCGTCGAGGTGGCCGAGTGGCCCGGCTGGACCTTCGGCTACTGACCCTCGCGACCGGCTTGGTCCTGGATTGGTCCTTCTCAGGTCCTTCCTCCAAACGAACAGGGTGAAGTTGAACGCACCTGGAAGGACACAAACGTCCAGTTCAGAGGCACTGAAGCCGATTCACCGCAGATCGCGAAACCCCTGCTAGACGTTGAAGCGGAACTCCGTGACGTCGCCGTCCTGGAAGACGTATTCTTTGCCTTCGACGCGGAGTTTGCCGACTTCCTTGGCCTTGTTCCACGAGCCGAGGCCGAGTAGCTCGTCCCACTGGATCACTTCGGCGCGGATGAAGCCGCGCTGGATGTCGGAGTGGATGCGCCCGGCACACTCGGGAGCCTTCGAGCCGGCCCGGAATGTCCAGGCGCGGGACTCCTTGTCGCCGGTGGTCAGGAACGTTCGCAATCCGAGCAGATGGTACGCGGAGCGGACCATGCGGAACAGGGCACCCTCGCCGAGCCCGAACCCTTCGAGCATCTCGGCGCGTTCGGCCGCATCGACGATGGTCGCCGCCTCGGCCTCGAGCTGCACGCACATCCCGATCACCTCGACGTTGTCGCCGGCCGAGGTGAACTCGTCGCGAACCGTCTGTTCGATCTCGTGGATACGGTCCAACTCGTCTTCGCCGACGTTGACGACGGCGAGCACCGAGCGATTGGTCAGCAGGAAGTATGGCGCCAGCAGTTCGCGCCAGTCGGCCTTCAGCCCGGCACGGTACAACGGCTTGCCGTCCGACAACGCGTCGTATGCGGCCTGCAGTGCGTCGATCTCGTCGCCGAGCGTCTTGTCGAGCTTGGACTGGCGTTGCGCCTGGTTGAGTCGCTTTTCCACTGTCTCGAGGTCGGCGAGGGCGAGTTCGATCTCGACGATCCGCAGGTGCTCCAACGGATCGGAAGGGCCATCGACGTCGTTGTCGACGAACGCCCGCAGGACGAACACGATGGCGTCGACCTCGCGGATGTTGGCGAGGAACTTGTTCCCCAAGCCCTCCCCCTTCGAGGCGCCTTCCACCAGGCCGCCGATGTCGACGACCTGCACCGAGGCGTGCACCACATTGCGCGACTTGGACATCACCGCCAGCTGGTCGAGCCGGGTGTCGGGCACCTTGGCGACCCCGATGTTGGGGTCCTTCGTCGCGAATGCATACGGCGCGGCGAGTGCGCCGCCACCGGTGAGTGCGTTGTACAACGATGACTTGCCCGCGTTGGGGAGGCCGACCAGGCCGAAGCGTTCCATACCGAAGAGTCGAGGCTAGCGGCCCGCGTGCCCGCCCGGTCAGCCGTCGGACGAGGTCGGGTCGACGAGCCGCACCGCTGCTTCGTCGGTGATCAGATAGCGGCCGCCAGGGAGGGCTTCGGCGCCTGTCGCGCACCCGGTCGTGATGATGGTCCCCGCCCGCTCGATGGTGCCGTCGGCGGCGAGGGTATAGGCGCGCATCTGGCCGTCGCGGTAGCCGCAGATGCCGATGCGGCCATCGGGCAGAAGAACCGCCGCGCTGGGGGCGCGCTGCGCCCCCTCGGGCAGCCTCGTCGATCCCAATCGCTCGTCCTCCCCGTCAGGGGCGTTGTCGGCGACGATCACTTCGCCATCACGAATGACGAAGGCGAACGGGTTGTGCCATCCGCTGCTCACGATCGTCGGCGTCTGTTCCGGGGGTCCCGCTGGGTCGAGGGTGACGATCGTCCCGGCCAGATCGGGTTGCCGGACGAGTTCACCCATGCCGAGTACCAGCCGGCTGTCGAGAACCTCCAGGTGTCCGCCGACGGCCTTGGTGCCCGTCTCCGGGCCGAGCCATACCAGCCGTGACTGCGGCTGGACCTCCCCGACGACGAGTCGCAGGTCGCCCGGTCGGGTCCATGCTCCGTACACCTTGTCGGCGACCACGGCGAGGCCGATCAACCCGCGCTGCTCTCCGGTCGAATCCACATCCACGTGGGCGACGAGCGTCGGCTCCGATCCGGGTCGGTCGAGGTCGATGCGCATCACCCGACCGCTCAACCGCTCGGCGTAGAGGACCGTGTCGCCCTCGATCGCCACGGGCGATACGGGCGACTCAGCCTTCCACGACGTGACGGTAGGGCCGCCCGCCCGTCCGTCACAGGCCACCACGAGACCGGCGATGGCGATC
Organism: Actinomycetes bacterium; assembly: GCA_031371195.1. Taxonomy (GTDB): domain Bacteria; phylum Actinomycetota; class Acidimicrobiia; order Acidimicrobiales; family Ilumatobacteraceae; genus JANMJD01. The sequence goes on along the minus strand of JANMJD010000377.1, from coordinate 8,379 downwards.
TTGACGACCGAACGCAACCAGGGGTGAGGCACGGGCGACAAGGCTACGACCGCAGTAGTCTGGTCGACGATGTCTCCCGTCGACGCGCTCGAACGTGCCATCCACTACCTTGACCGAGCCCACGAATCGGGGTTCAAGACGAAGGCCTTCGTCCGTGCCCTCGATGTCATCCGCTCGCTTCCGCCCGACGAGGTCGCCGCACGGGCCGCGGCCGGCACGCTCACTCAGTTGGATGGCATCGGCGACGCCACTTCCCGACTGATCAGCGAGGCGCTCGCCGGTGGCGATTCGGCCTATCTCGCCAAGCTCGACGACGAGACGCAGATCAAGTCGTCGCCGAAGGGGGCGACCTATCGCAAAGCCCTGCGCGGCGACTGCCACATGCACTCGCGCTGGAGCGACGGGGGTGCGCCCATCGAGCTGATGGCCCGCGCTGCGGCCGCACTCGGTCACGAGTACATCGTGCTCACCGACCATTCGCCCCGGTTGACGGTCGCCCACGGCCTCGATCGTGACCGCCTCATCGCCCAACTCGGTGAGATCAACGCGCTCAACGAGGAACTCGCCCCATTCCGCATCCTCACCGGGATGGAGGTCGACATCCTCGAGGATGGCGCGCTCGACCTCGACGACGACCTGCTCGAACATCTCGATGTCGTCGTCGCCAGCGTGCATTCGAAACTGCGCATGGAACGGGCCGAGATGACCCGGCGACTGGTGCTGGCCGTCGCCAATCCGCACGTCGACATCCTCGGCCACTGCACCGGACGGATGATCGGCAAGCGCCCGCCGTCGACGTTCGACGCCGACTACGTGTTCGCCGCCTGCAAGCAATTCGGCACGGCGGTCGAGATCAACTGCCGCCCGGAACGACTTGATCCACCTCGTGAGCTGCTCAAACTCGCCGTCGACTACGGCTGCTGGTTCGCCATCGACTCCGACGCCCACGCCACGGGTCAACTGGAATGGCAACCTCACGGCTGCGACCGAGCCGCCGAGTGCGACGTCCCCCTCGATCGCGTCATCAACACGATGGGAGTCGACGATCTCCTCGCCTGGGCCGGCTCGGCGTCGCGCTGATGCCCGCTGGAGCACGCCCCCCGACCCGCCTTGAACGCTTTTCATGTTCTGATGACCCCTGTGGTACCTCACGAGAACATGAAAGCGCCGGGACGGCTTGACCGCGCCCTGGCGCAGGCGTCAGGCCGCCGACATGAGCCGGATACCCTGGTACGACGCGACCAATTCGTCGATCACCTGATTGAAGGACGTCGTGAGTTCGTGGTCGCCGACCCGTTCGACGGTCCAGTTCAGTCGCCGGTACTGGCGGTCGAGCGCCTTGTCGCGCTGGGCGTCGCCACGGCCGCCGTGCCACGTGACGTGGTCAATCTCGACTCCCCACCGTCGCGTCTGGTCTCCACCATCGAGGTGACGTACGACTCCTGACGGAAGCCGAACGGCGACCTGCGGCTGAAGTTCGATGCCGCGCCGGCGCATCGCTCGCAGGACGCGCACCTCAAGATCGGAGTCCTTCGGTTTGTGGTAATCGGGCCGGCTTTCCATCACGCGGCGGAACCTCGCTGAGCCGTTGCGTCCCGAGCGCGCGAGGCGGCGACCGACCTCCCAGACTGTCGGCGGTTGGCAGAATTGATCGAAGATCTGCTCCAGAGCGCTCTCATAGCTGTCGTCGTCGAGGACTCGGGCCAGGTCGAACGCCAGCCGATGCGGGGCCAATACCCGGATGCCGTCGTTTCGGCGGACGATCTCGCTCTGGGGTAGATCGCAAGTTCGAGTCACGAGGTACGGTGACCCGACTGGATGGCTGCCGGGGAAGGCGAGTACCTCGATCGGCGAGTTGAGGCCCATTCGTCGGACGTTCCAAAGGCGCCCGCCCGCTCGCCCCGCGATCACGACGTCCTGTGAAGCAGCGCACGCCAATCGACACCGCGACTCGTGCGTGACGGGCGCGCCCGCGACCCGGAACACGCCATGGATGGGTTCGGCGAGGATGCCCTCACGGATCAGGAACCTCCGAGTGGACTCACTGAGGCCGAAGTCCGAGAGTTCATGCACCGACGCTGCCGAGTGCACCGTCGACAACCAACTGAACAACCCCGCTGGGACGCGCATGACTTCCTCCAAAGTGCCAAACCTGAGCGGGGGAAGCCGTGCTCGAAACGCTATCGCCGTTCCGGATCCTCCGCTGCCCGGCGGCTTTCATGTTCAAGTGAGTGGTTTGGCAGTGCATCGGAACATGAAAACCGTCAGGGCGGTTTCGTGGCGCAGGCCGGCCGGGTGGGGCTGGGGGCCGATAGCCTTGCGACCCTATGTCGAAGAAGACCAAGAAGAAGAAGGCCAAGATGCGGCGCTCCAAGGCCAACCACGGCAAGCGCCCGAACATGGGTCGCTGATCGTTGCAGAATGCACCGGTTTCCCGCCGTGACGACATCGTCGATGTCATCCATGGGGTGCCGGTTCCCGACCCGTATCGGTGGTTGGAGGATGGAGAATCCCCCCAGGTCCACGAATGGGTTCGTCAACAGAATGAACACACAGCAGAGGCGCTCGTCGGCCGTCCCGATCGTGGACGGTGGCACGAGCGCCTCGTCGCGCTCATGCAGCTCGCGGTCGTCGGCTCCACCGAAGTATGCGGCGATCGGCTGATCGGGTTTGAGCGACCGTTCGGCGCCGAGCAGATGCAGCTGATCGTGCGCTCGGCCGTGGACCCGTCGATCGCGCCGTTCACGTTGCTCGACCCGGCCGGCTGGTCAGTCGACGGTGCGACGGCCATCGACTGGGCCCACGCCTCGGCCTCGGGCCGGCTCGTCTCCTACGGGGTCAGCGAGGGCGGCACGGAACGCTCGACGCTCAAGGTGCTCGATGTCGACTCCGGCGGGCACCTTGCCGACGAGATTCCGAACACCCGGGCTGCGAGCGTCGCCTGGTTGCCCGACGAGTCGGGCTTCTTCTACGCCTGCTATCCCGAGGGGGACGAGTACCACCGGCACATTCGTTTCCACGTCATCGGCGCCGACCATGCCACCGATCAAGTGATCTGGGACCGCTCGCCGACGATGGAGTCATGGCCCGACGTATCGCTCTGCGCCGAAGGCCGCTACCTGCTGATCCACGACATGGTGACATGGAGCCGATTCGAGTTGCATCTACTCGATCGCTGGACCGGGGAGTGGTCGACCATCGTCGCCGGACACGACGGTCAGACATTTCTATACGTCCACGACGGCGTGCTCTATGGCACGACCACGGTCGACAGCCCTCGCGGTCGGGTCGTCAGCGCCCCCGTCGCCACGCCCGGAATCGAGCACTGGACCACCCTGGTGCCCGAAGGCGACGGCATACGGGGCACGATGGCCGTTGTCGGCGACGAGTTCATTTCGATCGCCACCGTCCGGGCGGTCGATCGAATCGAGCGGTTCGCCCTGGCCGATGGGCAGCCGCTGGGCGAGATCGACGGATTGGGCCTCGTCAGCGTGATGGGGCTGACGAGTGACCGCACCTCGGCCGCACCGCAGCCGCCGGTGTTCTTCGCCACGACCGGGTTCGATTCGCCGGGCACGCTGTGGCGCTGGACGGCCGCCGACGGCGTGCGCCGGTGGTCGGGTGCCGACGCCACGGTTGGCCCGGCGCCGCTGCAGGCGACCCAGCATCGCTATCGCTCGTACGACGGGACCCAGGTCGGGATTTTCCTGATCCATCGTCCCGACGTCGTTCCGTCTCCGGACACCCCGGCGTTGCTCAATGGCTACGGCGGCTTTGCGATCACCGAGACACCCGTCTGGTCGGCGCTGATCAACGCGTGGTGTGAGCGCGGTGGGGTGTACGCCATCGCCGGGCTGCGCGGTGGTTTGGAAGAGGGCGATGCCTGGCATCAGGGTGGTCGCCGAGCGCACAAGCAGAACGTCTTCGACGACTATCACGCGGCCGGCGACTGGCTCGTGGAACACGGTATGACCAGCCGCGATCGACTGGGGATCAACGGCGGGTCGAACGGGGGGCTGCTCGTCGGTGTAGCGCTGACCCAGCGGCCCGATGCCTACCGGGCGGTGTGGTGCGCCGTGCCGTTGCTCGACATGATCCGATTTCCCCGGTTCCTCATCGCCCGGCTGTGGACCGACGAGTACGGCGATCCCGACGTACCCGAGGAGTTCGGCTGGCTCCATGCCTACTCGCCGTACCACCACGTCCGCGACGGCGAGTCGTACCCGGCGGTGCTGCTGACCACCGCCGAGGGCGACGGCCGCGTCGACCCGCTCCATGCTCGCAAGATGGCCGCGATGCTGCAGCATGCCGCCGTCGACCAGCACCACCGGCCGATTCTCCTGCGTCAAGCATCGCGGGCGGGGCACGGTGCTGGCATGCCGGCCAGCAAACGTGCGGACGAATCCGCCGACGTCCTCACCTTCTTCGCCTGGCAACTCGGCGACCCATCCGACGAATGATCGAGATCGTCGAGGCGCGCCACGGCCCGCCAGAATCACCGTGGTGAACTCGACCGTGATGCCAGCCGATCCGGCGATGTCGCTGCTTTGGTTGTCCCTGCATTCCGATCCGGCGGCGTGGCGACGAATCGGGGTGACGGTGGCGTCAGGCGGGATGGCGTGGGTCGGTGCGACCGGTCTGCAGTTGGTGGCCGCCGAGCCGACGGGAATCGCCGGTTGGACACTCGCGGCCCGTCGGGCAGGCAGCATGTTCATCGACGGCCTCGACACGCGCATCGTCGATGTCCAAGGAGTCGCCCGATCTGGGACGGTCCACGAGCTCGGTGCCAGCGTGATCGACCATGTCGTGGTGATGACCCCGTCGCTGGAACGGACCTGCGGCGCGATTTCCGAGGTCACCGGTGCCCCGCTGAAGCGGGTCCGGGAGATCGGCGGTGGCATCCGCCAGGGATTCCATCGACTGGGTGAGGTGATCGTCGAGGTGGTCGAACGCCCGGACATCTCCCCTGATGCTCCGGCGCGGTTCTGGGGTTTGGTGTTCACCGTTTCCGACCTGCCGGCGGTCGCCGACCGACTCGGCCCGGACCTGCTCGGCCCGGTGAAGCCGGCCGTGCAGCGAGGTCGATCGATTGCAACGGTGCGAGAGTCGGCGGGACTTGGATTGCCCGTCGCTCTGATGTCGCCGTAGCGGCCTGCCCTGCCCAGAGACCTGGAGGTGGGGTCGAACGGGACGGGGCCGATCGACTTGCTGCAGGGCTTACCAGCTGTCGAGCACATCGGGATCGTCGACGCGGGCGAGATGTGCTCGGCCTTCGTCGCAGGATTCGAGGACGGGGCACCATCGGCAGTGGACCGCTGGGCGCTTCGTTGGCTGGTCGGCCTGGCGGTCAAGTTCGACAATGCGCATCACCCCGTCGATCGTGCGTTGCAGTGCGGCATGCAGGCCCCCTTCGGTGACGTCCTCGGAGTGCGCCCGGGCCGAGTCGAGGTAGTAGGTGGCGACCTTGCGGGGCGGCCGGCCGGAACGGATCGTCTCGAGTAGGGCGTAGAACCGAAGGTCTTCTCGGTGCGTGCTGGCCGAGCCGCCGGACTTCAGGTCGATGATCACCTTTTGGCCGACTTCGCCAAGCGTGAGGTCGGTTTTGCCGCCCAACTTGAGGTGTCCGTCGAGGAGTTCCACCACAACGCTCGATTCCGTGACCGGCCGCCACTTCGCCTTCAGTGGGGGGAAGCACTCCATGAACTTGGTCGCCCGGTCGGTGGCGAACCCGCGCAACTCGGCCCGCTCGCCCTCGGCCATCTTGTTGATGTAGCCGCTGACGCCCTTGTTCCCATCGCCCAGCCGGGCGAGGGCCTCGTCGACCATCTCGCCGGGAGCGACCTCACCGCGCCAGTTGAGCGAAAGTTCGATGGCCTTGTGGGCAACGACCCCGCGGGCGCTGGCCGGCGTCCAGTTGAACTCCTGGGTCTGGTCGGCGACGTAGTGGGTTTCGCATCCATTGATGAGAGCGAGATCGCGCTTGCCGATCCACATCTCGGGACCGGCCAACGCATCGTCACGGATGATCTCGATCGCTTCGAGCAACTCGGCCTCCAACTCGCCGGCCAGGCCATCGGGCAGGCTCGGACGATCGTCGGCGCTACGGCCCAGCAGGGCGATCACGGCCAGTTGGGCCGGGTTGAGTGGGTTCACAACGTCGATCGTACGCAGAGGGTGCGCGTGGGTTGCTGGTTGCTCGCACTCCGGCGAACTCTGACACAGGCTTCTGTCACGCTCGTCGATATGACCACCGCGGCCAATTCACTCCAGTTCGCCGAGGCCGCTCGCGCCCTGTCCCGTTCCGCTCGCGATCGTGAGCTCGTCGTGCCGGCCTTCCGCAGCCCGCCGCGACTCCTCGGAGTCGATCGCTCCATTCGACGTCAGGGCGAGCACTACGTGGTGGCCGTGCGTACCCGAGGCCGGCCATGGGTGGCCGTCGCTGCCGACATGATCGAGGGGATCATCTACGCGAACAGCCTGGTGGGCGGCGCCGCGGTCAGGGTGCGCGGTGCACTGTGGGCCGCGCTGGGTTTTGCCGTCGAGGAACCTTCGGTCCCTTCACGAGCCGTTGCGGCGTAAGAGGCCAGCGCCCGAACACGTTGTCCTACGGCCAAGTCCTCGGGTTCGTTCGCCGCGTCGACGTGTCACGTCGGAGCCTCGGCCGCGATCCGACCCCCACCCGACCAACCATCTCGGGTGACCGCCGGAAGCGCGTATCCTTCTTGCCGAGCCCGGGTGGTGGAATTGGCAGACACGGGGGGCTTAAACCCCCCTCCCCGCAAGGGGGTACGGGTTCGAGTCCCGTCCCGGGCACTCGATCTAGCTGGTCCTATTCTCGGCGGCCTTTAGACGTTGTTCTTGTTCGCTCGACAAACGCGCACAGAACGCGCACGGGTTTCTGATACGGTCGCCAACGTGGCTCGGGGGTCGGTCAGCAAGCGGAACGGACTGTGGTGCTTCCGGCTCGACGTCGGTATCGAGCCGTCCACCGGAAAGCGTCGCCAGATCTCCCGGCAGGGCTTCACCACGAAGAAGGCAGCCGACGCTGCGCTGAACGAAGCGATGTCGTCGTTGGCAACGGGCTCGATGGTCAAGCGGACTTCCGAGACTGTGGCCTCGTTTCTCGACTCATGGCTCGTCAGCCAGCAGCCCCGAGTGCGGGCGACGACGTTGCACAGCTACGGCATCATCGTCCGACGCATCTCGGCCCAGATCGGCAACGTTCCGTTGCAGGCGTTGACTGCGCTTCACGTCGAACGCCTCTACGCCGACCTCCTCGCTGGTGGTGGCCGTGGCGGTGGTGCTCTGTCCGCCAAGTCCGTTCGAAACACTCACGTTGTGCTTCACAAGGCTCTGGAGGATGCCGAACGCTTGGGTCTGATCGTCCGCAACCCCGGTTCGTCCGCGACAGCTCCTAGAGCGACCCGCCCAGAGTTCACGACCTGGTCGTCCGACGATGCCAGGGAGTTCTTCGTCGCCATCGCCGGCCATCGCATGCGTGCCGCCTACCTGCTGCTCGTCACGACAGGCATGCGGCGTGGCGAGGCGCTCGGCCTGCGCTGGTCGGATCTCGACCTCGACGGCCGTCAGTTGGCGATCGTTCAAACGCTCAACTCGATCAACGGACAGTTGGCGTTCTCCGCCCCGAAGACCGCCCGCTCGCGCCGAACCGTGTTCCTCGATGCAACGACCGTCGACACATTGCGCATCCATCGCAAGCGGCAAGCCGGGGAACGCCTCGCCCTCGGCGCCGAGTGGGATGCCAGGCCGAATCTCGTCTTCCGTGACTCGATCGGCGGCCCGGTGAAGCCCGACTGGTTCAGCAAGGAGTTCGACCGCCTCGTCCACGAATCCGGCCTGCCCAGACTCCGCCTACACGATCTGCGCCACACCTATGCAACCCTCGCCCTGAAGGCCGGCATCCACCCCAAGATCGTCAGCGAACGCCTCGGCCATGCCACCGTCGGAATCACACTGGACCTCTACTCCCACGTCACGCCCTCCATCGCGAGAGAAGCCGCCGACGTCGTCGCCGCAGGGATCTTCTCGTGACGCCGGAGCCGTGGCTCGTCCACTTCTTCCAACGCCACGAGGACGACGATGCCCGTCAAGGCGTCCCGGCGATTGACTTCCTCGATGGGCTACCGGCGAAAGTCGTCGCCGAGTTCCAGGCAGTGCTCGACGCCGTCGCAGCAGCGCCGCCGCCGGCGTTCTCGGGTGGAGGCAAGTGGGAAGCGATGCACGACGACATGGCGGGCTTCTTCGAGGTCCGAGTTCAGGGCGCCGGGATGAACAATCGCTTGTTCTGCGTCCTCGAGCGTGACGCGGCTGACCTCGGAGGCTCGTCGATCATTGTGATCGAGGGTTTGTCGAAGCCGA
>JANMJD010000325.1:0-5201 GCA_031371195.1 Actinomycetes bacterium | reverse complement strand
TCGACGTGTTGCGCGGCGAGGTGTTCTCCGCCGGTCTCGGCCTCGGAGCCCGCTGCGACGGCCAGTCGATCGCGGTGTCAACGTGCGACGACCTGAGTCAGGCGCTGCTCACCACCGGGTTCTCGTACCAGGCGGCGCTTCGACGCGTGCAGGGGGAGATCGTCGCCCGGTTGCTGCCCGTGGCCCGCGACATCCGGTGCTTCGGCTCCGCTGCGTTGCAGCTGTGTTGGGTCGGATGTGGCCGAGTCGACGCCTACTTCGAGCGCGACATCAAGATCTGGGACTACGCCGCCGCGTCGTTGATCGCCGCCGAGGCCGGTGCCACGGTCGAACTGCAATGTCCCGAGAACGAGGGCCTGGTCATCGGCACGGCGCCCGCCCTCTTCGAACGCCTACGCCCCCTGGTCGACCACGTCGAAGCGATCTGATCGCTCGTCTGCGCGGCGCCAGATGGCGAGGAGTTCGTTGACGGCGAGGCCTTCGCTGAGGCGGGCCGCGGCCTCGATACGTCGCCAGACTTCGAGCATCTGCGGGTCGAGGCCCAACGCCTCGGTCATCGCCTCGAGATAGCTGTCGTGGAGATCGATCAACAGTTCGTGACGGGCTCCGGGCAGGTGGGCCACGGAGTTGGCGGTCGCCCCGCCCGCGCCGAGCAGGAGCAGGGTGCGGGTGATGTCGCCGACCGGATTGCCGCGGCATGCATCGAACCAGTCGATCAGCACCGGCCCGTCGCCCGACATGATCACGTTGCCCGGATGGACATCGCCGTGGCACAGACCCGGTCGATCGGGACCGGCGGGGATCAGGTCGATCGCGGCCCGGACGTCGGGATCGACGGTGAGTGCCGCGGCGCGGATCTTGCAGGCGAGTCGATCGTGCTGCCGGGGCAGGGTCACGGGTGGCACGAGCGACAAGAGCCCGGCGTGGAGTTCGGCGAGCCGCCGACCCATCGCCGGCGCCTCGTCGGGGTGCTCCACGACGTACTCCCACATCGATGGGCCCGTCACCCGCTCGTACAGGCTCACGGTCCGACCGTCGAGTTCGATCACCTCGACGAGTTGCGGCGCCGGAGCACCGGCGGCGCGGACCGCGGCGGTGAACATCGCCTCGTGGCGAATCCATGCATCGGGCGTCGTCGGCAGCGGCACCTTGGCCACAACATCGGTGCCGACCGCGTGCACGGTCGAGCGGGTCCCGGTTGCGATCAACTCCCCCAATATCGTCATGTCGACCCCTTCGCGACGGACCCCATCCCCAAGCCACCGTAGCGAGCCGACACTCTACGAACCCACCCATCACCACCACGACCGATGGCCACTGTCGAACCGATGATCTCCGGGAGTTGATGCTGGCCTTAGCTTTCTTCCCACCCATAGTAGGATCAGTGGTATGAAGATGAGTGTCAGCCTTCCGGACGATCAGGTGCGATCGCTCGACCGGTATGCCCAGGACCACGGGCTGGCGTCGCGCTCGGCGGCCGTGCAGCGGGCGATCGAATTGCTGGTGCTCGATGGGTTGCAGTCCGAGTACGACGAGGCGTTCGAGGAATGGCGGGCATCGGGTGAAGATGCCGTGTGGGACCATGTCGCAACCGATGGACTCGCCGACGATGTGGCCGGTGGACCGGTCGGGGCATGGTGGTGATCCGGCGTGGCGACGTCTATCTGGCCGATCTCGAACCGGTCGTCGGCAGCGAAGCCGACAAGCGGCGACCAGTCGTCATCGTGTCCAACGACGCGGCGAACCGTTCGGTCGAACAGCGCGGTACCGGTGTGGTCACCGTCGTACCCCTGACCTCGAACGTCGCCATCGTGCGGTCGTTCCAGGCTTTGATTCCATCCACCGAGTCCGGCTTGCGCGCCAACAGCAAGGCGCAGGCCGAGCAGATCCGCGCTCTCAGTCCACGTCGTCTCGTCCGGCCGATCGGCCGGGTCGCCGCACCGGTCATGGCCGAGTTGGACCGGGCGATCCGGCTGCACCTCGACTTGTGACGCGGACTCAGTCCGGGAGCACCTTGCCGGGGTTGAGGATGCCGGTCGGGTCGAGCGCGGTCTTGATGCGGCGCATCACGTCGAGTTCCTCGGGGCTACGCGAATAGGCGAGGTAGTCACGCTTCAGCGTGCCGATGCCATGCTCGGCCGAGACAGATCCTTGCCATTCGCGCACCGTCCCGTAGACGACCTCATCGATCTCGGCGACCTGTTCATTGGTAAGTGCTCCCATCGACATCGACAGGTGCAGATTGCTGTCGCCGATATGACCGAAGGTGAAGATATGACAGCGCGGATAGCGATCGACGGGCCACCGTTCCCGCAGTCGACGCTCGCATTCGTCGGCGAACCGGCCGATCTCGGCGATCTGTAGGCTGACGTCGAAGTTGATCACCGATGGCAGCCGGTCGATCGGCTCGGCCTCGCGTATCGCCCACAGCTCCGCGGTGTCGCGCGCCGATCGGGCGATGGTCGCATCGGTGATCAGGTCGGCGTCGATCGCCCCGCCGAGCATCGACTCGAACCGGGTGTCGTCATGCGCCGGGTCATCGCCGCTCATCTCGATCAGCACATACATCGGTGCGTCCGGAGCCAATGGGGGACGGGTTCCACGAGCGTCGATCATGAAACGGTAGAACTCGGGCCACATCGCCTCGAAGGCGGTGATCCCACCCGAGGTGCGCTGGGCATGACGCAGGAAGGCAACAAGCTGCTCGTACGACCTGGTCGCGGCAATCGCCGTCTGGCGGGTGGCCGGGATCGGGTGGAGCCGCAGCACGGCGCGGGTGATGATGCCGAGCGTGCCCTCGGAGCCGACGAAGATCTGCTTGATGTCGTAGCCGGCGTTGTTCTTGAGCATCTTGGCCAGGTTGCCGACCACCGTGCCGTCAGCGAGCACCACCTCGAGCCCCAGCACCTGCTCGCGGGCCATGCCGTAGCGGATCACCCGGTTGCCACCGGCGTTGGTGGCCAGATTGCCGCCGATCTGACACGAACCGCGCGCCCCGAGGTCGTAGGCCAGTTCCCACCCGGCGGCGCGCGCCGCGTCGTGGGCGGACTGCAAGACGGTGCCGGCCAGCACGGTCATCGTGCCCGCGGCCTCGTCGATCTCCTCGATCCCGGCCATGCGCTCCAGCGAGATCACGACGTCGCCGACGCGGGGGTTGGCCCCGCCGGCCAAGCCGGTGAGACCGCCCTGCGGGACGACCGGTTGACTGTGGGCGTGACAGATCCGGAGGGCGACGGCAACCTCCGAGGTAGTCGTCGGCAGCACCACCGCCCGCGGACAGGCGTGCACCGCGCCGCTCCAGTCGCCATGGAACCGTCCGTCGATATCGCCGACGAGCACCGCCGCCGTCCCGAGTGCATCCACCAACGCGGTCACCACATCCATCGCCCCATCCTGACCGATGGGTAGCGAGGATCGAACCACCGGTTCGATGGCCTTGGAGGCATGTTCACCGCAGGCTCAGAGGTTGAGGATCGCGTACCAGACGCCACCGATGGCGGCACAGGTACCGAGCACTCTCAAGGTGCTCCAGCGGAGCTTGAAGATGAGCACGAAGCCGAGCGCGGCGACCGCAGCGGCGCGTGGGCTGAACGTGGACCAGGCCGGAATGTCGATTCGCGCCCAACCGATGTGACGACGCGACACCTGCCCGAACAAGGTGTGTGCGGCGAAGAACACGGCGAGGTTGGCGATGACTCCGACGACCGCGGCAGTGATCGCGCTGAGAGCACCGGTGAGTCGTTCGTTGCCGCGGAGCTGCTCGATGTGGGGTGCACCGAGGAAGATGAACACGAAGCACGGTACGAACGTCACCCAGGTCACCAGAGTTGCGGCCAGAACTCCGGCGACCCACGGATTCAGCCCACCCGGGTCGCGGTACGCGCCCAGGAAGGCGACGAACTCGACGACCATGATCAGCGGTCCCGGAGTCGTTTCCGCCAACGCCAGGCCTTTGACCATCTCGGTGGCGGTGAGCCATCCGTACACCTCGACGGCGCGTTGGGCGACGAAGGCGAGCACGGCATAGGCGCCGCCGAAGGTGACCAGCGTGGTCAGGCCGAAGAACTTGCCCTGCGTCACGAACACGCTGTCGCCGCCGGCGGTCAGCGCGGCGACGATTACCGGTGTGACCCACAGGATCAGGCCGATGACCAGGATCTCCGCGGCCCGTGACCACGTCGGCGGCTCCCCGTGCAGGGCGTCGTCGGCGATCAACGGGGGTGGACCATCGGGGGCACTACCGTGCCCGGCGCCGCCGGCGAACCATCCCGGACGGAGGTGGCTTCCCAGCCAGCCGGCGACTGCGGCGACCACGACGACGACCGGGAAGGGGACGTCGAAGACCACAAGGGCGACAAAGGAGGTGACGGCCAACACCTGCAGGAACCGATTGACCAGCGCCCGTTTACCGACGCGCACGACGGCCTGGGTGACGATGGCCAACACGGCCGGGGAGACGCCGGCGAAGATCGCCGTGATCGCCAGGGTCTCGCCGAATCGGGCGTAGAGCGCAGACAGGGCGAGGATCGCCAAGAACCCCGGCAGGACGAAGAGCGATCCGGCGATCAGCCCACCAGGCGTGCCGTTGAGGAGCCAACCGAGGTAGATGGCGAGCTGTTGGGCCTCGGGACCGGGGAGCAATGTGCAGTACGAGAGGGCGTGGAGGAAGCGGCGTTCACCGATCCACCGGCGGTCGTCGACCAGCTCCCGGTGCATCACGGCGATCTGTCCGGCCGGCCCGCCGAAGGTCTGCAGCGAGACCTTCCACCATGCCCGGGTCGCCTCACCGAGCGGGACGACGTCTGTGTTGCGGCTCGATGAACTCACGACTCGACCGCAGGGGTGCCCGGTACAGCACCCGACGTGAGGTCCTTCTGGAGCGGGGTCGGGAATCGTGGCGACACCCGGACATCACCGATCCAGTGCCGCAGCCGGGCCGCCTCCTCACCCACCGCGTCCGTCGCCGACCGGCCGATGTCCTCGAGCAGGTGGAAGACCACCTCTCCGGTCGGGCGTTGCGACCAGGCACCGACCACCCGGCCGTCGCACCAGACGGTCGGGCCGATGTTGCCGCTGCGGTCGAAAAGCGGGGCCCGGTGGGGGCCGAGGTACCAGTCCCGTTCGGTCCATCCCATCGCCAGCGGATCGAGCGAGGGCAGCAGTGCCACCCACGGTTCGACCGGCTCGACCGGTTCGACGTC
>JANMJD010000307.1:0-7236 GCA_031371195.1 Actinomycetes bacterium | reverse complement strand
CGTGTCGGCCGAGGCGGATCTCATCGCCTCGAATGCCCTCAAGGCTCCCGAAGCCGCCGACGACGGACACGGCCTACGCCGCGTCCGTCACTGATTCGAAGGCGACCTTCAACACGTCGTCGTACGTGTCGGCCAGATGGAAGGTCATCTGGTCGCGCACCGCCGCGGGGACGTCTTCGAGATCGGGACCATTGCGCTTGGGGAGCACGACAGTGGTCAGACCGGATCGATGGGCGGCGAGGACCTTCTGCTTGACGCCGCCGATGGGCAGCACCTTGCCCTGCAGGGTGATCTCACCGGTCATCCCCACTGTCGGGATGACGGTGCGATTGGTCAGTGCCGACACGAACGCGGTGGTCATGGTGATGCCGGCCGACGGCCCGTCCTTGGGGACGGCGCCGGCGGGCACGTGCACATGGAAGCGCCGGGTCAACTGCTCCGGGGTGATTCCCAGCTCGGCGGCATGCGAGCGCACATATGACAGCGCGATCTGCGCCGACTCCTTCATCACGTCACCCAATTGGCCGGTGAGCGTCAGCCCCGGCTCGCCGTCGGACGTCGAGACCTCGATGTACAGAACGTCGCCGCCGGCACCGGTGACGGCAAGGCCGGTGGCCACCCCGGGGATGCTCACCCGTTCGGCCACGTCGTCGAGGAACTTCGGCCGGGACAGGAAATCGGGCACCTGCGGCGTGTCGACGACGATCGGCGTGGCGACGCCTCGGCCGACCCGGGCGGCGGCCTTGCGCAACAGCTTGGCCAACTCGCGTTCCAGGCTGCGGACGCCGGCCTCACGCGTGTACTCGACGACGACGCGGTCGATCGCCGCGTCGGTGAGTGCCACCTCGTCGGCGTGCAGCGCGTTGCGTTCGACCTGCCGTGGCAGCAGGTGATGCCGGGCGATGTGCCGCTTCTCGTCGGCGGTGTACCCATCGAGCCGGACGAGTTCCATCCGGTCGAGCAGCGGCCCGGGGATGGTGTCGGCGACGTTGGCGGTGGCGATGAACACCACATCCGACAGGTCGAGTTCGACCTCGAGGTAGTGAGCGCGGAAGGTATGGTTCTGGGCGGGATCGAGCACCTCGAGCAGAGCCGCCGTTGGGTCGCCGCTCCAACCGCCGGCCGACAGCTTGTCGACCTCGTCGAGCAGAACGACGGGATTCATCGCACCGGCCTCGGCGATGGCTCGCACGATGCGGCCCGGTTGTGCGCCGACATAGGTGCGACGATGACCCCGGATCTCCGCCTCGTCGCGAATGCCGCCGAGGGCGACCCGCACGAACGGGCGGCCCATCGCCCGGGCGATGGATTCACCGACACTGGTCTTGCCAACCCCCGGCGGACCGATCAGCGTGACGATCGCCCCGTTGCCGCGCTCGGCCGTGCTGCTGCGGCCGACGCCTGCCGGAGCTGGGTGTTCGGTTTCCGTCGCTGGACGAGGGCTTTCGAACGCGCCCGGCCCGGAGTCCGCTCGCTCGTGGCGGAGCTTGCGGACGGCGAGGAACTCGACGATCCGGTCTTTCACGTCGTCGAGGCCATGGTGATCGGCATCGAGGATCGCTCGCGCTTCGTCGAGATCGAACCGCTCCTCGCCGGTGACACCCCACGGCATCTCCAGTACACGATCGAGCCAGGTACGAATCCAGCCATGCTCGGGCGACTGGCTGCCGGCCCGTTCCAGCCGGTCGATCTCGCCGTTGATGAAGTTTGCGACCTTCTCGGCGAGGGGCAGGGCGGCAACCTTGGCGCGATACCGGCCGACCTCGTCATCGTCGCCTTCGCCGAGTTCCTTGCGGATGGCGGCGAGCTGCTGGCGCAGCAGATACTCGCGCTGGTGCTTCTCCATCCCCTCGGTGACGTCGGTGCGGATCTGCTCGGTGACCTGGGTCTCGGCGAGCAGATTCTTGGCCCATTCGAGGGCCAGCTCCACCCGCTCGGCCACGTCGACGGCGTGCAGGATGGCCAGTTGATGATCGGTCGGCGCTTCGCCCCACGTCGTTGCGGCGTCGACCAAGGCACCGGCCTCGGAGGTGGTGCGCAGGATCTCGGGCAGTCGACGGGAGTTGCGCAGCTTGGCGATCTCCTCGAGCGTGATGCGCAACTCGCGGACCAGGGCATCGACCCGGGGGGTGGGGCGGCTTTCGGTGAGTGACGTGACCTCGATCCACCGGCCCGATCGTTCGGCGAGAACCTCGGCCCCGAGGGCCACTCGCTCGTCGGCCTGCAGGTTGGCGGCGGCGACGCCATTGGGCAGCGTGCCGACGTTGGGGACCCGGGCGATCACCCCGACCGTCGCATTGACCTCGAAGGCGGGGACGAGAACGACGCGTCCGCCGGAGGATTGGGCGGCCTCGACGGCCAGACGGCTGGCCTCGGAGTCGAGGGCGATCGTCACGACGGTGCCTGGAAGCACCACGGCCGGAGTGGACAGGATCGGAAGGGTGAGCTTGGTAGCTACTGATGCGCTCATGGACGGGAGCGTAACAATGCTTCATCAGTTTCCAACATGAAACATGAGTCACAGTGACTCACGTTCACCACGCCGACCGGCATTTACGTCTGACCGGCGGCAAACTCCAGTGCTTCGTCCCAACTCGCCCCACGGGCGAGCAACGCGCGGAACGGCATCACGTACTTGGGCAGACTGAGGCCGAGCACGCCGCGCAGCCGACCCCGACGGCCGTAGAGGGCCACGAATTTGCCCTCGTCGACGGTGCCGCGCACGATGCGGATGTCGTAGTCGGCCTCGTCCTCGCCGGGGAGGAACGCCCGGCCGATGAACTGCACGCGCCGGTCGTACTGGTCGCTCCAGAAGAACGGCACCGCCGAGTACGCCTCCAGTTCTTCGCCGTTGGCCTCGCGCACCAGGTTGGCCGCGGCCAACGCCCCCTGCTCGGCGGCGTTGGTCCAGTGTTCGACGCGCATCTCCTCGTCGAACAACTGATTCGGCCAGCGGGCGCAATCGCCGGCGGCGTACACATACCCCATCCCGACGGCGCGCAGCGACGCCTCGCAGACGATGCCATCGCGTAACTCCAGCCCCGACCCGGCCAGCCAGCCCGTGGCGGGGGCCACCCCGACACCGACCACGACGACATCGGCTGCGACCACCGACCCGTCGCCGAGCCGCACCCCCGTGACCCCGGCCGATGAGCCCTCGATCGCGGCGACCTGCACGTCGCAGCGGATCTCGACGTCGTGGGCGGCGTGGATCGTGGCCACGGCGCGGCCCATCTCGGCCCCGAGCCCGCGGATCAACGGTGCCGGGGCGCCCTCGAGCACGGTCACGCGGCAGCCGAGCCGGCGAGCGCTGGATGCTGCCTCCAGCCCGATGAAGCCGGCGCCGATCACCACGACACGGACGCCTTCACCGAGCGCGGCCCGCAGCTCCAATGAATCATCGAGGGTACGCAGCTCGAAGATGCCTGGATAGCCCGGTTGGCCGGGAAGTCGACGGGGCGCGGCACCGGTGGCGATGATCAGGCCGTCGTAGGAAACCGATCGGCCGTCGGCCAGACCGACCTCATGCGCCCGCGTATCGAGAGCGACTGCGGGAACCCCGAGCAACATCTCGACATCGATTTCGGCGAACGAGTCCGCCTTGCGGAGGGCGATCTGCTCAGGCTCCCACTCGCCGGTGAGAATCTTCTTCGACAACGGCGGACGGTCGTACGGCAGGTGGTCCTCGGCGCCGATCAACCGGATCGAGCCGGAGTATCCACTGGATCGCAACGACTCGCTGGCGCGCAGACCGGCGAGCGACGCCCCCACCACGACGATTCGAGTCAACTCGGATGACTCCGTCATCGGGTCGCCGCATCGGCCGCGACCGAATCGATCGCCCGGCGGGTAGCGCTCACCATGGTGTCGATCTCGGCCTCGGTGACGATGAACGGCGGGCCGAACATCACCGCGTCCTGCACCGGACCACTCCCGGCGGGATACACCCAGACGTCGTCGTCGAGGGCCCGTTTGACCACCTCCAAGGCGAACTTGGGGACCACCGGGAATGGCTCGCCGGTCGTGCGGTCACGGACCAGTTCCAAGCCGTAGAACAACCCCCGGCCACGCACCTCGGCGACGTGCGGATGGTCGTCGAACTCGGCGTGCATCCGCTCGGCGAGCACCCGACCCATCGTGCCGACCCGTGCCAGCAACGACTCGCGCTCGAGGATTTCGAGCACCTTGCTCGCCGCCGCGCACATCGCGTCGGCGCCGCTGAAGGTGAAGTACATGAACCCCGCCGAGGCCAGCGGCTCGGCGACGCGGGCGGTCGTGGCGACGATGCCGATCGGCACGTAACCGCCGCCGAGGCCCTTGCCGCCGTAGATCACATCCGGCTCGATCGGGAAGTGTTGATGGCCCCAGATGGAGCCGGTGCGACCGAAGCCGGTCATCACCTCGTCGGCGACGAGGAGGATGTCGTGCGTCCGGCAGTAGTCGTTGATCGACCGCCAGTAGTCGTCGCCGGCCGTGAGGCAGCCACCTGCGGCACCGGTGATCGGCTCGAAGATGAACGCGGCGATCGTGTTCGGATCCTCGGCCTCCATGATCGCGATCGCCGCGTCGGCGTCATCCCACGGCACCTTGGGAAACGGGAGCATCAACGGCTCGAACCCGGCGCGACGGACCGAGTGACTGCCCGCGGCCAGTGTGCCGGTGGTGATGCCGTGAAAGCTGGGATGGCGGCCGACGACCTTCCACCGATCGGGGCGGCCCATGGCGACCTGGTACGAACGGGCGAGCCGCAACGTCGAGTCGGCCGACTCGCCCCCACCCGAGGCGTGGTAGACGTGGTCGAATCCGGCGGGGAGCCACGACTGGCGCAGGCGGTCCTGCAGGGCGAGGCGTTGCTCGGTCGGCCAGGAGGGTACGGCGTACGCTCCGCCGGCCATCGCCGCGTGGACGGCGTCGGCCACCTCGCGCCGACCGTGGCCGATGTTGGCGACGATCGCCCCGCCGGCCGCGTCGAGTATCCGCCGGCCATCGGCGGTGATCAGGTGGCTGCCGTCGCCACCGACGATGGTCGGCCCATAGCCCCCGGGCGTGAAGTGATAGCGGGCATCAGACCCGGTCGGTGTCGTGGTCGCGGACATGACCGCCAGTCTCGCGCTCGGCGGTCCCCTGGAAGTCGCCCGTGCCGTGTCGGTACGAGATCGAGATCCGCGGCCCGGCCGCGGCCACCTTGGGGACGGCGTGCTCCCACTGGTCCTGACTGGCTCCGCCCATCACGAACAGATCGCCGTGGCCGAGCTCCAACCGACGGGCCCGTCCCCCGCCGCGCGGCCGAAGCAGGAACGGGCGTGGCTCGCCGACCGACACGATGGCGATGATCGGATCGGTCACCCAGTGACGGTGCCGGTCACCGTGCCAGGCGACCGAGTCGCGCCCGTCGCGGTAGTAGTTGCAGCCGATCGAATCGAAGGTCAACCGGTACTGCTCGTTCAGCGCCCGGAGCATCTCGCCCATCACCGGCATCGGCACCGAACGCCTGGTCGCCGGCGTCCACCACCAGGTCAAACGGGGTTCGTCGAGCATCCGTTCGTACATCGGGACGCGCCGCTGCCGCCAGACCAGTCGCTCGACGAGTTCGTCGAACACCGTGTCGGCGCCCCGCAACCAGCCCGGCAGATAGTCGTACCAGCTGTCGGTATCGAGCATCACCCGGGTCATCCCGGCGAATGCCGGATCGAGGTCGGGCCGGCCTCCATCGAACAATCCGCCCTGCCACACCACGGGCCGGTCGGGGCGGTCGATCACCGCAGCGTCGTACATACGTTCGATTCTCGCGCACCGAGCGGGATTGGTCAATGGTCGATCGCGGAATGCATCGGCGAGACTGGGGGACGTGCAGCCGATCGTCGTCGACGACCCCGATGATCCCCGGCTCGCCGACTATCTCGCCCTTAGCGACGTGGCGTTGCGTGAGGCCACCGAGGAACGCGACGGAGTGTTCATCGCCGAGGGCATCACCGTGCTCCACCGGCTCCTCGCGTCGCCCTACCGAATCCGCTCGCTGGTATTGATCCCCCAGAAGTACGAACGGCTGCAGGGTGAACTCGCCGACCGGTGGCCGCCGAACACACCGGTCTACATCGCCTCGCGCGGCGTGCTCGCCGGGGTCGCCGGATTCGACATCCACCGTGGCGTGATCGCCGCCGCCGATCGCGGTCCGGCGCAGTCGGTGGCCGACATCGCCGCGGCAGGTTCTCGGCTGCTCGTCGCCCTGGAGGGCTTGAACGACACCGAGAACCTGGGGGCGATCGCTCGCACCGCCCGGGCGTTCGGCGCCGGCGGTCTGATCCTCGATCCGGGATGCGCCGACCCGCTCTACCGACGGTCGGTGCGAGTCTCGATGGGCGAGATCCTCCACCTCCCGATCGCCCGGGCCCGAGCGGTCGAGTGGCCGGCGGCGACCTTCGACGGACTACGCGACGCCGGTTACACGATCGCTGCGCTGACCCCGGCGCCGGACGCCGTGTCGATCTACGACTGGCCGGCGCCGGAGCGGCTCGTGGTCCTCCTCGGCGCCGAGGGTCCGGGTCTGTCGGCGACGGCCCAACGGGTTGCCGACCTCCGCCTGCGCATCCCGATCAACCCGACCGTCGACTCGCTCAACGTCGGCCACGCCGCCGCCGCGACCCTCGCTGTGCTCGGCAGGCGGTAGGACACGACGGCGTAACCGGGTCGAGACGAACGGGGCCGGCGACGGCCGGGGTGTGCTGCCGGGGTGTGCTGCCGGGGGCCTTCAGGCTGCGGCCAATTCACCGAAGAAGCCGACGATGCGCGTCAGCCGGCCGTCCTCGGCGAGGTCGGCGACGTCGGTGCCGGTCAGGGTGACCGATCCGTCGGCGGCCAGCAATGCCCAGCCATAGCGGGCGAACGTGTGGTGGGCGTCGACGGCGGTCGTGCGGCGGAAGGTGTGGCCGGGGTAGTGCTGCAGCACGATGTCGGTCAGCGCAGCGATGCCGGCGTGCCCGGAGCCGTCGAGCGGCGGATCGATGAGGCTTCCTTCGGCCGCCCAGGCCGCGCCGACGAGTGAGGCTCGTGCCGCCGGGTCGGGCTCGCAGTAGGCGGCGAGATGCGTGTCGATGATCGTGGTGATGTCGGGTGAGTTGCTCATGGCGTTCACTCTGCGCTCATCGGGGAGGCGAGGCGATTCCCTGCGACGTCATCGTTTCGCCGATCACATGACCTCACAGGTCATCGTCATGCCGCCGACGGCTCCCTACAGTG
>JANMJD010000266.1:0-10985 GCA_031371195.1 Actinomycetes bacterium | reverse complement strand
CGGCTGGCCGAGGCGCTGGACCTCGGCGTCGTGGTGACCGACTTCCGCAGGCCGATAGAACGGCCGAGGCCGCCGCATCAGCCGAGCAGCAATCCCGCGGAGCTGCTCGACGACCGAATCCGTGCCGTGACCAGGTCGGGGGACGTCTCATTGGCGGCAGCCCTCCGTGGCTGGATCGATGCCTTGCCGGACGCCGATCGCGCCGGCGTCCGGCGAGCGCTCGATGCCGATATCGATCCCGAATCCGGAGCGTGTCACGACGATCTGTCGGCGCTCGGGGCGATCGACGAACCGGGCGTCGGGAATGGCGACCGGATGATCGTCGGTGGGTACCGGCTGCTGCTCGATCACCTGGTCGGCTCCGGCACCGGTGGCCGCCTGACCGTACGAACTAGCCGGCCCGTGACGCGGGTGGCATACGGCGCGACCGGCGTGGCCGTCGAGGGTGTGTGGGGCGCGATGACGGGTGACGCGTGCATCGTGACCGTTCCAGTCGGGGTGTTGCACAGTGGCGCAATTAGGTTCGAGCCGCGCCTTGCGGCCGTCCATCAGGCTGCACTTGATCGCATGGGTATGGGCGTGGTCGAGAAGGTGCTGCTGCGATTCGCTGAGCGCTGGTGGCCCGACGTTCCAGGCGGCTGCTTCCGGTGGTTCGACGATCCGGTGAGCTGGGTCGAGTGGGCCGACGTCAGCGAGACATGTGGCGCTCCCGTGGTGGCCGCCTTCATCGCCGGTGATGCCATCTCCCGCCACCACACCGGCCGTGCCGATATCGAGATCGCCCGCTCGGCGGCCGCAGCGTTCGCTCGTTTCGTCGCAGCCTTTTGACCGCCCGGGATGCTTGCCGAACGCGGCTAACCGTGCAGTCCGCTGGATGCCGGCGTGTTCTGCAGTTCGGCCGGTCAGGTCACGGTGCGGGTGGAGCGGTTCCGCCGGCCGCGTTTCGTAGTGCATCACGGTTGTATGCCGCAGCCGGAGCGGGCTCGGCCCGGTAGATCACATCGGCCGCCCCGGCCGACACGGTCAGGATCCGGTTGCCCTCGGCCGAAACCTGTTCGATCCACGGGGACGAGCCTGTTCCCCAGCCGATCAGGGTCGTGCCGTCGGCCAGGCGCCGGACGCTGCCGAGGGTTCCTGATTTGAGGGTGCCGGCGCTGTAGGTCCACACCAGGCTCGCCGTTGCTGCTCCGGGGTCGACGGCGTATTCGACGGCCCGTGACGTCGCATCGGCCGCGCCGACGTGATTGTCGTGGATGGTCACATTGCCGTTCGGTAGCACCCGACCGTCATGCGGCCCCCGCGGCCCGCCACGGGCGTCGGCCACGATGGTCAGCGCCGTCCCCTCGGTCTGGGCCGTTCCTCCGAGCTTCCACAACACCGTGCCGGTGGCTCGTTCGATCCGCAGAACGGCGTTGAGATGGCGGGCCGTCACCAGCAGATCGCCATTGGAGAACAGATCGACCGCATTCACGTGGGCGAGGTCGAGTCCGAAGACACCGCCCACGAGGGGGAAGCAGATGGGCAGGAGGGTTTCGGACGCCAGGATGTGATCGGCGCTGCGCCACCTCCACACCTCGCCACCGTTCGCGTCGAGTTCGACGATGTCGCTATCGACCATCACATTGGTGGTCCGCTTCACGCCCGTCGGGTCGGTGCAGGCCAGCTTGGTGGCCAGCGGCAGATCGCGTCGGGGATACGTGACCACCAGGTGGTTTCCATTCGGCAGGGTCAACAGCTCGTGCCAGTCGATCGCCTCTCCGGGGATCTCGATCGTGCCGGTGAGTTCACCCGACAACGACCGCAATTCGTAGCCCAGGGGAGGGACTTCGGTCGGAAATCCGCCACCGGTCCAGCGGCGCCAGGCCAGGTCGTGGCCCGTGTCCCACAGCCCGATCACCGGGTATGGCGTGCGTTTGTACCACACCGGTACGCCGTACTCGTCGAGGATGAAGGCGAAGGAGGCGGCCGCTGCGGTCGTCGCCCGAATCCACCCTGGACTGGGGGACTTGCCGACGCCGACAAGGGCCGGGAAATCGTTCGGCAGGCACCGCAGGTAGGTGTGCTGCACGCCGCCGGGGTAGGCCACGTCGACGGTCGCGACCTCGTCGGGCTGCATCGTCAACGTACGGTTGAGATGCGGAAAGGCAGTGCCCTGATTGATCGAGACGACTCCGCCCGGTGCGGCGGCCGCGTCGATCGTCACCGGACCGCCGCCAACGGGGCAATGAACGGTGTGATCGGGCTGTCCGGGAAGCGGTTGGCGATCGAGCTTCGGCGACGTGGTGAACGACCGCAGCGCCGACTTCGCACCGAACACCGTCAGGACGTCAACGACTACGTCGGTCGCCGCCGACGAGTACACGCAGATGTCGGCGAGAACACCGGTGCCGAGAGTGGTCGACTGGTTGATCAGGCCCACCGTGACCAGCGCCGATTCCGGCTGGCCCGGGCGGAAGTTGACCGCAGACACGGTGGGGACCGCTGAGCTGCACGGAAAGACCGTGAGGTAGCCCGGGGCCTGCGGATTTGCGGCGATGACCTCGAGTTGCACGGCGGTCACCCCGATCGGAATGGCATCGAGCAGGTTGATCCGTCGGCCCGCCGTATCGCCGGGGAGCAGCGGGCCCGTCCAACCACCGATGCCCGAACGGGAGTCGACGAGTCGTCGTGCGGCGAACTCGCGCACGGTGCTGCCCTGGGTGACCGTCGTCGCGACCGTATCGTCCGGGCCGAACCATCCGGTGATGTCGACGATGAGGTCGGCGGATCGCTCGACGAAGACGCACAGTGCGCCGGACGCATCGAGGCCGATCATCGCCGGGGCGCCCCGGTCGAATCCGGCCAGGGTGTTGACCGTCGACGTATCCGGGCGGGTCCCACACGGATAGGCCGTGGCGTAGGTTGCCGTCGTCGCGTTCGTCACGGTCAGATTGATGGCCACGGCCGTCGCTTGCTCGGGAATCGGTCCGCCCCGCACGCCGATCGGAACACGTACGACCGTTCCGTCGGCGGGTCGTCCCGCGGGTAGGTCGATCGGGCGCGGGGCTGAGCGGGTGTCGAGCACCCGGGCGGGCGCGACCTCGTGCAGCGGATCGCCCGTCGGCGCGTACCATCCGGTCAGATCGACGATCAGATCGGTCAGTCCGTCGGCATAGATGCAGGCCCGCTTCGTGGCGTCGAGCGGGACGATCGCCATCCCCGGGATCGGATCGTCCCGCCGCGGGTTGAGATGAGAGATGCCGGGCCGCGATCCGCCACAGGCGTAGGCGGTGACGAATGTCGTCGCCTTCGTCCGATCGGCGGTGATCGTGAGAACGGCGGCAGTCGCCCCAGTCGGCGCGTACGGCGTCAGATCGATCTGCAGCACGCAGCCGGCGTCGAGCGGGGCGACGGGCACGCCGCCGAGTCCGGTACGAGTGTCGGCCACCCGGCGGGGCGCGATCGAAAGAAATCCGGAGTCGAGTGCTTCGGCGGCGGCGAGTCCGGTCGGCGGGGGGACGCACGGCGTTGCGTGGGCCGGTGGCGAGCCGGCTGTCGTGGCAACGACGGTCGTCAGCAACAGCACCAGTGAACCGCCCGCTCTCTGCAATCTTGAGCGCATCGTGACATTCTGACAGTGTCGAACACCCGAAGTGGTCGCGGCTCCGATGAACCTCGGATCGCGCCTCTGGACCGGGACACGCCGCAGCGTCGCATTTGGTCGGTGACGTCCGACCGGCAACAGCCGTGATGCTGTCGATCAGTCACGGTTTTGCTCGGAGGTCACGGCGAAATCGTGACCGCTGTGGTGAGACGGGCGCGGACGTCGGCGTACTCTGATGGGGATGAGCGACGACACTGCAACGAGCCCGGATCGGACCGAGGAGTGGGCGCGGCTGCGCTCCGACCATCTCCTGGCGCGCCCTGAACGGCCGGTGAGCAGCGCTCGCGGCGTTCACCACGTGGCGCTGCTGTCGAACGATGTCGAACGTACGATCCGCTTCTACCAGGAACTTTGTGGCTTCCCGTTGACCGAGTTGTTCGAGAACCGCGACTACCGGGGCTCGACGCATTTCTTCTTCGACATCGGCCACGGCAATGCGCTGGCGTTCTTCGACATGCCGGGTCTCGACCTCGGGCCGTATGCCGAGGTACTCGGCGGGCTGCACCATCTAGCCATCTCGATGGAGCACGAGCCGTGGGTGGCCGCCGTCGAGCGGTTGGAGCAGGCCGGAGTCGAGATCCTCAGGATCGACACCTCGGCGTACTTCCGCGACCCCGACGGATCACGGATCGAGTTGATCGACGACCCGCTCGGGGAGATGTACGGCCACGCCGTGATGTAACCGGGCACCTGGCGAACGCCTGCAGGGGGATGTGGCAGTGTGGGGTATGGCACGCCCCACCTTGCGCCAAGGCGCATCCGGACGGCATGTGGAAGTCCTTCAGTACTACCTGTGCCGGAACAACAACAGCATCCTCCCGCAGCAACCCGATTTCATCGACGGCGACTTCGGACCGATTACCGAGAGCCGGGTGATCGAATTCCAGACCGATCACGGGTTGGTGGTCGACGGCATCGTCGGCAGCCAGACGTGGACCGCTCTGGCGTTTCGGCCGGTACCCCCGACGCTCAAACGCGGCAGCCACAACGCCACGGTGACCAAGCTGCAATTGGCCCTTCGCGACGACGCGCCGGGGTTGTACACCGCGGCGATCGACGGTGTGTTCGGCCCGCTCACCGAGGCTGGCGTCCGCCAGGTGCAAGCGAACAACGGGGTGCTCGTCGACGGCATCGTCGGCTTTACGACCTGGTGTGTCGACATCGGAACGGCGTCGATCAGCGTGGCTGGAGCCTGCGACTTCTGACGACGGACGCTGAGGAGGCGATGGGTCACGTACAGCACCCCGATGCCTCGCCTGGACACGGCCCGCACGATGCCCAGGAGATGTTCGCCGACGACACCGGAGTCGACGACGACGCTGATGTCGATGGCGCGGCGGACAACGGTCTCGGGCCGATCGTCCCGAGATGATGTGACCTGCGCCACTTACGGGAAGATGGTGGAGTCCGTCAAAGTTGATACGATCACTATCAACTTTCCTATGTGAGGTGTGAATTGGCGCTCGATCCGAAAAAATGGACGAACAAGACCCAGGAAGCGGTCGCAGCCGCGTTCGATCAGGCGCGTGACTTCTCGAATCCGGAGATCACCCCCGATCACATCATGGCGGCGATGGCCCGACAGGACGGCACGATCGTGCCGGCCGTCCTCGCCAAGCTCGGTCTCGCTCCGCTCATGGTCCGCAACAAAGCCGATGAGGCCGTCGCCAAGTTGCCCAAGGCGTATGGCGGCGACGAACCGAAGATGAGCCGCGAGCTCAACAACGTCTTCGCCAACGCCGACAAGTACCGCAAGGACCTGAAGGACGACTACCTCTCCGTCGAGCATCTGCTGCTCGCCATGAACCAGCGGCTCGACATCGCATCCGAGGAGCTGCTCGGCGCGTTGCGTGACGTGCGCGGCTCGCACCGGGTGACCAACCAGAACCCCGAGGAGCAGTTTCAGGCCCTCGAGAAGTACGGGCAAGACCTCACCCAGCGGGCCCGCGACGGAAAGATCGACCCGGTTATCGGCCGCGACGACGAGATCCGGCGGGTGATTCAGGTGCTCAGCCGGCGTACGAAGAACAACCCCGTGCTGATCGGCGAACCCGGGGTCGGCAAGACGGCCATCGTCGAGGGCCTGGCCCGGAGGATCGCCGACGGCGACGTCCCCGAAGGGCTGAAGAACAAGCGGTTGATCAGCCTCGACATCGGCTCCATGCTCGCCGGCGCCAAGTACCGCGGCGAGTTCGAGGAGCGGTTGAAGGCCGTGCTCAAGGAGATCACCGACGCGGCCGGCGAGGTGATCACCTTTGTCGATGAGATTCACACCATTGTCGGCGCCGGCGCAGCCGAAGGGGCGATGGATGCCGGCAACATGATCAAGCCGATGCTGGCCCGCGGCGAGCTACGGATGATCGGGGCGACCACGCTCGACGAATATCGCAAGTACGTCGAGAAGGACCCAGCGTTGGAGCGCCGCTTCCAGCAGGTGTACGTCGGCGAGCCGTCGGTCGAGGATGCCATCGCCATCCTGCGCGGCCTCAAGGAGCGCTACGAGGTCCACCACGGCGTGCGCATCCAGGATTCGGCGCTGGTGTCGGCCGCGGTGCTCTCGAATCGCTACCTGACCAACCGTTTCCTGCCCGACAAGGCCATCGACCTGATGGACGAGGCCGCCTCGAAACTGCGCATCGAGATCGACTCCCTGCCCACTGAGATCGATGTCGTCGATCGTCGCATCCTGCAGTTGGAGATCGAGAAGCTTGCGCTGGAGAAGGAGACCGACAACGCCTCGCGTGAGCGGCTGGCGGTGATCAACGACGAGTTGGTCAGCCTGACAGCCCAGACCACCGAGATGAAGGTTCATTGGGAGCAGGAGAAGGCGGCGATTGCGGCGATCCGCAACCTCAAGGAGGAGCGCGAGCAGCTGACCACCCAGCTCGAGCAACTGGAGCGCAGCGGTGACTTCGCCACCGCTTCAGAGGTCAAGCACGGCCGCATTCCCGAGCTCGACCGGCGGATCGAAGAGGCCAGCGGGCACCTCGACAAGCTGCAGACGGGCAACCGGATGCTCAAGGAAGAGGTCGACGCCGAGGACATCGCCGAGGTCGTCTCAAAGTGGACCGGGGTACCCGTGTCGCGTTTGATGGAAGGGGAGATGGCCAAGCTGGTCCACCTCGAATCGATGCTGCACCAACGGGTGATCGGTCAGGAGGAGGCGGTCGTCGCCGTGGCCAACGCGATCCGTCGTTCACGCGCCGGCCTCTCCGATCCGAGTCGTCCGATCGGATCGTTCATGTTCCTCGGCCCGACCGGTGTCGGCAAGACCGAACTGGCGCGGGCGCTGGCCGAGTTCCTCTTCGATGACGATCGGGCGATGGTTCGCATCGACATGGGGGAGTACATGGAGAAATTCTCCGTCTCCCGCCTGATCGGCGCGCCCCCCGGATACGTCGGGTACGACGAGGGTGGCCAGTTGACCGAGGCGGTCCGACGTCGTCCCTACTCGGTGGTGTTGCTCGATGAGATCGAAAAGGCTCACCCCGACGTCTTCAACGTGCTGTTGCAAGTCCTCGATGACGGTCGGTTGACCGACGGCCAGGGCCGCACCGTCGACTTCACCAACTCGGTGCTGATCATGACGTCGAACCTGCCCGGTGATCCGTCGAGCTTCTTCAAGCCCGAGTTCATCAACCGCGTCGACGACATCATCCGCTTCCGGTCGTTGACCGAGGCCGATCTGGGGCGCATCGTCGGTATCCAGTTGGCGCTGCTGCGCAACCGAATGGCCGAACGGCGCATCACTCTCGTAGTCACCGATGCCGGGATGGAGTTCCTCGCCCATGAGGGGTACGACCCTGCCTTCGGTGCCCGTCCCCTGAAGCGGGTGATCCAACGCGAGATCGGCGACAAGGCGGCGATGTTGATCCTCGAAGGAAACGTCGGCGAAGGCGACACCATCGAAGTCGACACTGTCGACGGTCGGCTGACGGTGTCGGCCGTACAACGCGACGTCGATCGGTGACGACGCGGGGTGGTGGTCGACCACGCTGGAATACATCCGCGATCGGGGTGCCGCAGCTAGTGTGAACGCACGTGCCCGTTACCGTTGTCGTAGGTGCCCAATGGGGCGATGAAGGCAAAGCCAAGATCATCGACCTCCTCGCCAAGGAGCACGGATATGTCGTGCGTTACCAGGGCGGACACAACGCCGGGCACACTGTGGTGGTCGGCGACGAGCGTTATGCGTTGCAGCTCATCCCGTCCGGGGTGCTCTACGACCATGTGATCCCGGTGATCGCCAACGGTGTCGTGGTCGATATGCCGACGCTCTTCGCCGAGATCGATCGTCTCGAGTCGCGTGGTGTTTCGTGTGAGCGCCTGCGGGTTTCGTCGCACGCCCACCTGATCTTTCCGTGGCACCAGTCGCTCGACGCCCTGGCCGAACGAGATCGCGGTGATCAGAAGATCGGGACCACACTCAAGGGAATCGGCCCGGCATACGCCGACAAGTCGCGTCGCGTCGGTCTGCGCGTCGGCGACGTGCTCAACCCTGTGGTGTTCGCCGAGGCCGTGCGCACCCGGGCGACCATCGAGTCGGCGGTGATCGTCGCCCAGGGGGGCGATGCGCTCGACGTCGACGGGGTCGTCGAGCAGGCGGTGGCGTTGGGGTCTCGTCTGGCGCCGTACGTCGCCGATACGGTCAGCCTGCTGCACAACGCGCTGGCCGAGGGACACCATCTCCTCCTCGAGGGGGCGCAGGCCACGTTTCTCGACCTCGACCACGGCACCTACCCGTTCGTTACGTCGTCGAATCCCACGGCGGGCGGAGCGTCGACAGGTACCGGGATCGGGCCGCGGCTGATCGATCGGGTGGTGGGGATCACCAAGGCGTACACCACCCGGGTGGGTGCGGGTCCTTTCCCGACCGAGTTGACCGACGAGCTTGGCGAGAAACTCGTCGACATCGGGCGGGAGTTCGGCACGGTCACCGGCCGACGCCGGCGCTGCGGATGGGTCGATTGCGTGATGTTGCGGCACGCCGCCCGGATCAATTCGCTGTCGGAGTTGGCGTTGACCAAGCTCGATGTGCTCGACACGTTCGACACCGTCAAGGTGTGCACGGGTTACCGCCTCGACGGTGTGCTGCTCCACGACTATCCCGACCGACTCGATGCGCTCGAGCGCGTGGAACCGGTCTACGTCGAACTCCCCGGTTGGCTCACGTCGCTCGATGGATGCCGTGAGGTGTCCACCCTGCCCGCGGCCGCCCGGGCGATGGTCGAGTTGATCGAGCACGAGGTGGGCATTCCCGTCAATGTCGTCGGTGTCGGTGCCGAACGCGACGATTACGTGCTCTGGCGATGATCCCGCGCTACTCCACGCCGGAGATGACGGAGATCTTCTCCGACGTCGCCCGGATGCAGCGGTTCCTCGAAATCGAGTTGTTGGCGACGGAGGGCCAGGTGGCCGCCGGTGTCGTTCCGCCCTCCGACGCCGCGGTGTGCCGGGCGCGCGCCCCGCAGATCGATGAGGCCTTCGTCGAGGCGGTCAACGAACGTGAACGAATCACCGATCACGACGTCGCAGCCTTCGTCGACGTGGTTCAGGGCCGGATCGGGGCGCCGGAAAGTGCGTGGATCCACTACGGGCTCACGTCCTCCGACGTGGTCGACACCGCCTGGTGTTGGATGTTGCGCGACGCCGCCGAGTTGTTGATCGTCGCGTCGACGGAATTGATCGGCACGTTGCGGGAGATCGCGCTGCGTCATCGCCAGACGGTGATGATCGGGCGCACCCACGGCATTCATGCCGAGCCGACGACATTCGGGGCCAAGGTCGCCCTGTGGTGCCTACAGGTCGATCGGGATCGTGACCGCCTGCGTCGGGCAGCCGCGACGATCGGGGTGTGCAAATTGTCGGGAGCGGTCGGCACCTACTCCAATATCGATCCCTCCGTCGAGCGTTTCGTCGCCGATCACCTCGGCCTGGTGCCGGTGCCGACGACTCAGGTCATCGCCCGTGATCGTCACGCCGAGTACGTCTACGCATGCGCCAGTCTGGGTACGACGATGGAGCTGATAGCCGTCGAATTACGGCACCTGCAACGCACCGAGGTGCGCGAGGTGGAGGAAGGTTTCAAAGCGGGTCAAAAGGGTTCGTCGGCCATGCCGCACAAGCGGAACCCCATCTCGGCCGAGACGATTTCGGGGCTGTCGCGGGTGTTACGTGGCAATCTGCAGGCGGCGATGCAGGATGTCGCCCTGTGGCATGAGCGCGACATCTCCCATTCGAGTGTCGAACGAGTGGTGCTTCCCGACTCATCGCAGTTGGCGTACTACGTCACGCGGCGAATGAACCGTCTGATGTCGACGCTGCAGGTGTTTCCCGAACGAATGCTCAGGAACCTGGATTCGAGTTTCGGTCTCGTCTTTTCTCAGCCGGTACTATTGGCGCTGATCGAGTCGGGAATGTCTCGCGACCAGGCCTATCGGATTGTTCAAGAGAACGCCGCCCAGGCTTGGGCCGAGCAGCGGTCGTTTCGAACGATTCTTGATGCCGATCCCCGCGTCAGCGTTGAATCCGGCGTGCTTGACGGTGCGTTCGATCTGACCCGTTCGCTCCGCAATATCGGCGGGGTTTTCGACGCGATCGACGCGGTCGAGATCAGCTAGATCGCGACCGCGTCAACCACGTCGGTGAATGGGTTGATCAGGCTGCGCTTCGGCTGACGCCGGCCAGCTTCAACACGGCCGCATCAACGCCGACCTCGCGCCAAGCGGCATAGGAAATGCCCTGCCGATGGCTGTACGAGCCGGCCACTTTGACGAACTCTGCCTCGAGTGCGGTGACGTCGATACCGGTGTCCATCGACTCCAACTCTTCTTGGAGATCCATCCGCTCCTGAATGAGCTTCAGCTCACCGAGGGGATCGGTCTCGAGAAGCTCGGCTTCGATGGCCTCAAGTCGCCTCGCAATACTTTCTGGAGTGCGCTTCCGGCCACGCTTCGGCTTATTCGCCTTCAATGCTTCCAAGTAGTCACGGACCGCTTTGCTCTCGCTGCGACCGACAGCGAGCGCTGCCTTGTGATCATCTGTCATTGGTCCTTTCGGACCTCTCTTTGCTGCCATTTTAACATCTTGCCCAGAAGTTAGTTCCATTTGCAACTACCCTCGCCGGTCTTTTGCCGAGTGTCTGTCCGATGACGGCGCGTGGGCGCCGCGTTGATGTCTTGAAGATGTCTGGAGCGCCGCCGCGTCACGCGTCCGACTTCCCGACCTTTGTCTCATTCAAGATGTTTCGTCCCGAGGAAAGAGAAGCCCATCCCATGGTGTTCGAGGATTCGACTACCCCGCGCTGGCCATCGACACTGGCCGTCTATCGTGATGTGCGTCG
>JANMJD010000239.1:0-9680 GCA_031371195.1 Actinomycetes bacterium | reverse complement strand
TCAGACGTTCGGGTTCATCCTTCAACGTCTCGTTGACCTCGATGATTTCACCGGCGACCGGTGCGTAGATTTCCGAGACGGCCTTGGTCGACTCGACCTCGCTGAAACTCTCGCCCAGCATCACCGACGTGCCCACCTTGGGAACATCGACATAGACGACATCGCCAAGCGAATCCTGGGCGTAGTCGGTGACCCCGATGGTGGCCAGGCCGGCGTCGATCCGGATCCACTCATGATCGGCCGAGTACAGCAGTTCGTCGGGCGCGCGCATGGCCCGAGACGTTAGCCGTGTTTTGTGGTATCTCCCGCCCGCAGGTGACTGACAATCGTCGGAACGTAGGCGAAGGCGACGTAGTAGCTGAGGATGAGACCGGGGATCCCGATGATCCAGGCGGCCACGTTGAACCATGTGTGGAGCGAGAAGTTCGAGGCTCCGAGCAGGAAACCGGGAAACGCGAACATCAACATGAACGTCGCGGTTTTTCCCCACCATGTGACGTCGAACCGCTTCATGCCCCTTAAGAGTGTCAACGCGGCCACGGTGCCGCCGAGCACCACCTCGCGCGCCACCGTCAACCAACAGAACCAGCGAGGTGCGCCGCCATCGATGAGGATGCCGGTGATGCCGACGATGAACAGCAGCCGATCGGCAGTGGGATCGAGGATCTTACCGATCTCGCTGACCTGGTTGAATCGTCGTGCGACGTAGCCGTCGACCCAATCCGTCGCCCCGATCGCCCCGAGCAGCCATGCGGCTCCCTGACGGTCGTCGCGCCCGAGCAGCAACCACAGGAACAGTGGCAAACAGCACAGTCGGATGACCGTGACCAGGTTGGGGACGGTCCACAGCCCGGCATCGTGCTCCGGGCTGACGGGTTCGACGGTTGCGTCCACGGCCGGAGCGTACAGGTCTCGCCTCGTCGGCTCCAGCACCTACAGTCGGCGCTCATGACTCTCGCCACATCGGTTTCCGGAGCACTTGCCGGACAGGTTGCCGTGATCACGGGCGCTGGTTCCGGCATGGGCGCTGCGTTCGCCCGGCGACTCGCCGTCGATGGCGCGCACGTGATCGTCAACGACCTGTCGCCCGATTCGGCGGCGGCCGTCGCCGCCGAGGTCGGTGGTGAGGCGGTGCCCTTCGATGTCGGCGACGCGGGCGCGTTCGACGAGGCCGTCGACAAGGTGGTCGCCACTCACGGTCGGCTCGACATCATGATCAACAACGCCGGCATCGCTCCGCCATCCGACCCGGAGCGCACCCAGCGGGCCATGGCCAATCAGATGCTTCGCATGGAGGGGCGGGTCGACGAGTTGGTGCCCCCCGACATCACCGTTGATCTCGGCGATGCCTCGTGGGATCGGATGATCCGCACCCACCTCTACGGAACGTTCCACGGAGTACGGGCTGCCCTGCGCCACATGACCCCCGCCCGGCGCGGATCGATCGTCAATATCTCCTCGATTCTCGGCCTGCGCCCGATGGCCGGCGCACCCCACTACAGCGCGGCGAAGGCGGCGATCATCGCCTTGACCAAATCGAGCGGGCAGGAGATCGCCCCGTTCGGGGTGCGGATCAACGCCGTCTGCCCGGGCTGGATCGACACGCCGCTGCTCGCAGACATGGACCCGATGATGAAGGCCGGGATTCTGATGGGGGTTCCCGCCGCTCGGATGGGGCAGCCCGAGGAGCTGGCCGAGTTGGTCCGTTTCCTGGCCGGGCCCGAGTCGAGCTATTGCTATGCCGATGTGTTCGCCGCTTCGGGCGGGGTGGCGTGATGCCGACCATCTTCACCCGCATCATCGAGGGAACGATCCCTGGAACGTTCGTGTGGCGCGACGACCTGTGTGTGGCGATCATGTCGATCAATCCGCTGGCTCCCGGTCACGTGCTCGTCGTGCCTATCGAGGAGATCGACCACTGGATCGACTGCTCCCCCTCGTTGAACGCTCACCTGTTCGAGGTCGCTCATACCATCGCACGGGCGCAGCGGGCCGCGTTCGACTGCGAGCGCATCGGCCTCATCGTCGCCGGCTTCGAGGTTCCGCACGCCCACATCCATGTCATCCCGACGCGCGACATGGGTGACTTGAACTTCGCCAATGCCGCTGCTTCCGCGTCCCGCGACGACCTCGACGCATGGGCCGGCGCCATCATCAGCCACATGGAGACAACAACACCATGAGCACCGTTCCTACCCGCATGCTCGGGACGCTCGAGGTGTCGGCCCTCGGACTCGGCTGCATGGGAATGAGTTCGGGCTACGGCACCTTCGATGACGCCGAGAGCCTGGCCACGCTCCATGGCGCCATCGATCGCGGTTGCACGTTCTGGGACACATCCGACGCGTACGGGCCCCATGAGAACGAGCGGCTGATTGGCGCGGTGTTGGCAACACGCCGTGACGAGGTCGTGCTGGCCACCAAGTTCGGCCTGGCGTCGCCGCCCGACGCCGACGGTTCGCGCCGCATGCCCCGAGGCGACGCCGCCTACGTCGTCGAGGCGTGCGACGCATCGCTGCAGCGCCTGGGAATCGAGACTATCGTTCTGTACTTCCTGGACCGCTCCGACCGGGCGGTTCCGATCGAGGAGACCGTCGGCGCCATGGCCTCGCTGGTCGCGGCCGGAAAGGTACGCCATCTCGGGCTCTCCGAGTGCCAGCCCGAGACGTTGCGTCGGGCCTCTGCCGTGCATCCGATCGCCGCGCTGCAAAGCGAGTGGTCGCTGTGGACCCGCGAGATCGAGGACGCGGTACTCGACGCAGCGCGGGCGTGCAACATCGGTCTCGTACCGTTCAGCCCGCTGGGCCGGGGGGCGTTGACCGGCACGTTCTCCACCGACATCACCTTCGAGAAGAACGACATGCGCAACCGTATGGAGCGCTACCAGGGGGAGATTCTCGCCCGGAACCTCTCGTCGGTGGAACACCTGCGGGCGATGGCCGGCGATCTCGGCTGCACTCCCGGCCAACTCGCCCTGGCCTGGGTGTTGTCGCAGGGTGATGACGTGGTGCCGATTCCGGGAACCCGCAAACTCAGCCGCCTGGAGGAAAATCTGGGTGCGCTCGATGTCGTGCTCGGAAGCGCCGAAATCGACCGTCTCGAAGAGTTGTTCCCGCCCGATCTGGTCACCGGGACCCGTCATCCGGCGGGCCGACCCCTTGCCTCGGGGCTCACGCCGCCCACCGGGTGAACCTGCAGATCAGCTGAACAGTGAGGGCATCTCACCAGGTGGAGTTGAATGTGGATCGATCTCGTCGATGAGTTCGGCCCCCTTGTTGGCCACCTTGTTGACCTCGGTCGAGACCGGATGCATCGTCAAGAGTTGGTTGGGCGCAGGCACGAGCAGGCCGTGGAGTTCGACCATGTCGTTGTTCGCCGGATCGAGCCATGTCGACCACTCCGAGGCCGGCAGGAGCACCGGCATCCGATCGTGGATCGGAGCCATCGTGTCGTTGGCCGACGTGGTGATCACCGTGCACGTGTGCAGCCATGGGGCGTCGGGACCGGCGTTCGGATCGCGCCACGCCGACCACAGACCGGCGACGGCGAGTGGCTCGCCATCGGTGCGATGGATGAAGTACGGCTGCTTGGCAGGCTTGCCCTTGGCGGTGAGCTGCGACCCGTCTCCGGCCTTCCACTCGTAGAAGCCGTCCATCGGGATGATGCAGCGATGCTTCTTGAACGACGACTTGAATGTCGCCTTCTCGAGCAAACCCTCGCTGCGGGCGTTGATCATCTTCGAGGCGATCTTGATGTCCTTGGCCCACACCGGCACCAGCCCCCAGTGGAACGTCTGGATCTGACGCGTGCCGTCGGGATGGGTAACCACCGCATAGACGTCGTTCGTAGGGGCGACGTTGTAGTTCGGCTCCAACTGCATGCTCGGAGGCTCCGCCCCGAAGTACGCGGCGATCTGATCGGGATGACTTGCCGCCACATACCGTCCACACATGACGCCGACGCTACCAACACGCAGGCTCCGGTCTGGGCGGAGCGATCAGTCGTCGATGGGATCGACCTCGGTCGCCGCGTCGGCACGTCGCTGGTCGAGCAGCCACTTGGGCATTCCCGTGTCGACCGGAGTTCGCCCATCCAGCCACGCGAACAACCGGGCGACATCGGGATGTTGCGACTCGGACACCGCCCGTCTGAGCAAGTCGCCGACGCCGAGGTCCGCAGCCCACCGTTCGATGTACGCCCAATCGAGGTTGTCTGCGCGAGCCCGGATCACGTTCGAGGCATCAGCGATCTGACGGTCCGACCCGCCCTTGCGTGCCCACTCCAGCTTGGCGAGCATCGTGTCCTCCGGCGTGGCGACCCACATCTCGACGCCAGAAACCTCCGACCGGACTCGCCGGCCGAACTCACTGGCGCTGAACGGCCGCTCCTTGAGAACGATCAGGTCCAGCTTCCACCCGGTGGACAGGTCCAAGATGTTCGACATGTCACGCTGATGTAGCGCTCGTTCGAGGTCATGATCATCGATCAGGAACCGGCTCCGATCGAGACGGGCGCATGCGCAGCGCATCTCGGCAATCGTGGAGTTGATCACGAGATCGATGTCGTTCGTGGTCCGCGGCAACCCGTGAAGCGAACTGGCGAACGAGCCGGCCAACATGTGCTCGACCCCGCAGGCGTCGAACGCCCCGATCACGAGCGCAAGGGTTTCCGCCGGCACTACGGCTGCACACCAGCAGAGTCGGGGTACGCCCGACGGAAAAGTTCCTCACCCCAGATGAGCCGCCGAAGGGCGATCTCGACGGTCGCATCGTCGTAGTCGGGATGCCGACCCCGGATGCCGGACCGGGCGACATCCCAGATGGCCCGTGTCATCTCAAATGCCCGTTCGACGCGTTCGCTACCCGTCATGCGGGCGTAGTACTCGTGTTGCGCCTCGTACATGGCTGGCGATGTATCGAGCGGCCGCACGACCCAAAGCGTAGCGAGGACGCAGGATGGCCAGCGCCCCGTCCGTTGGGAGTCCGACTGTGGAAACGCGGACTCGGCTTCACGGAACGCATGCCAGGTCGCCGCGAGGATCGCGCGGTTCGATCGCCGCCACCATGACCACCACGTTGGCACCGCCATCCTGCGGGCGATGACGGTGCAGGCGGCGGCGATCACCGACGACCTCGGATGACTATCACCGGTCGCCGCCAAAGTGATGACGACGCCCACGATGAAGAGGATGACGGCCCAACGTCGCCACCGGCGATAGCGGCGCGAGCAAGCCGGGGTCATCGGCACGGGCGTCGTAGGGGCCAGCAAGCCGACTACCGGCGGCGTGGTCAGTCGACCTTCGGCTGTTGTTGGGTGGCGCAGTGGATTCCGCCGCCGCCCGCAGCGAGGGCGTCGATGTCGACCTGCACGATCTCGCGGTCGGGGAACAGTCCGGCGAGCACATCGTGGGCGGCGGTATCGGCCTCGGCGTCACCGAAGCGAGGTGCGATGACCGCGCCGTTACAGACGTAGAAGTTCATGTAGGTGGCGAGAAAGCCCTCGCCCGTAACGCGGACCTCGGCCGGTTGGGTCACCTCGACGATCTCGTACGGCTCACCGCTTCCCGTGCGAGCCTCTCCGACGACCTGCCGCGTCGTGGCCGCGACCGCGACCCACGGGTCCTCGGGATCATCGAAGGCCGGGTTGTCGACCACGATCGTCGACGTGCCGACGAACCGGGCGAGGGTATCGATGTGGCCGTCGGTGATGTCGTGACCGGCGAGCCCGTCGACCCAGATCATCCGTTTGGCGCCGAGCATGTCGAGGATCGCCGTCTCGATCTCGCCGCGGCTGCGACCCGGATTGCGGTTGTCGTTCACCCAGCAGCTCTCGGCCGCCAGCACGACGCCGGCACCGTCGACCTCGACTGCTCCGCCCTCCCCCACGAGACCCGAGTCGAGCAGCTCGATGCCGAGATGACGGGCAACGATGTCGGCGAGTTGCGTGTCGCCGTCGTGAAGCTGCTTGTCGCCCCACCCGTTGAACGTGGCATGGGCGGCGGCCAGCGCCTTTGTGCCGCTGGGGGCCGTGCGGACGACGAAGTTGGGGAGCGAGTCACGAGCCCAGAGATCGTCGACCGGTGCTCCGATCAACTCGACCAAGTCGCCGAATAGGTCGGTCAGCGGGGCGATCTCCGCCGGTCGGGCGAGCATGGCAACAGGCTCGAAGCGGGCGACCTTCCGAGCAATGGCGACGATCGCGTCCTGGACAGCTCCCAGTTCGTCACCCCAGACCTCGGCGCTCGACGGCCAGCACATCCAGGTTCGCTCGTGGACGTCGTCCTCGGCCGGCATCCGCCAGCCTGCAGTGACCGCAAGTTCGGTGATCGCAGCTGCTGTGCCGACCATGGGCAGTTCAGACCCCGACACGTCGCCGGCGGAATCCGGTTCGGTGGGATCCGATTCGATGGACTCGTCAACGCACGCCACGAGCGCCACTGTTCCTATGAGCGCGGAGAGGGCTGACGACGGCACGCCTGCCAGGAGTTGACGACGAGACAGATGCATGGCGGTGTTCCTAATGGTGGCGGCCAA
Organism: Actinomycetes bacterium; assembly: GCA_031371195.1. Classification (GTDB taxonomy): domain Bacteria; phylum Actinomycetota; class Acidimicrobiia; order Acidimicrobiales; family Ilumatobacteraceae; genus JANMJD01. The sequence goes on along the minus strand of JANMJD010000239.1, from coordinate 3,147 downwards.
CTGACTAAATATTCAGTCAGCTACTCTATCGCTATGACCCATGCCGACGAGACCTGTACCCCGGCCACCGCCGGATTCCGGATGCCCGCCGAGTGGGAACCCCACGCCGGTTGCCTGATGTCCTGGCCATTACGGGTCGAACTCTGGGGCACGCACCTCGCCGCGGCCAAGACCGACTACGCCGCGGTGGCGGCGGCGATCGCCCGGTTCGAGGCGGTCGTAATGGTCTGCAACCCCGGCCAGGCTGCCGAAGTCGCCGCGGCGTGCGGCTCGGGCGTCGTTGCCGTGGAGATTCCGATCGATGACTCGTGGAGCCGCGACAACGGCCCCGTGTTCGTGCGCAGCGCCGACGGTGAGATCGCCGTCGTCGGCTTCGGTTTCAACGCATGGGGCAATCGATGGCATCCGCACGACGACGACGCCCGACTCGCCGAACGGCTGGCGGGCCTGCTCGGGCTACGACTCTTCCGCGCTCCCTTCGTACTCGAAGGCGGCTCGTTCTTCGTCGACGGCCAGGGCACCGTGATCACGACCGAGCAATGCCTGCTCAACCCGAACCGCAACCCACTGCTGTCGAAGGCCCAGATCGAGGACGGGCTGCAGGAGTATCTCGGGGCAAGCACGGTGATCTGGCTGCCCTACGGCCACAGCCTCGACACCGGCCCGGTGGGCACTGATGGGCACGTCGACGGCGTGCTGCAGTACGTCGCGCCCGGCGTCGTGATGATCGAAGTCGTCAGCGACCCGGCTTCACCGGAGCACATGCTCGGCCTGGAGAATCTGGCGCGCTTGCAGTCGTCGATCGATGCGGCGGGGCGGCGACTATGTATTCACACGCTCGACCCCGGGCCCGATGCTCCGGTGTCGTACGCCAACCACTACTTGGCCAACGGTGCAGTCATCGTGCCGATCGGCGGTGGCCCGGCCGACGCGCCGGCGCTCGACACCCTGCGGCAGATCTACCCGGGACGCGAGGTGGTCGGCGTGCCAGGGCGAACGTTGGCCCGTGGTGGGGGCGGACCGCATTGCATCACCCAGCAGATTCCCACCGGTGTCGCATTGCCCGAAGCCAGCCGATGAGCGACCGTCGCTCGGCCCTGCTCGATGCCGCCATCACCGAGATCGCCGTCAACGGCACGCGTGGCATGCGGATCGAGCTGGTTGCACGGCGCGCGGGCGTATCCACCGCCCTCATCTACCACCACTTCGGTGATCGGGCCACCCTGTTGCAATCCGCGCTGGAGCACATCGGCGACCGGGCCGAGGCCTACACCGGCGATCCGACAGGCGCGGGACTCGAGCGTGTGATCACCGTTCTGGCCAACGAAATCCAGGACGACGATGCCGTACGTACGAACTCCGCCGCCTGGGGCGAACTGCGAGACACCTCCATCTTCGATCACGCTCTGCGACCGACGATCACGGCGCTGACCAGGCGCTGGACCGACGATGTGGCCAACATCATCGGCCACGGCCAGCAGGACGGATCGATCGATCCCGCGGTCGATGCGCACGCTGCGGCCGTCCGGCTGACTGCGTTGGTCGAGGGGATCAGCACCCGCTGGCTCACCGGCATGCTCACAGTCGCCGAAGCCCGCAGCCACCTTGCCGAGTCCACCGCCACGATGCTGCGCAGGGAGGCTCCCTGACTCCGGCATCCGCCGCACCCATCGACAACGCCAACGTCGGCGCCGAAACCCGGCGGTTCTAGCGTGCCCGGCCTGATGCCGGGACCCCGCTACGAGCGGGCCGATCCGCGGTGCTCTGGGCGCGAATCGCCCCGGCGATGTCACTGAGCGCGCCGAGAACTCGCGCTCGTGGGAAAATCGACCAGCGGCGATGGCGATGCACGACTCGCCCGCTCAAGCAAATCCTGGAGTTGTTGCGCCGACTGGCGTACGATCCAAGACTGCAGCAACACCACGTGAAGCATGAAATTCGAGGGGGACGAGTGACAGATCTGACGCTCAGCGGATTGTTGACCTCGTTTGTCGACTCCCACGGGCCGGGGGCGTTCCGCGAGCCGGGTGTCGCGTCGAATCTGTTGAGCGACGCACTCGGTGATTCGCCCGATCTCGACCCTGCGTGGAGGCAGGCGTTGGTGGCATCGGTCAGGGATCGGACACTCGCCCGATTGCTCGATCGAGGACCGCGCACCGTCGATGGATGGGCGGCCGACAGGACCAGGGCGGGCAAGCCGGACTGGCTGTACGAGGCGTGGGCAGCGCCGTGCGATCGGGAGGTCTTCCCGGTCGAAGTGCTCGCCGACGGCGGATTCGGCGCCTACGCCGTCGACGTGTGCCGACGTTTCGGGCTCCAGCCCGTCCGCCCGATGCCGACACAGCGGCCGATCGAAGCGATGCTCGCGTTGGCCGCCGACGGTGCCGTGATGCGGGTGGCCGGCATCAAGTCATCGCCCCTCGACGGCGGCGGAAGTGGCGGTGGTGTCACGCCGACGCCGGTGCAGCCAACGGCGCCAAGAGCGCCCTACGTCACAATCGTGAGTCAGGCCGCCTCGGGCGAAACGCTAGGCGACCGGGTCGCAAGCCTCGGACCGGCCTCGGCGGCGGCCGGCTCCTCGGTCATGCGCACGCTTGCCGGCGCTGTCGCGGATCTGCATCGGCAAGGGATCACCCATGGTCTGATCGGACCGGAGAACATCCTGTTCGACACCTGGCAGACCGTCATCCTGACCGATGCCGGACTGGCCGGACTGGCCGGTCGCACCGCAACCGTCGACAACGACCTTCAAGCCCTCGCGACCGTGGCGTTCTACGTGTTCTCCGGGGCGGCGCCGCCGGCCGGCACCCATCGCAACTCCGTCGCCAAGCTCACCGATGTCGCCCCTCATGCGCCTATCGCCTTGGCCACGCTCGTCGACCGCACCCTCAGCCCCGACGCCCCGGGGGTGAAGCCCACTGCGCTCGACTACTACCGCTCCCTCGACCTCACCCCGCCGCCACCACCGCCCACCCCCGATCCGCCCCCGTTGACGCAAGCAGCTCCCGGCGTCACCGCGGCCTCGCCTCCGCCAAGCGAACCGGTCGCCGTTGAGGCCGCAGTAGCTCGCCCCGAGCGGCGGGTCGGACGCAAGGCACTCGCCGGTGCCCTTGTCGGGATCCTGGTGATCGGCGTCGGCGTCGCCTT
>JANMJD010000071.1:0-1600 GCA_031371195.1 Actinomycetes bacterium | reverse complement strand
CGCCGCCGCTGGCGGGTGGACTGATCACATGAAACTCCACTCGATACACGAACGTGTCGTCCTCGACCGGGCCTGCATGGGCGGCGCGTCGGCGGAGACTGTCGAGATCCGGTTCGCCCGTGCATGCGAGGTCATCGTCAGTAATCGAGGAGAACGGCACAACGTCGATCTCGTCGATCTGGATCGACACGGACCCACTTCGATAGATCCCGCCGACTCTCACTTTGGGTCTCGACCACAGACGGTATGAGACGGTGATCGTCCCGTCAGCCACCCGGCCACGAAGATCACGACTGAACTGCACACTCCGATTATCACCCACCACGACGCCGTCACGGGCGTCGTCGGCTCCCGGTGCGTCGCCGGAGGTACGGTCATCCGGGTGGAGTCCGGTGATCGAATGCTGCTGTGGTGCCAGGGCGGACCCTCGATCGGTCGGGCCGTGGTGCATCCCCCACCCGTCGAAATCGACATCGATGACGGCGTCTACGTGCTCATCGATGACGGCCCACCCGAACACTGGCACTACATCTTCATCAGCAGCGACGAAACCCGACGAGCACCCTGAACCCGCGGAGTGGGCAGCACACGCCGGTCGAATAATCCGATTGGCGTGACCCCTGGTTCGCGGCAAGAATCGCCCCGATGAACGATGCCACAGTTCGACGTGCTCGACCCGCTGACAAGGCCCGACTGCTGCATCTTTGGTTGAGGCTCAGCGCGGACGGTCACTCCCCTGACCAGCGCTACGTGCTGTCGTCCCACGCCGCACAGGTCGCCAACGAGTTCATCAAGGGATGGGTCACCGGCATGCAACCGACGTGGGCCATCGAGGTATCCGACGAGGTGGTGGCATTCATCGTGACGAAACCGGCGGCTGCGCATGCCGTCTTGGATGCTCCAGCGTCGATCGTGATCACCGACGCCCTACGTGCTCGACGAGTATCGGCGTCAAGGGTTTGGTCGACTGCTCTACACAACCGCCCGCGACTTCGCCGTCTCCGAAGGCTTCGGAGCGATGGAAGTCGGCACCCTAACGAACGATTCAGGCGTAGCGTCGGCTTTGGCGACCGGCGAGTGGTCCTCGCCCACGGACTCCACTGAACCCCGACGAGCACCGACCACCCTCGTTGCGACGATGGAAATGTCGGCCCAACCATCCGCGTACGGGCCTGAACCCCGACGAGCACCGACCACGCTCGTTGCGACACTACGTGCTCAGGCGCCTGCGCCGCCCGCCTTCGGCGCGAGCAAACACTTGTCGCTCCCAGGCTCCTCCCGTGGACGACGACCGTCGCCGGCGTTCGCGATATGTGATGTGATGTGATGTGGCCGTGAGCCGATGTCGACCGTCACAGGATCGCCGGCAGTCGTGCGGGTCGAGGCGCACCCCAGTCCAGGTGATACCGGGCGGTTTCGGTTCGGTTGAGAGTACCGCTCGGTTGCTGGTGATTTCATCGGTTGGTGCCCTCGCGTGAAGCGCTCGTGACGGGCAACGTGGCGCTCCGAGCTTGCTCGCTGGTCATGCTTTGGCGAGGCGGAACGACTCTTTGATGATGGCTCGAAGGACCTTGGTGTCGACGTCGGCAATGCGGTTCAG
>JANMJD010000216.1:0-2687 GCA_031371195.1 Actinomycetes bacterium | reverse complement strand
GGCACGTACGTTACGTTTTCGTCATTGTGACGAACGTCGGCGCGGGTGTCTTTCAAGAAACGGACGTCGTGGATCACATTCGTGCGTCCGGCGAGTTCCCCATTGACCAAACACATGGCATCGCCCTGTGGCCGAAGCACCGCCTGCTGGCCGATTCGCGCGGCCTCGGGTGGCACGATGCCTACACGTCGCTGGCCACGGAGGCGCCGTGGCGACGCACCCTGCGCGCCGTTCCGCACTACTGCATTGCGTATTGCACCAACCGTGCCGCCGAGGTGACGCGAGTGATCGAGGGCGAGTCCCACACCGACTCCGTCGAGCTCCGTCCGCGGCACTTCGGCGTCGTTCCCGCCGACCGGGAGTCGTCGTGGCAGCTCACCGGCGCACCCGACATCCAACTCGTGTACCTCCGCCGGGCGATGGTCGACCAGATCGCCGAGGAGCACTTCGGGTTCGACACAGCGAAGGTCGATCTCCTGCCCAAGCTCGGCTTCGGTGATGGCCTGCTCGAACAACTCGTGCTCGCGCTGCTCGACACGGCACGCCGCGAGGCCACCGGCCCGACAGACGGGATTTACGCCGACCATCTCGTGCGAATGATCACGATGCATCTGTTGCGGTACCACTCGACCCGTGCTGTCTCGGCACCGCGCGCCGAGGCCGTCGCCGACGCGACCACGGCACGGCTGACGCGCGTTCGCGACCTGATCGAATCGGCGCTGGGTGAAGACCTGGCGCTCGAGCGACTTGCTGCCGAGGCAGGTGTTGCGCCGCATGCGTTCGCCGCGGCGTTCACCAAGGCGTTCGGCACGCCGCCCTACCGATACGTGATCGAGCGCCGGGTCGAGCGGGCCAAGAGCATGCTCCGCCATACGGACCTTCCGGTCGCCCGCATCGCCTACGAGACCGGGTTTGCCAGCCAGAGTCACCTGGCGACGACCTTCAAGCGTTCGGTCGGCCAGACCCCCGGCGCCTACCGACGATCAATGAGCGCCGTCAGCCTCTGATCGCGGCCCTCGACGCGTCCACGCATCGGGGTCGTCGAGGAGCGCCGCAACGGCCGGTGGCAGCGACCCTGCGGCAAGATCGGCAATGGTGACCTGCTCCATCACCGAGCGCAACGCGGCGCGCACCGCGATCCACAGCTCCCTGGTCGGCGCGGCGACGCCCGGAGGCCCGAACAGTTCCGGTGACGTGCCGTGCACATCGGCCAGTGGGCCGTCGATCACCCGGGCGATGTCCGCCACGGTGATGTCGGCGGCGGGCACGGCCAGCCAATAACCGCCGGCGTAGCCGCAGCCGCTGCACACCAGGTCCGCGCGGCGGAGCTCGGCGAGCAACTGGGCGAGGAAGCGGGTCGGGATTGCCTGCCGAGCGGCGATCTCATCGGCCTTCACGTGTTGCCCGTCGGGGCTCGCAGCAGCCAGTTCGACCATGGCCCGAAGGGCGTAGTCGAGGCTGGCGCTGACTCTCACGAGGTCATTGTGACGGATGGCCTTGACGGATCCTCGCTTTTCCTACCATACTGCTGGGAAATATTCCCGACTAACTAGATCAACATTATCGGGTTGGTGCCGACCAGCCCGCGGAGGACCCCATGCGAGCATCCCCAACCCGTTCCCGCAACGACTCCCGCAGCGACTCCCGCAGCACACTGCTCCGAGTGCTCGGCCTCGGCCTCGTCGCCACGATCGGTCTCACCGCATGCGGTGACGACAGCACGCCATCGGCCGCCGGCACCGCCGCTCCAGCGACTCCCACCGACGCGACGGCGGTTGCCGCGGGCGCCACCACCCCGGCGCCCGGGGCATCGGTCGAGCTCCCGGCCGCCGAGCTGTCGCTGGTTGCGTACTCCACCCCGCAGGCCGCGTACGAGGAGATCATCAAGGCCTTCAACGCCAAGACCCAGGGCAAGAACATCTCCTTCACGCAGTCGTATGGCGCCTCGGGCGATCAGAGCCGCGCCGTCGTCGCCGGTCTGGCCGCCGACTACGTGGCCTTCTCGCTCGAGCCCGACGTCACCCGGCTGGTCAAAGAGGGCATCGTTGCCGAGGATTGGAACACCGACGCTCATGCCGGCAACGTGACCGACTCGGTGGTCGTGCTGGTCGTGCGCAAGGGCAACCCGAAAGGCATCAAGGGCTGGACGGATCTCACCAAGCCTGGCGTCGAGGTGATCACTGCCAACCCCTTCACCTCCGGAGGCGCTCGGTGGAACGTGATGGCCGCCTACGGCCAGATCATCAAGAACGGCGGCACCGAGGCCGATGGCGTCGCCTTCCTCACCGCGCTGTTCAAGAACGTGCCGGTGCAAGACGACAGCGCCCGCAAGTCGCTGGCCACGTTCACCGCCGGCAAGGGCGACGTCTTGCTGGCCTACGAGAACGAGGCGATCTTTGCTCAGCAGAAGGGCCAAGACATCGACTACATCGTGCCCGACTCGACGATCCTGATCGAGAACCCGGCCGCCATCACGACGTCGACAACGCACCCCGATCAGGCCAAGGCGTTCCTCGACTTCGTGCACACGCCCGAAGCCCAGAAGATCTTCGCTGCCAATGGCTACCACCCGGTGATCGATGGCGTCGAGAGCCCGTACGACTTCCCGACGCCGACCGGCTTGTTCACCATCGCCGACCTCGGCGGCTGGAGTGACGTGACCAAGAAGTTCTTCGACCCGAAGGGCA
>JANMJD010000172.1:0-12024 GCA_031371195.1 Actinomycetes bacterium | reverse complement strand
TTAATGTTGCCGGCGGGTGGTGGTGCCTTCGACAACCGGTATGTGATGCCATAAAGTTCGGCCTGTGGGAACTTTCTGGCACCACTTCCCGGGGTTGACACCGAGTGGGTTGGCTATCCGTGGAGGGCGGTGTGCAGGCGGGCACCGACGTCCGTGACCATCTCGGCACCGCCGGCGAGGACGCCCATCATGTTCAACGCACCGTGGATCAGGCCGTCGTAGCGCTTCATCTCGACCGTGCCACCATTGGCGCGCAGGGCTTCGCCGTACGCCTCGCCCTGGTCGCGCAGCGGGTCAAACTCACAGGTGGTGATGAAGCATGGCGGCAGATTCATCAGGTCTTCGTTGAGGATCGGGGACGCCAGCGGATCGGTGAGTCGGTCTTCATTGATGTAGTGGCCCATGAACCATTCCATCCCCTTCAGCTCGAGGAAGTAGCCCTCGGCGTTCTCGATCATCGAGCCGCTCATGTCCGTCATATCGGTGGCCGGGTAGATCAGCGCGGCGAACGAGATCGCCGGGCCAAGGTTGTCGCGGGCCATCTGGCTGACGACGGCCGAAAGGTTGCCGCCGGCGGAGTCGCCGCAGACGGCCAGGCGGGAGGCATCGGCATTGAGCGAAGCGGCGTTGGCTGCGACCCATTGGGTGGCGGCGAAACAGTCGTTCGGGGCGGTGGGGAAGCGGAACTCCGGTCCCATGCGGTAGTCGATCGAGACGACCACCGCGGCGGCGTCGCGGCAGATCGAGCGACACGGATTGTCGTGGGTATCGAGATCGCAGACGACCCATCCGCCACCGTGGAAGAACACGACGACCGGGTGTGGGCCGTCGCCCTCGGGCGTGTACACCCGGGCTCCGATCGAGGTGTCGCCGATGGGGATCGTGATGTCCTCGACCGATGCAACCGGGATCTGCTCGCCGGCCAGTGCGGCGATCAGCGGACCTCCGGCGCGAGCCTCCTCCACGGTCGACTGCCAGATCGGCGGCGCCCCGGCGTCGGCCATACCTTGCAGCAACATCTCGACGTCAGGACTGAGCGGCATGGGCGGTTTCCTCCACGGGAGCACGGGTTGTCGTTCGGATCGTAGGTGGCGCGGCCAACCCAGGCAGCACCGTTCGAGGCGACCCGCCGCGACGGAGACGGTCGGCCATCATCCGACGGACGCCACGGACGATGCTCCGTGCGCCATAAGGTTCGCCGATTGTTCGATGTGATGGAGGTTGTCGTCGATGTCGTTGAAAATCGGCTTGGTCGGAGCTGGAGGAATGGGATCGTTCCATGCCCGTACGTTGCAGGCGATGGCCGGCGTGGACGTGGTCGTCATCGCCGACCCGATCGGCGATGCGGCCGAACGTCTGGGCGCCGAACTGGGAGCGGTGTCGACCGTCGACTGGCACACGGTCATCGCCCGCGGTGACCTCGACGGCTTGGTGATCGCCTCGCCGGCGTTCGCCCACGAGGAGCAGGTGCTGGCCGCACTCGAGGCAGGCATCCCGACGTTGTGCGAGAAGCCGCTTGCCGTGACGGCTCGGGAATGCCACAGCATCATCGACGCCGAGGTGCGGATCGGCCGACGGTTGATCCAACTCGGGTTGATGCGGGTGTACGACCCTGCCCACGTGCAGGTGGCCGAGACCATGGCGTCGTTGGGGCCGGTGCACCATTTGCGCTGCACCCATCGCAACGTCCATGCGGTGCGGCGCTCGGTACGCGAGGTATTCACCGACTCGATGGTCCACGACGCGCACACGGTGCGATGGCTCACCGGCCGCGAGGTCGCCCGGGTCACGGCCTTCGCCGCCGGCACAACCGACTCGATCGCCCACGGGCTGATCGTCGCGGAGTACGAGGGGACCGGTCACGCGACGATCGAGTTCGCCGAGCGCAGCTACGCCTACGAGGTCGGTGTCGAGGTAGAGGCCGAGCACGGTGGCGTGGTGATGGCCCTGCCGATGCTGCCGACCCACCGCCGCGGGGGTGGGCAGTCGATCGACATCGGCAACGACTGGTTCGGCCGCTTCGCAGACGCCTACGTGATCGAGGCCGAGGCGTGGGTGGCATCGCTGCGGGCGGGAGCGGTCACGGGTCCGTCCGCCTGGGACGGCCTGATGGCGCAGATGATCGTCGAGGCCGGCTTGCAGTCGATCACCGACGGCGGCCCGGTCACACTCGCTCGCCCCGCCACACCGTCGTTGTACGCCTGAGGATCAGACGTCGTACAGGTCGACTCCCGCCGCCCGGCGATTGCGGCATAGTCGGCGGCCAGTGAATCGACCGTGGCGTGGGCGTTGAGACCGCTCGGGTTGGGCGCAATCCACAACTCGGTGTCGGCGAGTCGCTCGGCCTGGCGTCCGGCTGCGGCGGCGGCACGACCGAACGCCTGACGGTACGCGGTCAGCCCGAGCACCGCGACGATGGTCGGTCGGTACGTGGCGACCGTCTGGTCCAACCGGGCGGCGCCGGCCGTGAGTTCGGTTTTCGTCAGTTCGTCGGCCCGGGCCGAGGCGGTTGGCACGATGTTGGTGATCCCTACGCCACGCTCGACAAGATGGTCGTGGTCGGCGGGCAGCATCCCCCGGGATGCGTCGATCAGCCGGTCGGTGATGCCGGCCCGGTGTAGCGCCGGCCAGAACCGATTGCCCGGCCGGGCAAAGTGGGCATTGACCGCCGCGGTCCACAACCCGGGGTTGATGCCGACGAACAACAGCTTGAGGCCGGGCCCGATGAGGTCGTCAACCGTTGCCCCGTTGAACCGTTCGAGCTCGGCGCGCTTCACTCCCCCGACACTACGGGCCCGTCCTGCGGGGAAGTAGCGGCGGGTACAGTCGGGATCATGAGCGTCGGTGATCCACCCGTCGGGCGGCCCGACACCGAACTCGCCCGTTGGGCAAACGAGTGGATGCACGAGATCTGCGATCCTGCAGTGGCCGCCCATTGCGAACGGAGCTATCAGTTCGTCGGCCTGATCGCCCATGCGGAACAGCTGACCGTGGACATCGAGGTGGTGTACATCGGCACCGTGCTCCACGACGTGGGCCTGGCGGCGCCGCTCGCCGGACCCGATCGATTCGAAGCCCGCGGGGCGAATGCCGTGCGAACGCTCCTGCTCGACGCCGGTATGGACCCGGCGCGGATCGCCAACGTGTGGGATGTGATCGCGCTGCATGCCACGTCGACGCTTGCCGCCCACAAGAGTCCCGAGACATACCTGGCCAACCGCGGCATCAGCATCGACGTGCGCGGCGTCGGATTCGAGACGCTTCCGTCGGCGGACGTTCGTGCCGTTCTCGATCAGTGGCCTCGACGAACCTGGGCAGCGGCGTTCGAGCGGATCCTGATCGACGAGGTGAGGACCAACCCGCACACCGTCCGGTTCAGCTGGCTCGAGTCCGTGGCCGTCGCCCACGTCCCGGGCTACCAGCCGGGCGACTTCCTGGCCGGATTGCACGCCTCGTCGACATTCGTCTGAGTCCGGTCAATGCGTCGCCGGCCACCACCATGAGTCGGAGCCTTGCGGCGAAGTTGCGACTCAGCGGCCCGAAATCGGTACCGAGCTCGCCGGTGGGCGTGTGACGGATTCACCCGCTTGCGACGTCGAGTCCGAGCGCGACCGTCAGGCCCTGGTCGAGCGCCTGAACCTGCTCGAGGTCGAGTTCACCTCGGTAACGAATGAGCTCGACTTTCGGCACAGTGAGGAGGTTGAGCAGGTTCGCCGCACACCCCTCCCAGAGCCCATTGTCGTGTCCGAGTTCCACCTGGGTGACGACTTCGCGAACCCGGGACGTCACGAACGCGACGCAGACGTTCGACAGCACATCGATGAGGCTGTCGCGGGTGACGACCACCACGGGGTGCCGCTCATCGGTGTTGACGAGATTCAGATCGTTCCTCGGCGGATCGGTCCGATCACTCGTTGGTCTCCACCATGCGACGGTACTCCCGGCGGCTGGCGACGACCGCAACCCGGTCGTCGTCGGCACCGTCGGAATACGCGCGTCGATGGCTCTCGACCAGATCTGCCTCATGAACCGCGAGAATCAGGCGATTCACAGCGTCGCGTATCGCGTCGGTGCGGGAGGAGTACAAACCACGTTTGACCAGATCATCGAGGGCGACCACTTCATCTGGTTGCATTCGGGTGTTCACGACGCTGACCACCTTTTTAGTGTACATCTCGTAGTTGCATTCGTGGTCGAACTCCGCAGCGCCCCGTTGGATCGACAACTCGATGTCCTCCGAACATCCCGCCAAGCGTGGATTATCCGAGGAGTTGGCCGACGGTGCCGACGGTCAGGCCCAGGCTGCGGATGTGTTCGACGATCTTGGGGAGGGCATCGAGCGTTCCGGCATGGCCGAAGTGGAGGCTGACGATCGATCCGCCCGTCACGACGTTGTTGACGTTGGCGACGATCTCGGACACCGGCGGATCCTGAAAGTCCAGCGAATCGACGTCGTAGCCGACGCTCACCTGGTAGCCGGCCTTGCCCGCCTCCTCGAGGATCGCATTGGTCGGCACCTCGATACCCGAGGGGCGGAACCAGCGCGTCGGCGAGCCGACCAGTTGGGTCAACACGTCGGCGCACCCGGTGATCTCCTCGAGCAGCTTGGCCTTCGACAGCTTGCGCATCGCCTGGTGGCTGAAGGTGTGATTGCCCATCTCGTGACCCGCGTCGACCATCTTGGCGACCATCCTCGGGTTGGCCTGCATCCAGTCGCCAACGCCGAAAATGGTGGTCGTGATCTGCAGTTCCTTCATCAGATCGAGCAACTTCTGAGACAGCGCGTTGTCCCCCTTGGCGTGATACGTCAGGGCAACCGTCGTCGCCCCCGAGGGTCCGTGGTTGATGAAGGCGGCGGGTGCCCCGGGCGCGGGCAGCGTCGCCGGGGGGAGGGTGGTCGGTGCCGTGAGCGGGGCAGCCGCCGTCGCGGCGACCGGCGGCGGGGTCGTCGCGGCGACAACGCCGGACGTGGTCACCGGGGGCGTGGTCTGAGATTCGTCGGCCGCGGGATCGGCCGTATTCGGCGAGCGGGACGACTTGGCGGCGATCGCCGTCACGGCTACGGCCGCGGCGACCGTCGCGGTGCCGCCGACGATCACCTGACGGCGCGACATCCGGGGCTCGTCCATGTGACCTCCTGATCTTTCGGTAGCGAATGAACAGATGAGCGACCACGAACGTATCTGGATGTATCACGAGGTCGAGCACCTGCCTCTAGAAGAACGCATCCCCCCGATGCCGTGTCAGGGCTGGGGCTGGCGGGAGATTCCCGGTCCTGACACCTCGGCGGTCGTCCGACGGTGCTCGGCGGCCGCCGACCCGCTTCGGCGCGGATACCCTGATTGTGTGCAGGATCGCTCGGGACTGGATCTCTCGGGGATCTGGCGGGCGGCTCCAGCCGACGACGACCTGCGCCGCGACGGCATCGGGATGGGATTCGACGACTCCGGGTGGGAGCCGGTCTCCGTCCCCGGTCACTGGCGGTCGACCCCTGCGTTTGCGGAGTCCGACGGGCCGTTGATCTACCGCACCGATTTCACCCTGCCCCCGCCCACCGACCGCCAACGGTCGTGGGTCACCCTCGATGGGGTGTTCTATCAGGGAGATGTCTGGCTCGACGGGGCGTATCTCGGCGATCCCGAGGGCTACTTCTCGCCCCATACGTACGAGATGACGTCGTTGGCCCGCCTGACCGCCGAGCACGTCCTCGCCGTCGAGGTGACCTGTAGCCGGCCGGGCGATCTGCGGGCCAAGCGGAACATCACCGGCATTTTCCAGCACGGGAACGTCGTCGACCCCGCCTGGAACCCCGGGGGGCTGTGGCGCCCGGTGCGCATCGAGACCACCGGCCCCGTGAGGATCTCCACATTGAGGGTGTTGTCGCGTGACGTCAACGAGAGTCGGGCGAACGTGATCCTGCGCGCCAACCTCGACAGCGACCAGGCCCGATCGGTGCGGATCCGCACGCTGGTGGATGGCCACGTATTGGCCACCCACGAACGACCGCTGGCCCGGCGTGTCAACGAGGTCGAGTGGAACATCGACATCGAGAACCCGCGGATCTGGTGGCCGTGGTCGCTCGGTGACCAGCCGATGGTCGACATCCGAGTCGAGATCGAAGTCGACCACGAACTCAGCGACTCGCGCGACGTCCGCACCGGCCTGCGCGAGGTGGCACTCAACGACTGGGTGTTCGCGGTCAACGGTGAGCGGCTGTTCACCAAGGGAGTCCACCTCGCCCCGACCCGCATGGCGCTCGGCGAGGTGACGCCCGACGAACTGCATCATGACGTGGAATTGGCCAAGGAGGCCGGGCTCGATCTGATCCGGGTGCACGGTCACATCAGCCGTCCGGAGTTGTACGACGCCGCCGACGAACTCGGCGTGCTCGTCTGGCAGGACTTCCCGCTCCAATGGGGATATGCCCGTTCGGTGCGTCACCAGGCGGTGACGCAGGCGGTGGCGGCGGTCGACATGCTCGGCCACCATCCGTCGATCGCGGTGTGGTGCGGTCACAACGAGCCGATTCGTCTGGAGTACGCCGCGGCCGGCGACTACGACTCCACTCGGCTGAAGGTCGCCTATGTGGCCGGCCAGCAGCTGCCGACGTGGAACAGATCGATTCTCGATCGGTGGGTGAAGCGGGCGTTCGAGAAGGCCGATGAGACACGCCCGGCGATCGCCCATTCCGGTGTGCTGCCGCATCTGCCCCAACTCGATGGCACCGACAGCCATCTGTACTTCGGCTGGTATCACGGCGACGAGCGGGATCTGGCGAAGCTGGCGGCTTCGGCTCCCCGACTCGTCCGCTTCGTCGGTGAGTTCGGAGCCGAGGCGGTGCCCGAATCGGCGGAGTTCATGGCACCCGACCGGTGGCCGGAACTCGACTGGGAGACGCTGGGCGAGCACCGCCAGATGCAGAAGACGATCTTCGATGAACGTGTCCCGACGGCCCGCTATGCCTCGTTCGACGATTGGCGGGCGGCCACACAGCGCTACCAGGCCGACGTCATCCGCCATCAGATCGAGGCGTTGCGTCGACTGAAATACCGTCCGACCGGCGGATTCTGCCTGTTCGCCCTCGCCGATGCCTACCCCGCGGTCAGCTGCAGCGTGCTCGACCACGATCGGGTACCCAAGGCCGCCTATCAGGCTGTAGTCGAGGCATGTCGGCCGGTCATCGTCGTACTCGAACGGATGCCGGCGTTCGTCGCCCCCGGCACGTCGCTGGCGCTCGACGTACATGTGGTCAACGATCTCCACGTCCCCGTCTCCGACGCCGTGGTCACCGTGCGTCTGGCCTGGACGACCGGGGAGCACGAGTGGCGCTTCGGGGGAGTCGTGGAAGCCGATGCGTGCGGCCTCGTCGGCACGATCCAGTTCGTGGTCCCGGATATCCCGGGCATCCTCGGTTTCGACCTGACGCTCGACGCGCCGACGGTGGCGGCGACCAACCGGTACGAAACGCTGGTCACCCGCGACTGACGACCGCTCCGACGGCGCCACGTACGCTCCCGGAGATGCAGGAACTCGATGTCCACCTCGGAGGGCGCCGCCCCTTCGGGCTGAGCTATTGGCCGTTGCCACAAGACGACCCGGGGGTCGACGTCGGACGGGAGTCGATCCGGTTGGTCAGCCCCGATGGCGCCCTGGTGCGCGGCGTCCTGTGGACACCGCCGGCCGGCCAACGGTGGAGGACGGCGGTGATCCTCAGCCACCCGCGGGGCGACTTCAGTGTCCACTACGCCTGTCCGCTCCTGGCTGCGGCGGGCTACGCGGTGTTGGGATTCGGCACCCGCTACATGAACAACGACACCGACTGCCTGCATGAATCATGCATCGTCGACGTGAAGACCGTCCACGACGAGATGATCCGCAGGGGGGCCGAGGCGGTGGTGCTGCTCGGCAATTCGGGCGGCGGGTCGTTGATGGCGTTGGCCCAGGCTGAACTCGGTATCGGGGACGGCTGGATCGGCATGGCGGCGCATCCGGGCGAAGGGGTGTTCATGAACCAGGTGATCGACCCGTCCGTGGCCGACGAGGGCGATCCGTTCAGCCGTGTTCCCGAACTCGACATGTACAACCCCGACAACGGTTGGCGGCCGTGGCCCGAGCCGTGTTCCTACGACCCGGCTTGGGTGGCCCGGTATCGGGCCGCACAGATCGCCCGGGTGGCCCGGATCGATGCCGTGGCCAGGCAATCGATCGCCGACGCGGCCGATGCCGGCAACCGGCTACGGGCGGTCGACAAGTCGGGCGATGTCGCCCAATGGCGAGATCTGCGGGCGCGGGCGGTCTTCACCCGGTACATGACGATCTACCGCACCCTGGCCGATCCGGCGTATCTCGATCTGTCGATCGACCCCGACGAGCGCCCGATGGGATCGTTGTTCGCCTTCCCCGACCCGCTGGACGCCAACTACGGCAGGGGGGGATTGGCCCGCACGATGACGGCCCGAGGATGGCTGTCCACCTGGTCGGGGTTGTCGAGTCATGCCCGGCTGGCGGCCACGATGCCGCGGGTGACCGTGCCGACCATCCTCGTCCATCCGACCGCCGACACCGAGATCCGGGTGTGGCAGGCCAAGGAGATCACCGCCGCAGCCGGTGCCGCCGACGCGACCTATGTGGAGTTGAAGGGTGCACCGCACTACCTCGAGGGTCATCGGCCCGAGGCGCTGGCGATCGTCGCCGACTGGCTGGCCCAGCGATTTCCGTGACTTGGTGTGAACGGCGACGGGGCGGATGCATGTGCATCCGCCCCATCGTTCGATTCGCCTGTTGTCACCTAGATCGGTGATGAGGGCTTCCTTCTTGGCGGCGGCCTTCTTCGCCGGAGATGCCATATTGTCCGGAGCCTTCGCCTCGGGAGCAGCCTTGGCGGCTTTCGCGGCGGGTGCGGCCTTCGCTGTGGGTGCGGCCTTCGCAGCCTTGGGCACGATGGTCGTGTCCTCGATCACGGCCTTGGCGGCATTGCGCACCACCGAGGCGATGCCCTTCTTGGCCGCCGCCTTCTCGGCATAGGCCTCGCTGGAGGCGACGACCTCTCCGTTGGCGGCGACGAGATTGAACCGGTACTGACCTTTTTTGTCAGTGCTGATCACGAACTTGGGGCTTGCTGCCATCTCAGTGTTTCTCCTCTTCAGGGGGCGGGATCACCTCACGCAGTTGGTCTGCCACCGGAACGCTAAGCGCATCGCCGGCGTCAAACGCGGATATCGGCACTTCGCCGCGGGGTCGCCGACCGTTCGACCGCCGGTCACGTGATCCACCCCGAGCGTTCATCTGCGACCTCGATGCTGTCGTCATGAACAAGTGGATGGAGAAGTTCAGCCGATTCGGGCTCGCCACCGCCGATGTCGGTGTGATGTACGGTGCCCCCTCCCTGGCCAACGAGATCTTGACGATCGAGCACGAGATGTGGCTGGTGGAGCAGTTCCTCCAGCAGCTGGCGGCCCGGGCGGCGCACCCGTCGTTGTGTCGGGAGCAGATGTTCGCCGGCTGACAGGGTCGCTCGCCGGTGGCTATCGTCGTGCGCCATGCCCTACACCCGCAACGGCGCCTGTGAGATCTGGTACGAAACCTTCGGTTCGCCCGCAGACCCGACGTTGATCATGGTCAATGGGCTCGGCAGTCAATGCATCAACTACGCAGTCGAGTGGTGTGAGAAGTTCGTCGCTCGGGGATTCCAGGTCGTGCGCCTCGACAACCGCGACGTCGGGTTGAGCACGAAGTACGACCAGCATCCCGTCGACGAATCCGGGGCGTGCTACCGCCTGGCGGATATGGCGGCGGATGTCGTCGCCGTGCTCGATGCCATCGGCGTGGAACGCACCCACGCCATGGGCCTCTCGATGGGCGGCATGATCGTGCAGACATTGGCGATCGAGCATCCTGAACGTCTGTTGACCATGACGTCGGTGATGTCGAATACCGGCGAGCCCGGGGTCGGGACGGGCACCCCCGAAGCGATCGCCCGGCTCACCGCCCCGCCGGCCACCGACCGGGAGAGCTACATCCAGGGATGGATCGACGGCCTGCACGTGTGGGGGAGCCCCGAATTCGCCGACGAGGAGCGTTGGCGAGCCGATGCCGGGCGGGCCTTCGACCGCTGCTTCCATCCGTCGGGTACGACCCGCCAGTACTTCGCCGTCGGGGCAAGCGGATCGCGCGCCGGTCAGCTGCCCCTGGTCACCGCGCCGACGCTGGTGATCCACGGCGCCTGCGACACCCTGATCACCCCGGACGGTGGTCGGCGGACCGCCGAATTGATACCTGGCGCCCGCTTCGAGCTGATCGAGGGCATGGGTCACGACTACCCACCCCAGCTGTGGGATCGTTGGGTCGATCTGGTCGTCGACCACGCCGCACGCTTTTGCCCATGATCTATTTGACTGGGCACTTGGCAACCGGACCCGATCCCCGGTAGTGTTTCCAATTCGTGCGTTCCGGCCAGATGCGTCGGACGCTGGAGACGTTTGAATTTCGATGTTTGTGTGAGCCCTCGGTCATCCGAGGGGACCACGCAACGAAACCGAACCTGATGCTCCGCTGGCCAACGCCATGCGGAGCATCTGCGTGAGAGAACAGCACTCGGATCTCGGTCCGGGCCCTACCAACCAGAGGCAACCGCTATGGCGACTACCGCGATCGTCGGCGAAAAAGTAGGAATGACTCAGATCTGGGGCGATGACAATCGCATCATCCCGGTGACGGTGCTGCGCGTCGAGCCGGCGCGCATCGTGCAGGTCAAGACCTCGGAACGCGACGGATACACCGCCGTGCAGGTCACCTACGGACACAAGGACGCCAAGAAGCTCAACAAGCCCGAAGCGGGGCATTTCGCCTCCGCCGGGGTCACCCCTGGTCGCAAGCTCGTCGAGCTGCGTCTCGACTCGGTCGACGGTCTGGAGGTCGGCCAGGAACTCCGCGTCGACAGCCTGGTCGCCGGACAGAAGATCGACGTGACCGGCGTGAGCCGTGGCAAGGGATTCGCCGGAACGATGAAGCGTCACAACTTCTCGGGCCAGGGAGCCAGCCACGGTAACCACAAGCATCACCGCTCCCCGGGCTCGATCGGCCAGTGCGCCTTCCCCGGCCGCGTGTTCAAGGGCATGAAGATGTCCGGTCACATGGGCCATGAGCAGGTCACGACGCTGAACCTCGAAGTGGTCCAGGCCGACGCCGAGCGCAATCTGCTGCTCGTCAAGGGCTCGGTTCCCGGCCCGAACGGCGGCACGGTCATTGTGCGCAACGCCATCAAGAAGGGCGGCAAGTGATGCCTTCGGTCACGATCAAGTCCACGTCCGGCAAGGACGCCGGCACGGCCGACCTCGCCGCCGACGTGTTCGGTGTGCAGCCCAATGTGCCGGTCATGCATCAGGCCGTGGTCGCTCAGCTGGCGGCCCGCCGCTCGGGCACGCAGAGCACCAAGACCCGCGCCGAGGTCTCCGGTGGCGGTCGCAAGCCGTTCAAGCAGAAGGGCACCGGTAACGCCCGTCAGGGTTCCATCCGGGCCCCGCACTACTCCGGTGGCGGTATCACCCACGCCCCCAAGCCCCGCTCGTACGCCATGAAGGTCAACAAGAAGGTCGTGCGCCTGGCGCTCACCTCGGCCCTCAGCGATCGGGCCAACGAGGGCAAAGTCCTCGTGGTCGACACCTGGGGTTGGGACGCTCCGTCCACCAAGAGCGCCGTTGCCGCCCTCAAGGCTCTCGGCCTCGACGGCAGCAAAGCCCTCATCGTGCTGCAGCGTGACGACGTCGTCGCCGCCAAGTCGTTCCGCAACCTTCCGGGTGTGCAGATCCTCGAGGCCAGTGAACTGAACGCCTACGACGTGCTGTGCAATGACTGGCTGGTGTTCACCACCGCCACCCTCCCCGCCGGCAACGCCGCCGCCGCCAAGGCTGCCAAGCCCGCCAAGGCCGCCGCGGCGCCCAAGGCCGCTGCCGCCGCTGCTGCTTCGGACGCCGAAGCCGCCGCCGCCCCGAAGCCCAGGTCGCCCAAGGCCGCCGCCAAAGCCGA
>JANMJD010000127.1:0-7973 GCA_031371195.1 Actinomycetes bacterium | reverse complement strand
CCCACGAACGCAACGCCAAATGGAAGAACCCGCCGCTGCGCATCGAGATGCTCGAGTGCATCAACTGCGATGCCTGCCTGCGCCACTGTCCCGAACAGTTCGGGGCGATCTTCAACCACGGACCCGACGTCGTGATCATTCCCGAGCTGTGCAGCGGATGCGACAAGTGCCTGCCGGCCTGCCCGGTGAACTGCATCTACCCGTTCCCCGAGTGGGAGACGACGCCGGTGCCGGCCGAGTGGTGGGGCGAGGCCGGCGGTCCGGACGATCCCTATATCTGACCAGCGATACTTTCTACATCGCCGGTAGAGCGATGATCGCCTCATGCTCGATCGACGCGACGAGCCGGCCGTCGACCTCGACGGTCACGTCGAGGACCGCCCGCTCCCCGGTCGGTCGGGTGAAGCGGTCGATCACCGTTGCCTGGATGAAGGCGGCCGATCCGACTGGTGCCAGCGCGTGATGGCGGATGACGCTGCGGATGTGGATCCACGAGCCGCGCACTACCTGGGCGTGGGTGATGTGATTGGCCAAGGCCGGCCAGGCCGCAGGATGGACGATGCCCGCTTCGATGTAGATGGGCAGGTCGTCGCCGGCGCGCCAGCCGTAGTCCGATCCCCACTTACCGTCGAGGATGACCGCCATCGGCTCGAGGGTCTCACGGGGTGGCCGATGAACCATCGCAGGGCCAGCGCCGGCTCCATCGCGGCCGGCGGGGTTCGGGCGTCGGCGGTTCGGGCGCGCGGATGTCGGTGATCCGGCCCACAACGTCGCCAGAGCGGTCGGCGTATCGCTCCTGATGACGTCGACGACTGCGCCGCCATCGGCACCGGGGGAGGGTCGGAGTTCGAGCGAGTCGCCGTGGAACACCGGGGCGCGGAAGCGGATCTCGGCCGTCCCGTTCGCCAACCATTCATTTCCCCAGGCCTCGACGACCGGATGGGTGAGATAGGCATACGTCGTCACGCCGGCGACCAGTGCGCCGGGAAACCCCGCGGCTCGTGCCCCGGCGTCGGTGTGGATCGCATTGCCGGCATGATCGGGGAGGTTGCGGGCGATCACGCTCCACACGGCGGGTTCCATGTCCGCCATGGTGGCACGACCCGGGGCGTTGGTGTCCGACGGGGCCGCGCCGGCGGTCCGCCGCCGGGTGTCCGGGTAAATCGTTCGTAAGTTCGTGCTCGCCCGACGACGATTCCCGCTCGTTCCGGCTTGGCTGGTGGGAATGGACGCACGCATCTTCCGGTGGATCAACCGGCTCGCTGATCACACGGCATGGGCGCACAGCCTCGCCCGGTTCTTCGCGGACTACGGCGTGGGCCTCTTCGCCCTCCTGTTGCTCGCCGCCTATCTCGACGCCCGTCGAGCCGGGAATCACCGGGCCTTGGCGGGCAGCGTGTGGGCGGGCGGAGCGGCCCTCGTCGCCCTCGAACTTGCCCAGATCATCGGCGGGGCCATCGATCGGGCCCGGCCGTACACCACGCTGGCCAATGTGCACACGCTCGTCGACCGCTCGACCGACTTCTCCTTCCCGAGCGATCACGCCACGATGGCCGGCGCCGTTGGTGTCGGGCTGCTGCTGGTCAATCGCCGATGGGGCGTGATCGCCGCGGTCGCCGCCGTGGCGATGGCCTTCACCAGGGTCTACGTCGGTGCGCATTATCTCAGCGACGTGGTCGCCGGCCTGGCCCTCGGCGGTGTGGTGGCCGTCGTCGGGCACCGCCTCGTGGTCCCGCTGCTCGAGCGGTTGGTCGGTCGTCTCGTTCGGTCGCCGGCGCGGCCACTACTGATCGCCGGCGCCCCGACGTGAGCCGGTGAGCCGTCCGGCTTGGTAGACAGTGGTCCATGACTGTTGCGTTGATCCCCGGAGCCGAACCCTGGTCACACGAGGGTGGCCGATCCGGCGCCCTGTGCATTCACGGCTTCACCGGTAATCCTGGAGCGATGCGCGGCGTCGCCGAAGCCTTCGC
The DNA here is from genome assembly GCA_031371195.1 of Actinomycetes bacterium. Classification (GTDB taxonomy): domain Bacteria; phylum Actinomycetota; class Acidimicrobiia; order Acidimicrobiales; family Ilumatobacteraceae; genus JANMJD01. The sequence goes on along the minus strand of JANMJD010000127.1, from coordinate 6,003 downwards.
GGCCGTCGGGTTCTCGGTCGAGCTACCCCGTCTGCCGGGTCACGGAACGACGGTCGAGGACATGATGACCACAGGCTTCTCAGATTGGACCGGCGAAGCCGAGGCGGCGTACCAACGGTTGGCCGCTCGCACCGACAAGGTGGTCGTTGCCGGATTGTCGATGGGCGGCACGCTGACGTTGTGGACCGCGGCAGAACATCCCGAGGTCGCCGCCATCGTGTGCATCAACCCGGCCACTCAGCCGCAGGCCGACGAGATCGTCGACATGGTCCGCGGGATGGTCGACGAGGGTGAGGAGCTGATCCCCGGGATCGGGTCCGACATCGCCGATCCGGATATCACCGAAACGGCCTACGCCGGTACGCCGTTGCGCCCGTTGCTCTCGTTGGTCGACGGACTCTCGGCGCTGGCACCCCGATACCCGTCGATCGCCTGCCCGCTGCTGCTGATGAATTCGCCGCAGGATCACGTCGTCGAGCCCGTGCAGTCCGACTACCTCGCTGAGCATTTCGGTGGCCCGGTCGAGCGGATCACCCTCGAGCGCAGCTATCACGTGGCGACGCTCGACTACGACCGCGAGTTGGTCGAGGCGTCGGCGGTGGCGTTCGCCCAGCGCGTGCTCGGCGGGTGAACGTGTTCGCCGTCCTATTCGGCTCGATCCCCGGCCCGAGTTCAAATGCCATCCATATCGGCCCATTTCAACTGCGTGCCTATGGGCTGATGATCGCGCTGGGGGTGATCGCCGCTTCGTGGCTGTTCGGTCGGCGGTTGGAGCAGACATCGACGGGGACCAAGGAGGACGCCTCCTCGATCACGATGTGGGCCGTGGTCGCCGGCATTCTCGGAGCTCGGCTGTACCACGTGATCACGAGTTGGAGTTCGGAGTTCTCCGACAATCCGTTACGCATCTTCGCCGTCTGGAACGGCGGGCTCGGCATTCCCGGGGGATTGCTCGCCGGCATCTTCGTGGGTATCTGGCGTGTTCGCAAGCGAGGACTGGCGGTGTCACCGGCCATTCACGCCGCGGTCCCAGCCATTCCGCTGGCCCAGGCGATCGGTCGATGGGGGAACTGGTGGAACCAGGAGCTGTTCGGCCGCCCGACAACTCTCCCATGGGCGTTGAGGGTCGACGAGGCCATCGCCCGCCAGGCCGGCAACTATCCGCCGGGAACGACGTTCCACCCGACATTCCTCTACGAGTCGCTCGGCAACTTCGTCCTCTGCGGTCTGCTGATCTGGCTCGGCAACCGGTCGCGCTCGCGTACCGGACGGTTGATGGCCTGGTACCTCGCCGGCTACGCTGCGTTGCGCTTCCTCGTCGAGTCGTTGCGCATCGACGAGGCGAAGAAGATCGCCGGGTTGCGGATCAACAGTTGGGTATCGATCCTCGTGTTCACCGGTGCCGTCGGGTACCTGGTGGCGACGGCTCGCCGCGGCTCGGTCGCCCCGTCCTCGTCCTCGTCCGATGAGGTCGGCACTGAGGAGGAGACAGCGCCGGAGATCGGCAGCGCGATCGACGACGAGCAGCTGTCAGCGCCAGACGGCGCGTAGCTGCTCGGCGATCATCTCCGGGATCACCGGATTGAAGTACTCGCCGCAGGCCACCTCTGCCGCCGCGATGTGGCGCTGCACACCGGGAGCCCGCCACGGGGAGACGATCTCGACGTTCATCCAGCTGTCGTCGCTCGCCACGGCGTCACCCAGCTGAGGGACCGGCCGGGTCGGTTGCTGGTTGAACCACATCATGTACGGCATCGGCCGGCCCCACATCCGGTCCATCGCTGCGAACACGTCGATGAGCATCTGGGCCAGGCCGTCGCGTTCCTCGGCGTTCAGCGAGGGGAGATCGGGTCGGCGTGCCACCGGGGCGATCGTGATCGCCACGGGGAACACTGCAGCGTGCGGCACCCACGCCCGCCAGCCGTACTGGTCGGCGAGCAAACGCTCGGCCGGATCGCAGTCGGGGAGCCAGCCGTTGGCCACCAGCGTCGCCGGACGCTTCGGCACGTGGTCGTAGGCATAGATCTGACCATGGGGGTGGGGGATCGTGGCGCCCACCTCGGGCCCGCGGTTCTCGAACACCAGCACGTAGTCCACGTCGTCGCGGGCACCGAGCGCGGCCGTGCGCAACGCCCACAGGTCGACGACCTTGCGGGCGCCGTCGCGGCCCAGCGACCAGAACGTCGCGTCGTGCTCGGGGGTGTACAGCACGACCTCGCATCGATCGCCGGGCATGGCCGGCCAGCGGTTGGGAAACCAGCGCACGTCATACGGTTCGGGAGCTTCGAGACCGCCTGGGCAGAAGGGGCATCCCTGGACCGGCAGATTTGGTCGGCCCTGGCGGGAGCCGACGACGTGCACGACGACATCGGCATACGGGTCGTACCGGCGGTCGTGCTGGGGGGTTGGTTCGCTCACGTGAGGACAGTGCTCGGATCAATCAGGGAGGCGGTTGCCCGAGTCGGTGTCGAAGAGGTGGATGGCGCCGGCCGCCGGAACAAGTCGGACCTTCCCGCCGGCGATATGGCTGCTCAGGCCGTCCTGGCGGACGACGACCGGGGTGGCATCGGCCAGATCCGACGTGCAGTACAGGAACGAATCCGAGCCCAGTTCCTCGACCACATTGATGGTCACCGGGATCGACGACGTCTCATCCGAGCCGATCGTCATCGATTCGGGCCGCACGCCGATGGTCACCCGCTCCGACGTCAGTGCCGCTTGCTGGGCCGGGCTCAGGGCCAAGGTGTAGTCGCCGACGGTAGCGGCATCACCGACTCGCCGGGCGGCGAGGAGGTTCATCGCCGGTGAGCCGATGAACCCGGCGACGAAGATGTTGGCGGGGCGGGTGAACAGCTCGCGAGGACTCGCGCACTGCTGCAACAGTCCGTCCTTGAGCACAGCGACGCGATCGCCCATCGTCATCGCCTCCACCTGGTCGTGGGTGACGTAGACCGTGGTCACGCCCAGCCGGCGTTGCAGCGATGCGATTTGCGTGCGGGTCTGCACCCGCAACTTGGCGTCGAGGTTGGACAGCGGCTCGTCCATCAGGAAGACCTGCGGCTGGCGCACGATGGCGCGGCCCATGGCGACGCGTTGTCGCTGCCCTCCCGACAGCTTCGCCGGCTTTCGATCGAGGTAGTCCTCGAGGTCGAGGATCTTGGCGGCGTCGGCGACGCGGCTGACGATCTCGTCTTTGGGCACCTTCTTGATCTTCAGGTGGAACCCGATGTTCTCGGCCACCGTCATATGCGGGTAGAGCGCATAACTCTGGAAGACCATGGCGATATCGCGATCGCCGGGGGTCAGGAAGGTCACATCGCGGTCGCCGATGTGCACGCGGCCGGCATCGATCGGCTCGAGCCCGGCCAGCATGCGCAGTGTCGTGGATTTGCCGCAACCCGACGGACCCACCAGCACGAGGAACTCACCGTCGGCTATTTCCAGGTCGAGTGCGTCGACGGCGGGCCGCGTGAGTCCCGGGTAGATGCGCGTGGCCGCGTCGAAGTGCACGGTTGCCATGGTCAGCTCGTCTTTCTCTGGTGGAGCAGGGGTTGGGTGTCGACGGGTTCGGCGACCACGACGTCGCAGCGCTCCAACAGCGCCGTGCGGGCATCGGCGGAGATGTGTCGGTCGGTGACGACGACATCGGCGTCGACGAGGGGCACGATCGTACTCAAGCCGATGATTCCCCATTTTGTATGATCCGCCAGAACGACCAGCCGTTGGGCCGCCCCGGCGAAGACCCGGTTGGTTTCCGCCTCATTCAGGTTGGGTGTGGTGAAGCCGCTGCGCACCTCCATCCCGTGCACCCCCATGAACACCTGGTCGAGGTGCAGCGTGCGCAACGCAGCGCAGGCGACGGGCCCGACGAGGGCATCGGAGGGCGTACGGGTGCCACCGGTGATGACCACGCTGGAGTCGGAGCGACCCTGGGCCCGCAGCACTTCGGCCACGGGGAGCGAGTTGGTGACGACCACGAGATCGGGGATGTCGGCGAGTTCCCGGGCGAACTGCCACGTCGTCGTTCCGGCGGTCACCCCGATCGCCGTACCCGGTCGGACCATCGCGGCAGCCGTGGCCGCGATCGCCTGCTTCTCGTCGGGCTGCTGGTGCGACTTGGCCTCGAACCCCGGCTCGTCGGTCGAGCGTCGGTCGAGGAGTGCCGTGGCCCCGCCATGGACCTTCTGGACCAGGCCGGCTCCGGCGAGCACGTCGAGGTCGCGGCGGATCGTCATGTCCGATACGCCGAGCATCGCCGTCAGCTCGCTGACCCGGACCGAGCCCCGTTCGGTCACCTCGCCGAGGATCAAATCCTGCCGATGACGGGCAAGAACGCGCGTCGACAGACCGGCAGCACTCAGCTCGGTTACGACATCGTGTTCGGTCACAGTGGGTAGGGTGCCCCATCCAGCGCCGCAAGTCAACACAATCCAACACGGAATTCGGTGGATTTCGTGTAGTTCACCTTGACAAGGGCGTTCGAACGTGTCACTTTTCGTACACTTCCGCGTTCGTCTCGGAAGAATCCGATGCAAGATCCAGCACCAACCGAGGACGGTCAGTCGTCGGTTGAGTCACAGGTGTTCCGAGGGGGAGCCCGAATGTCGAATAACTATCAGCCGTCGCCCAGCCCGAGCGAGGTCGGTTTCTCACTGATCTCCCGCCGCCAGGCCCTGCTCGGAGCGGCCGGCGTCGCCGGCGGTGCCGCCGTGCTCGCAGCCTGCGGTTCGTCGAGCAGTTCTGGCAGCGCAGCCAAGACCACTGACGCCGCGGCTGCTCCGGCCGCATCGGCGGCCAAGGGAGAGGTCACCTTCGGGTCGAACTACTCCGACGAGAAGCCGAAGGCCGCCATTGCGGCGATGATGGGTGCATTCCCGAACAAGGACGTCACGGTCAAGATCAACACGGTCGACCACAACTCCTACCAGGAGAACATCACCACGTACCTGCAGAACCCCGACGATGTCATGTGCTGGTTCGCCGGCTACCGCATGCGGTTCTTCGCCGCCAAGGGTCTCGTCGGCGACGTGTCGGACGTGTGGGCGAACCTCGGCGAGCTGTCGGGCGGCTTCAAGACCGCCGCGACGGGCGACGATGGCAAGCAGTACTTCGTGCCCCTGTACTACTACCCATGGGCGGTGCACTACCGCAAGAGCGTTTTCGCCGACAAGGGCTACACCGTTCCCAAGACCTGGGACGAGTTCCTCAAGCTCGCCGACAAGATGACGGCCGACGGCATCACCCCGCTCGTCGCCGCCAACGATGGCAAGTGGCCGCAGATGGGCATGTTCGACATGATCAACCTGCGTACCAACGGCTACCAGTTCCACGTCGACCTGATGGCCGGCAAGAAGGACTGGACCTCGCCCGAGGTCGCCAAGGTGTTCAAGAACTGGGAGACCCTGCTGCCTCACCAGCAGACGGGCGCCAACGGCCGGACGTGGCAGGACGGTGCCAACGCGCTTGGCGCCAAGGAGGCCGGCATGTATCTGCTCGGCACCTTCGTCACGTCGAACTTCGACCCGGCCAAGGATCCCGCGGCGCAGGCGATCATCGACGACATCGACTTCTTCCCGTTCCCCGAGATCGATCCGGCCCACGCCCAGGACGCGGTAGAGGCCCCGATCGACGGCTTCATGATGGCCGCCAAGCCGAAGAACGCCGACGCCGCCAAGGCGCTGCTCGGCTACCTCGGCACCGCGGCAGCGCAAGAGGCGTACCTCGCCGTCGACCCGTCGTCGGTTGCCGCCTCGTCGAAGGCGTCGACGGCCGGCTACTCGGCGCTGCAGAAGAAGTCGGCCGAACTGGTCGGCTCGGCGAAGTACATCGCCCAGTTCCTCGACCGTGACACGAACCCCGAGTTCGCGTCGAAGGTCATGGGCGACGCCATCGCCAACTTCCTCGATGACCCGACGAAGATCACCGAGATCCTCAAGAGCGTCGAAGAGCAGAAGAAAGTCATCTTCGCAGGCTGATCGGAAAGATCCACTGATGTCCACCGAC
>JANMJD010000111.1:0-20116 GCA_031371195.1 Actinomycetes bacterium | reverse complement strand
GGTTTGCAGTAGTGATGATCAGGCCTTCTACCTGGGACTGTGGGCTTCGAACTACGTCGCTGGCATTTGCTGTGGAGTTTCCAGTAGGCCCGAGGGTCCTTCGTTGACTTGCCGACCCACTCGACGAGGCCAGCCTCTTGGAGGGCCCGAAGTCGCTACAATGTCGCCGGCTTCGAGAGTCCGACTGCGTCGGCGATGTCACCCGTCGAGAGACCCCCTGACGAGCGGATGTGTTCCATCACATCCCCGGATCGCGACGGAAGACGCTCGGCCACCTCGGGGTTGAGGGGTGTGGCGGCGAGCACCAACGTGACGCTGGCCGGGGTCTGGCGGTAGACGGGATCGACGAGACCCGCAGCGCGCATCTCGTCGTAGATCCGCTTGATGCCCTCGCCGAGTTCTTGGCCAAATCGGAGATCTGCACAGGCTCGGGCGATCCGAGGGTTACGGGCGAACCGCGGGATGTTCCGCATGTCGTCGACCCGCGTCACCCCGGGGAATCTCCCGGGGCTCGAAATCTCCATCCGGTCGTCGTAGATCTCCACCCGAATGTGGTCGCCACCGATGCTGTAGCTCCGGTGGACGACCGCGTTGACGATGCCCTCCAGCCATGCATCGCGGGGTATGAGGCCCTGCCTCTCGAAGCGACCGCCTCCGGCGAGTGCCGTGCGGGTCGGTTGGAGACGCTCGACCTGAGCGCTCGCGGCCTCGATCATGTCGGTGAGATTGCCCTCGCAGCGGATGTCTTCGCGCAGGTTCAGTCGGCTTCCGGTCTTGCGTTCGAGCCCTTCGAAGCGCAGCACTCTGATGTATGCCTCCGGTAGGCGATCCTGGGGACGCGTCCCGAAGAGCAGGTATGCAGCCGTGGTGACAGCGCCTCGGGCTGTGGTGAGCGCACGAGCCTGCAGAGCTCGATCCGGCGTCGAGCTCCCGATCTCGGTGGCGTAGGCGTTGATCGCGTTCGGGTTGAGATCGGCGATCGTTGCGTCCGTGAGCACGATGCCATCGAAGTGCGACTGGCCCTTGTCGTAGATCAACTCCTGGCGCTGTTCAAACCGCAGCTTTCGATCCTCGTCCCCAACCCGTAGGTAGCACTCGTCCGCCTTTGTCGTGTGGACGATCTCACTGGTGTCGACGGCGAGCAAGAGGAGATGGTCGTCTTCTCCTCGGTCGTTGACGCACTCCACGAGCTTCGACTGCACTCGGACGGGCGGTTCGGTGTGGTCGAGCGATGCTTGCATCAGGCTGTTGCGATGCGACGCAAGGGCGTCGGTGCCTTCGACCCGGCCGTCGTGCAGGCCGATGACGACCACACCGCCCTCGGCGTTCGCGAGCGCCACCATCGTCTTGGCGAGCTTCGGAGCGTCGATTCGAATGCTCTTGCGATCGAACCACTGATCCTCGACAAGCTTGAGCACGGCGGGACCCACTTCTCGCCGCGTAAGCGTCGTCAGATGGTCGGTCGTCGAGCTCATGGATCTACTATAAAGACTTTGCAGTACTTTCTAGTGCGATCGTTCACACCCCACTCGTCATCGCCGCGGATGCCCGATCGAGCATCGGTCCTCACAGACGTACGAGTCTCTGCCGACGAACTCCGAACCAACCTGCTCGACGGATGCCGACGCTGAGCGTGTCGAATCGATAGCTACCGACTCCGCTGACGAGTCGCCGGGTCGTCGTCCAATTCCTCGCCGAAACCGTAGGGGGGCACGCCGATGCACTCGGTGACGTCCGAGGTGTTGCCCGGCTAATGGTGCGTGTCCCCCGCCGTCTCGAGCGATGATCGTTCGATGAACCAGATCCCCTCGGACGCGTCGCCGGCCGACAACCCCTCACGCGTGATCACGGCAGCGGCTGTGCGGGTACGCCAGATCGTCGAGGCGGCGACCGACTTGCAGCCCGACCGGATCGCCGTCGGCCCGGCGCTCGTCGCTGGCCACTTTCGTCACCGCCGACGGTGGAACTGCGTGGTGAGGATCGACGAGGTACAACTCGCTGCGATTCACATCGTTCATGTTCCGGTGAGGTCGGCCAGCGAGCGGGTTCTCCGCCGCGTCGCCGACGACGTGCTCACCCGAGCGATGGATGCCAGCAAAGCCGCTACGGAGGATCTGCTCCGACCGTGGCTCGGCGTCTTCGTGGTCATCGACGATCCTTTCTGGCACGAGTCGACCTTGGTCACGGGAGACGTACCGGCCACGCGAATCGACCGACTCGCCTACTTCATCGAGCAAGTCGTGCGATCTCAGCTTCTCGATGTGGCCGCAGTCGTCATCAGCGATCCGGGGACGGCGACCAGCGAACTGCCAGGCCGACGATGTCGATTGAAGCGTTCGACGCGGCCCTCGTCGGCCGAACACTGTCGTTCCGATCCCTGGCGGGCGCACTGCGCTGACGGCCGCCGGTGGTCTCGGGTCCTCGCCGAACGTCGCGAGCCTCGGGCGACGCCGAGAGCTCGATCACTTGGCCAGCGACCCGCCGTAGATCTGCCAGGCGAGCAGTGACTTCGCCGCCAGACTGAGCACGAGGTAGGTCTTCTCGCCGTAGGCGTAGTCGCGCCAGCGGCCGATCCCTCGGTACTGCAGCCACTGGTTGAGCCCGAAGCTGAAGAAGAAGACCAGCTCAGCGATCACGATGCCGTACACGAAGCCGGGTACCTGAGGTGCGCCGATCACGTTCACCCAGATCGCCACCCACGGCGCCACACCGGCGACCGTGCCGAACCAGAAGGGCATCATCGTCGTCGATGTGCGCCCGGGTGGGTTCATGCGCTCCTGCAGCCAGCCGAACAGGATCATGGCGACGTTCGCTCCGGCGATGGCGAGCACGGCGGTGATGTCGGTGACGCCGCTATAGAACGCAATCAACAGCACCATCAGCGTCGCGCTCAGCGAGTACTCCACCCACCGGAACCGGTTGATGCCCCGGCCCAGGTCGCGCTCGTAGGTGCGGCGAGCGAAGGTAGCGGTCGCGAGGTGGTCGAACGCGGCCAGGAGCAGGAAGATCGCGATGGCCGGGCCGATCGCGACGTCGAACAACCCCTCCGGTGTGGTCAATCTCGTCCCGGGAGGGCCTTGCGGGAAGGTGGACGTGACGGTGATGGCGAAGTCACCCGCCATCACCAGGATCAGCACGGCCTGAGCGGCGTGCAGCACGCTGAGGCCGAGGTTCCACGCGCGTAGACCGGCGAGGCGCTCCGGAGTGACTCCGGAGGCCAGGGTCGACCCGCTGCGGGTGTTCGGGTGCTGTGTCGATGGTTCGGTCATGCGTCGCTCTCGTGTTCGCGGGCAGGGTCGGATGGATGCGGATCGGTGAGTGGTTCGAACCGATCACGGTCCGGCGTGTGGACGAACGAGTGCAGTCGCTCGGCATCGGCGCAGATGCCGGCGAGGAGCCCCGGGAAGATCAATCGGTGGAATGGCGCGACCGCGATCCAGTAGAGGCGACCGAGCAGACCACGCGGGTGGAATTGCGCTGTCTGGGTGATGGTCGCGCCTGCGCCGTCGGCTTCCATCTGCCACTGCAGCCAGGCATCTCCGGGAAGGCGCATCTCGGCGCGCAGTCGAAGAAGGCTGCCCGGCACTAGAGCCTCGACGCGCCAGAAGTCGAGTGGATCCCCGACGGACAACTGACGCGGATGAATGCGGCCACGACGCATTCCCACTCCACCCATCAACGAGTCGAAGATCCCGCGCAGGCTCCACAACCAGTCACCAGCGTACCAGCCGTGCCGACCGCCGATCGAGCAGACCACCTGGAACAACTCGGCCGGTGATGCCGCCACATGACGGTCACGTCGATCGAGGTTGACCGTGCCACCGGACCAGGCTGGGTCGGTGGGTTGTGGCTCGGCCGGTGGGCGTCCACCCAGCTCGGCATGCGCCCAGCTGGTCGGTACGTCGCCGCTGATCGATCCGCCCAACGCCAGTTCCACCGCCTGGCGATAGCCGAGCTGGTCGATGGGCATCGCGTCGGCTGCAGCGTCTCCGGTCACGATCACGTCGTTGACGAGGCTCTGGATGAGCGGGCGGGCGAGCATCGGCGGGATCGGTGTGACGAGACCGATCCACCGCGACGAAAGCCCGGGCGTGAGGAACGGCACTGGCACGACGATCCGGCGTCGTAGGCCGGCCACCTCCGCGTACTGGGCCATCATCTGCCGGTACGTGAGCACTTCTGGCCCGCCAACGTCGAGGACCCGGCCGGTGACCTCGGCGGTCAACGACTCGACGAGGAAGTGCAACACGTCGCGCACCGCAACCGGCTGGCACTTCGTGTCGACCCAACGCGGTGTCACCATCGCCGGGAGGACCTCGACGAGGTAGCGCAACATCTCGAAGCTCGCCGACCCCGACCCGATGACGACGGCGGCCCGCAATTCGACCACCGGCACCGAGCCCTTGGCGAGCTCGGCGCCCACCTCCTGGCGACTGGCGAGATGTTCGCTGAGGTTCCCCGACGAATGGTCGCCGAGCCCGCCCAGGTAGATGATGCGTCGCAGTCCTGCACCCTCGGCGGCGCGCCGGAAGTTCTCTGCGACGGCACGGTCGTGCTCGGCCCACTCGGCCGACGAGCCGATCGAGTGCACCAGGTAGAACGCCGCGTCCACCCCGGTCATCGCCTCGCTGAGGTCACCGCCGACGTCACCCTGCACGATCTCGACGGATGTGCGCCATGGCGCGGACAGCACCTTCGCCGGTGTGCGCACCAGGCACCGCACCCGGTACCCGCGTTCCAGCAGCACCGTCACCAACCGGCCACCGACGTAGCCGCTGGCCCCCGTCACCAGCACCAGCGCTCCCGGCAGCACACCCGGCGAGCGTTCCGGCGGATCGACCTCGTTCGGGCTCACGCTCGTCATGATGCCACCACCCGCACGACCATCAGCACCATGATGATCCCTCTGACGCTCCACCCGACCGTACGGACCCAGTTGGTCCTCACCAGCCGACTCACGCGAGCCGGGTCGTAGCCGACGGCAAGGGCGGTGTGCTGCGGCACCTGCAGCATGATCGTGCTGGCATGAACGACACCGAGGACAGCCAGCCCAAGCAGTGGCCAGAGGCGAGCGATTCCGTGAGGCGGCGCCAGCGCGAGCCACACCGCAGTACCCCCCTCGGCTGCCATCAACGGACCGACGACGAACGACGTGCGGCGCTGGTGCGACTGCTCGTGCTCCGCGAACCGGCGGAGCCGACCACTGCGAACAGCGGGTAGTGAACCACTTGTACGAACCAGATCAGCCCGACCATGGCCGACGTGGCAAGGAGATGAGAGGTCAGCAGGACTGCTGCCGGCGTATTCATCGAGGATCCGTTGTGTTTAGCACTAATAGACCCAACCGTCGTCGCAACTCGTGTATTCCCCTGATGAAGTCGAGCCGGACCGCAGCTCGCATCGCGCGGACGCGCCGACGACGGTAAGCGCGCCCCACCCCCTCGACGGCGCGTCGGTGCTCATCGCCGGAGCGATCGGGGTCGTCGATACAATCGGGGAGCTGTTCCTGACCAACACGTTCGTGAACATCTCCGGTGTCGTCGCGGAGTTGAACCTCCCCGGAATGGCGGCATACGGTGCGTCGAAAGCAGCTGTTCGCGCGTTCGACCAGGCACTGGCACGTGAAATCCCGGCGGTGCAACGTTCGCATCCTCGATGCCCGCCCACCGCACACCGAGACCGGCCTGGCGGAGCACCCGCTCGCCGGTACCGCGCCGCGCGTGCCGCTGGGCCTCGCTCCCGAACACGTGGCCAAGGTGATCTGCGACGCGCTGGAAGCAGGCGACCGCGACCTGCCCAGTACGGCGTTCGGGCCCTGATGTTGTCGTGGGCGACCGACTTGGTCACAATGTCGGCGTGACCCGAGCGTCGATCCCCACCGTGTGGGTGTTCGGCGACCAATTGGACCGCTCGCGAGGGGCGCTCGCGGGTCGGATGCCCGGAGAGTGTCGCGTGCTGCTCGTCGAGAGCGGGACGTTGATCGGTTCCCGCCGGTGGCATCGTCAGCGGTTGCACCTGGTGCTCTCGGCGATGGCGCACTTCGCCGCGGAACTGCGAGCCGAGGGATTCGAGGTCGACCACCGCCGGGCCGGCACGCTCCACCAAGGCCTTGGCGAGCACCTCGACGAGTTCGACGCCAGCCGCGTCATCGCGATGGAGCCGGCGAGCTGGGACTGGCGCGTCGCGCTCGAACGGCTGGGCGTCGAGCTGGTTCGCAACGACCTGTTCCTGTGCCACTACGAGGACTTCGCCCGCTGGGCTGCCGGGCGCAAGCGGCTGAGGATGGAGGACTTCTATCGTTGGCAACGCCAACGACTCGGCGTTCTGATCGACCAGGACGTCGGTGGCCCCGAGCCCGTCGGTGGCCGGTGGAACTTCGACCACGACAACCGTGAACCTCCACCGAGGGATGGCCGGGCGTGGCCCCCGATCGAGCGCTTCGAGCTGGACGAGATCGACCATGCGGTGCTGGAACGGCTGCCGGCCAACACCTTCGGCGCCGGCCCCGACGGGACATGGCCGGTCACTCGACTGCAGTCGCTGACCCGCCTGCGCGAGTTCATCGATCACGGCCTCGCAGCCTTCGGCCCGCACGAGGACGCGATGCTCGCCGACGACTGGAAGATGGCGCACTCTGTGCTGGCGTCGTCGATGAACCTCGGTCTGCTGCATCCCACCGAGATCGTGGAGGCCGCGCAGTCCGCCTATCGGCGTGGCACCGCTCCACTGAACTCGGTCGAGGGCTTTATCCGTCAGGTGATCGGCTGGCGCGAATACGTCTGGGGTGTCTACTGGTTGTGGATGCCCGACTACCGAGTGAAAAACGCGCTCTCGGCCACGCGCCCGGTCCCCCCAGCGTTCACCGGCCACGCCCAGACCGACATGGCCTGCGTCGCCGGCGTGATCGGCCATGTCCACGATCACGGGTATGCGCATCACATCGAGCGGCTGATGGTGCTCGGCAACCTGGCGCTCACTGCCGGTGTCGACCCGGCAGCGATGACGGCGTGGATGCGGGCGAGCTTCGTCGATGGCGCAGAGTGGGTGATGCCGCCCAACGTGATCGGGATGGCCTTGTTCGCCGACGGCGGCATGATGTCGACGAAGCCGTATGCATCCGGCGGGGCGTATATCAACAAGATGAGCGACTGGTGTCGAAACTGTCGCTTCGATCCGAAGCTGCGAGTGGGCCCCGATGCCTGCCCATACACGACGCTGTACTGGGACTTCCTCGCCCGCAACGCCGACGCGCTTGCGGCGAATCACCGCATGGCCCGCCCGATCGCTGCCATGCGCAGATTGAGCGACCTTCCCGCCGTGCGCAGCCGCGCAGTCGAGATCCTGGCTCTGCTCGACAGCGGAGCACTGTGACGGCAGGGCCGCTCCTCGCCTCAGGCCAGTCCGAGTTTGTGGGCCATGAGCGCCATGACCTCGAGGTGCTCGTGCTGTGGGCTGAAGAGGACGATCTCGGCGTCGTGCTCGACCCGCACGGTGTGACCTGCCGGCCAGTGGAAGACGTCACCGCCACTGACACGGTCGAACGTGGCGTCGGCATAGGTGACGACGACCTCGCCGGAGATCAGGTAGCCCCAGCGCGGCGACTGGCAGACGTCTACTTCGAGCCCTCCAGAAATGGCGTGATGTCCGTGCCGGTGCCGGTGCCGGTGCCGGTGCCGGTGCCGGTGCCGAGACTGACGGTGCTGGCCGTAACGCCAAACCTGGAGGCGAGAGCCCCGATCGACATCCCTGTCGCATGAAGCTCTCGTGCCTGAGTGATCGCGGCTGGATTCAGCTTCCGGTACGATTTCGAGGTTCAAGAACAGCGCGGTTAGGTCGACCACCCCCGCGCCACAAGGGTCGCGATGGCGACGTCACGGGCGGTGCCTGGTGGCCGTGTATCCCTCGGCGAGGTGAGCGGCGACGAGGGTGAGCAGGCTTGATCTGTCGGCTGCTGCTGCTGCGATGACAATCTGGCGATGTTCGGCGACCATGCGGTCGATGTTGCCCGCGGCCCGCACGTAGGCACCGGTGATGCGACGATTGATCGGTTGATCCCACAGGTCGTCGAGCATTTTGATCAGCAGGGCGTTGCCGCATGGCTCGATCATCGAGCGATGGAACTGGCGATTCAGCTCGAAGTGGGCATCGACATCATCGCTGTCGGTGATCGCCATCCGTTCGATCAGTGCGGTCGCCCCGGCGAGATCCGCCGGCGAATACCTGCCGACGGCGAGATCCATCGCCAACGGTTCCAGCGCGCTACGCACCTGTTGAACGTCGGAGATGTCGTGATCCGTGAGCGCGTTCACCACGTAACCGACGCCGGCCACCCACGTGACCAGACGCTCATGCGCCAGGCGGCTCAGCGCCTCGCGCACGGGGGTACGTGAGACGCCGAGTTGGTCGGCAATGCGTTCCTGGACGACCTGGGAATCCTCGGCAAGCGTCCCCGACACGATCATGTCGCGCAGGTGCTCGTACACATGGAGTCCGAGTGGACGAGCGTCCCGCATCGAGCGCGCGACCTGGGTCATCAGCTACCGCCGGCCGCAGCGAAGGCGACCGGCGTCGCCTCGACCGCCTCGGCCTTGAGCAGTTGGTCCAGCACACGCCGGGCCTTGGCCAGTCCCGAGTCGTGGGCGACGAGGATGTCGTGTTCGCCGGCGGGACGGCCGCGCAGGCCGATCTCCTGCTTGGCCAGCGCGTCGGCGTCCTCCTGCAACACGACGCCGAGGCCGTCTTGCAGCTCTGCGGTGGCCGCCATGTTGTCGACGGCGAAGTTGCGGCAGAAGGCGTAGAAGTACCACGAGGTGTGGGCGTCGATCGGCGTGATGCCATTGAGCACCTTGATGAGGCAGCCCTCGTCACGGGGCCGACCCTGGCCCGTGATCCCCGAGTGCAGGACATGCAGGCTCGGCGCGAAGAACTCGGTGCAGTGGAACCGATCGCACAACTCCGACCATCCGGTAGTGGTGAGATAGAGCGGCGGCGGCACGACTCCGGGCATCAACCGATCGGCAGTCACCACCGTTCCGTCGACGGTCACGGTCAGCGGGTGATCGACGATGTAGTCGTCACCGACGGTCGAGGTGTGCAGGAACGTCTCGTGGGTCAGATCGAGCAGGTTGTCGTGGATCAGGCCGGAGCGGCAGGCGAAGAACACGGAATGCGTGACCGCCGCCCACGCCGGATCGTTCATCCAATGCGTGTCGGGGATCGCCCCCGGGTCGGCCAGTTCGGCGTTGCCCGGCCACACCCAGATCCAGCCGTCGCGCTCGGCAATCGGATACGAGCGAACGGCGAGACGTGAGGCGATGTTGGATTGGCCGGGCACCAGGCGACATGCTCCGCTCGAGTCGTATCCGAAGCCGTGATAGCCACAGCGGATCATGCCGTCGCACACATTGCCGGCCGACAGCGGGTAGCCGCGGTGGGCGCACCGGTCGGACAACGCAATCGCAGCACCGTCCGTGTCGCGATACAGCACGATCGGCTGATCGCAGACGCGCCGCCCGAGCGGCTCCTCGCCGACCTCGGCCGTCCATGCGGCGACATACCAGGCATTGAGAATGAACATCGCTCGCTCCTTGTCGACGGGTCCGTCGGTCCGGGTGGACTGTATCCACTGTATACAATGATCGGGTGACGTCAAGCGGCTTGCACTACAACCCCTACATCAACGCCCTGCCGAGCTACAACGCAGGGATGAACATCGAGGTCGCACGGGCCGCAACGGGGTTGTCCGAGTTCGCCAGACTGGCCAGCAACGAGAACCCCCACGGCTGTTCACCAGCCGCGCTCGAGGCACTGAAGGCCGAGCGGTTCGAGCCGTGGCGCTACAACGATCCGGCCGCATCGGCGTTGCGTGCCGCGCTCGGCGAGCATCTCGCCGTGGACGCCGATCGGGTCGTGGTCGGCAACGGATCCGAGGAGCTGATCGCCGCAGCAACCCGCGCATTCGTGATGGCCGGCGACACGTTCGTCACCGTGCTTCCGAGCTTCGGCCGCCACGAGATCGAGGCCCTCGCCGTGGGCGCTCGCCTACTCAAGCTCGAAATGTCGGCCGATCTCGACTTTCCGCTCGACTCTCTCGTCGAGGCGTTGGGCCACAGTCCGGCGCTGATCATGCTGTCGTCACCGTGGAATCCGGTCGGTGCGGCGCTCGACACGAACGGCCTCCAACGCCTGATCGAGGCCACCGGACCGGGCACCCTGTTCGTGCTCGACGAGGCCTACATCGAATTCGCCGACGCCGACGGACCCGATGGCATCGAGATGCTGCGCGACAGCGGCGTGCACCACGTGGTGCTGCGAACGTTCTCGAAGGCCTACGGGCTGGCGGGCTTGCGCGTCGGTTACGGTGTGTGCTCCGACCCCGATATCGCCCGGATGATGACCGGCGCGAAGACACCATTCGATGTCAACTCGGCGGCCCAGGCCGCAGCGATCGCCGGGCTCGGCGATCAGGCGTGGATGCGTTCGACCGCGACGGCGATCGTTGCCGAACGCGTGCGGGTCGCTGCGGGCATCACCGCGCTCGGCTTGCACGCGTCGGTATCGAAGGCCAATTTCGTCTTCTTCGATTGCGGTACCGACAGCGGCGATTTCGCGCAGGCCCTGTTGCATCGCGGTGTCATCGTGAAGGACTGGCGTGAAGCGGGCTACACGAACTACATCCGCGCCTCCATCGGCACCGTCGCCGAGAACGATCGGTTGCTGGGCGCCGTCGACGCGATCATGCTGGAACGGAGCCGACCATGACCGCAGCCCTGCTCGCCGACGACCTGATCACCGAACTGCGCGCCATCGTCGGCGACACCTACGTGCGCGTCGGCGAACGGGTGACCGAACTCGATCCCGGATGGAATCCGCACAACCTCGACGCCGGTGTGGTCGTCTCGGCGGCATCCACGTCCGAGGTCGCCGAGGTCGTGCAGTGCAGCGCCCGACATGGCGTGGCGATCGTGCCCCACGGCGGCCGCACGGGCCTCGTCGGTGGTGGCGTATCCCGGCCGGGCCAGATCGTGCTGTCGCTCCTGCGCCTCAATGCCATCGAAGCGATCAACCCCCACGACCGCGTCGCCATCGTCGGTGCCGGATGCACGTTGGAAGCGCTGCAGCACGCCGCGGCGGAGCACGGCCTCGAACCGGGCATCGATCTCGCCGCACGCGGTTCGGCGACCATCGGGGGGATGATCTCGACGAATGCCGGCGGTGTCATGGCATTCCGCAACGGGGTGATGCGCCACCGCGTCTTCGGTCTCGAGGCCGTACTCGCCGACGGATCGATCTACTCCGATCTCACCCGGGTCGTGAAGAACTCGGCTGGTTACGACCTGAAGCATCTGTTCATCGGCGGCGAAGGCAGCCTCGGGGTCGTCACGCAAGCGGTGATCAAGCTCGACCCGTTGCCCGATGCGACGGCCACCGCACTTATCGCGCTGCCCTCGGTCGACGCTGCGCTGGCGACGATTCGCCGCGCTCTGTCCACCGAGTCGGGGCACCTGCGCGCCGCCGAGGCGCTGTGGAGCGACTACATCAAACTCACCGCCGGCACCCTCGGCTGGTCCGAACCGACGGTCGATCTCGACCAGCCGATCTTCCTTCTGCTCCTCCTCGGCGGTGCCGATGAGGCCGAATTGCATACCGCCCTGGGCAACATCTTCACCGACATCGCCGCTGCGCATCCGGGGGTCGACGGAATCGTCGCCGGCTCGGCCCGCCAGGCCGCCGACCTGTGGAGGCTGCGCGAGGACACCGAGATCGTGTACCGCCTGCATCCCGATGCGCCGTCATACGACATCTCGGTACCGCAATCCTGCGTGGCCGAATATGTCGCGGCGGTACAAGCCGGGCTTGCCGCAATCGATCCGACGATCCGGCCGTACCTGTTCGGCCACCTCGCCGATGGGAACCTGCACATCCTGCTCAACCGTCCAGGGCCGCTCGCGCCCGAGTTGGCATCACGCGTGGAAGGCGTGCTCTACGCCGAGCTGCGGGCCCTCGGGGGATCGTTCTCCGCCGAACACGGGGTCGGATCGAAACGCATCGACTCGATGTTCGACACCACGGACCCCGGCAAGTTGGCCGCGATGCGCCTCATCAAAGCAACTCTCGACCCGACCAACACGATGAACCCCGGCAAGGTGCTCCCGATCGTCTAAGCCGATGCCGCGCTTGTCGCGACTCATGGATTCCTCTACTCGACGACGTCGATGGAGAGCAGGCTGACCAGGCCGTCCCAACCGTCGGTCGATGGCGAGTACGTCTCGACCCGGCGGGCGACGGCGGTGACCTCGTCGAGGAAACTCTCGTGAGCACCGCGCTGCGGGTCTTCGACCGTTCGGCCGATGTAGCCGACAACGAAACGGGCGGGCCGCCCGTCGGGTTTGCGACGGACGATGCGCCCCATCCGCTGCACCATTTGACGGCGGCTACGGGTGGCTCCAAGGACCACGGCGAGGTCGGCACTGGGGACATCGATTCCCTCGTCGAGCACCTGGGGTGCGACCAGGACACTCAACCGACCGTCTCGGAACGCGTCCATCGAGGCTCGGCGGTATTTGGAGTCGTATCCCGAGTGGATCGATGCCGCTGCGTGGCCGATTCCAACGAGCGCCTGGGCCGCACGATCGGCAGCACCGATGCTCGACGTGAACACCAGCGTCCGTTCGGCCGCGGCGACGACCGGCCCGAGGGCAACGATCAGCTCCTGCTTGGAGTGGGCGTCATCGAGTACCCGTCGGCGTTCCCGCATCGCCCGCAGGTACATGCGGGCAACGACCCCGCCCCGCTCCTCGGTACGGGCGAGCGCTCCGACTGCGGCGAGAAACGCTCCCACCGGCTCGGTCGGCACACCGAAGCGGGCGATCAGCTCGGCTCCGGCGGCCGTCATCTCGGCGTTGTGATGGTCGTACTCGGCCCGCTCCTCGCCGGAGAATTCAAGCCCGACGAGCACGACGTGGAACGGAGCAATCACATCGTCGGCAAGCGCCTGCTCGTATCCCAGCCGATAGCACGTCGGGCCGAAGTACGGCTCAAGCCACTCCCGATGACCGTTGTCGGGACGAGCAAAGGTAGCGCTCAATCCGAGTCGATGGGCGAAACCCCAGTTCAACGCCCGTCGATTCTCAATCGAGGCGTACCGATGGCACTCGTCGCCGACGAGCAAGCCGCCGGGCCGCCGCGGCGCAAGATCACCGTCGCGTGCCGAATTGACCACCGCGATGACCACATCACACTGCCCGAGTCCGTCACGGCGACCCATGCCGAGCAACCCGA
Organism: Actinomycetes bacterium; assembly: GCA_031371195.1. Classification (GTDB taxonomy): domain Bacteria; phylum Actinomycetota; class Acidimicrobiia; order Acidimicrobiales; family Ilumatobacteraceae; genus JANMJD01. The sequence goes on along the minus strand of JANMJD010000111.1, from coordinate 6,835 downwards.
TCATGGTGTTCGCCGGGACAGCGTCGGCGAGGACACGATGCCACTGAAACAACAATTCCCCGGTCGGAACAATCACGACGACCTGTCCGCCACCCGCCAACTCCTGCACGGCCGCCGTCACCCCGATCACCGTCTTACCGGCACCCGTGACGGCCTCGATCACGCCGCGTCGTCCTGCAGACCGCCACGCGGCGAGCGCCGAACGCTGCCATCGGTACAGCGCGGGGAGAGCACTCCGATCGTCGAGCCCGCCTCGACCCGCGGGCGAAATGGTCTCGAACGAGTTTCGATCGACCGCCGCCGAATCGGGTAGCGGCGCTGCAGCACGCGGCGAAGAGACGGCCGACGAGGCGACCGGCGGTGGCCACCAGCCGGTGCCTCCGGGTGGACCGCGACGGAATCGCCGACGATCACCATCGAGGGTCCGCAGGACATCGGCCGTCGTCATCGAGACTCGACCCTCGCGTCGCAGTGCATCGCGCAGCTCGACGGCCCTCAAACCGGGTGTCGCCGTCACGAGTTCGGTCAACCGGCCGAGTTGTTCCATGGTCGATCCACTCGGTGACGGGTGATCAGCCGGCGTCGTTCGAACCTTCGAGTTCCGACTCCTCGGTGTAGTCGAGACGTACCTCGGCGACGGTGGTCTCGGGGCGATAGTCGGGGTCGAGGCGGCGCAGGTCCCACTCGTTGATCCATGCCCGGACATATTGGCGCATCCGATTCGACGGCAACCGCTCGAGCCCTTCGACGTCCGGCGGTTCCCAGCCGTGTGCGGCGGCGTGCAGCGCCTTCACAGCGGAATAGGTACGGTCGAGCGCATCGCGATCCGGCGGCTGTACAGGAACCTGCTGACGTTCGATCAGTCGCATGCCGGCCTCGGCCGCGCCGGCGAGCAACTCGCCATCGACGGTGCCTTTGGCGCGCAAGCGACTAGGAATCAACTCGATGTCGTTCTTGCCGACGAGCACTTGAGCCTCGAAGTCCTCAACCGTGGCGAGTACCGCTCCGAGCGGGGCGCCGGGATCGGCCCGGTCACCCCGAACCCACCGGTTGACCTCGGCATACGATTTCGCCCGTTGAAGAAACGAGTAGCGACCGATCAGCTCGACCTCGTCGAGAAGAACGATCCAACCGGCGAAGCCCGCTGCTTGCGCCAGTCGCGACAGGAACCGGAACCGTTGGACGGCCAGTTCCCGCTCCTTCACCGCAGCGAGTTTGTACGTCCCCGCCGCGCCCGTCTCCTTCAGCCGCCGCTTCAGATCAGCGAGCGGCAGCGGATCACCCGCCCAGAAGCGGACGATTCGATCGGCGAACTCGGCATCTCCACGGGCGTACTCGTGGACGAACAGCGTGGCGGCAAACCGGCTGTCGATGGCGGCCTCGTCGCTATGCACCCACCGGTACAGTGCCGCGTACTGCGGTGACGAGGTCTGCAGACCGGCGCTGATCTCGTCGATCGCCGAACCCAGGCGAGCCGGTAGTTGCGCTTCGTCGATCGCCGCTCGAAGTACCTTGGTCGGGTCATGCAGACCGGTTTCCTTGGAGATGACCACCTTCGACACCATGAACCCGGCATCGAGCGCCCGGCGGGCGAGATGTTGCAGAACATGGCTCTTGCCTGAGCCGAACCCACCGCCGATGATAAACCCACCGACGGGCTCGGTACCGCTGGGATCGCTGATCGACGTCAGCAGCTGGCTGAAGCGGTCGTCGACAGCCGTCTGCAGCGACCCGAGCGCGGCAACGGCATCACGGCTGGGCACCCCGGCCCGCAAGGCCTCGAGCGCGCGTCGGGCGGCCACCGGTTCGATGGTCATGATGCCTCCAGGCGGATGAGCGAGGCGAACGGGTTCTGGCGACTGCGGTCGCGGACCTCGTCGTGGATTCGCAGTTTGAGCGCCTGGTATGCCGCCACACCGCGATGATCGTCGGTCAGAAACTCGGGTGCGGCGACGATCACCACACAGCACTTGGCGAGCTCATCGGAGTTGTCGACCAACTGGCGCAGCATCTCGTAGGCATCGAGGAGCGCCGCTTTCGTGTAGTAGAAGCCATTGCGCTCTTCCGGAAGGGGCCGCCGGGCAAAGCCCAGCCGGCGGATGTCGAGTTCAAGGGCGACACCGCTGTAGCCGTTCGTGGCAATCCAGTGGCACAACGAGAAGAGCATCTGGCGGGCGTTGTGCCGGCCGATACGCCGAAAGATCGTCGCTGTGCGGAGCAGCGACATCTGCCGGAGTTCGCCGTGAAGCCAGGCGATCACGGCATCCCGCTCGGCCTCGCTCACCTGGCCGGTGGCGAGTTCCGCCTGACAGAGGCGCAGCATGGCGATGCGGAACTCCTGGGCCATCGAGTAGTCGTGCATGACGTCGGTCTGGAGCCGGCGGTTCAGATCACGGGTGAGTTCGGCGACATCGACGCGATGGTGGGCGGCCAGTGCGTCCACGCCGATTGCCTCGCTCTCGGGCAGTTCGGGGGGCGGCCAATAGCCGGATGCGGTCATCGCTCGACGGGTCGCGACCCGGGCCAGCGCCGACCAGTCGATCTGATGGGCGACGTCGAAGTACACCTGGTCCATCAGGTGAATCCGCGTACCGACGGCATCGACTCGCACGGGCATGAAACCGTGGCGTGTGGCTGCGTCGACCAGCGAGGCGGAAAATGAATCGGAGGTCACATCGTCGGGAGCGACGACGAACTTCACCGTGGCACCACCGTCGGTGATGTATTCCGCCAGGTATTCCGCCGAGAGGAACTCGACGTACTGCTCAACCGTCGTCATCAGGACAGGTCCTCGAAGGTGATGCCGGCGTACACCTTGGCCTCGCCGGATCGGGTCACGGTGGACAGCACGCCCGAGCCCCGGGTCAGAGCACTGGCGGGCAGCAAGAGCCGGCGACCGTTCTTGGTCATCACGTGGCCGGTCTGGTCGAGGAGGTACAGGTCGCGGGCGAACTCCTGCTTCGAGTACTCCCGCGCCGCTCCCGGCATCACGGTCAACACGGCGTAGACATCAACCAGTTTCGCCGTGCTTCCGAGCCGCCCACCCCCCTGCGCGACCACCAGGTCGTAGGCCGTCGCCAGCGATTCGAGGAACGCCTCGGCCTTGAACCGGGGAGGCCGATCCTGAAGGGCCTTCAACGTACGTACGAGCAGCGACGGACGCACCCGTCGCTCCCTCACCTTGTCGATCAGGACGGTTGAGTCGGCAGCCGAGATCCGCACGATCACCGGGTAGCTGAGAATTCGCTCGTCGGACTCGAACATCTGGACACCCTGTTCGCCGGCCAGGGCGAGCACCTCTTTGGTGTAGCCCCCACCCGAGAAATGCTCGGCCTCATCGAACGTCCACGCACTACGAAGGTCACTCACCGTCTGTGCGGCCTGCTCGGCCAATCGCGCCGAGGCGTCGATCCCGGTGCGCAGCTCACGGATCTGCCCGTGAGCCACCGCCGCCTGCAGCTTCTTCGTTTCGCGCAGCGCCGCCGTCAGGCTCTTGACAGCACTCGCCGCATCGCGCTCGAACTGGGTCAGTGCGGCTTCGAGGCCAGTGGGTTCCACGTATGTGCTCCAGAGTTTTTCGATGGTTCAGGTCAGCGGGTTTGAGGGATTCAGTGGTGGCCCGAGGACCGGGGTCGATCTCGACGTCACCGGCGCGACTGTTCGAGTCGACGACGATGATCAGCGTGTCGCCGACGACGGCTCCGGATGCGAGAAGGATTGGTCTGGCCGATCCTCGTACGACACGTTCGCCATCGTATGCGAGCGAGATCGGTCCACAGCGCGTGGTCAATGTCGTCCGCTTGCCAGGCTGGAGTCCGAGAAGACCGACAAGATCACCAGACGCATCGGTTTCCTCCCCATCGAGCGCGCCGACGGTCACCGGAATTCGAATTCGAACGTGATGCATCGATGGCTCGCCACCCCACTCGGCGAGCTCCCAACGATCGGGGCCGGTTTGAAGGAAGTGACGACTGCGGTGGAGTTCGGCAGCGAGCATTGCTTCGTCTACCGGCGTGACCATCCACGCTCACAGCTCCTGCGAACTCATCGCCTGACCCATCGCCTCCAACGCACGGACGGCGACATCGGCCGGTCGGCCAGCGAGGGAGACGATCAGGTCGTCTTGTCGGCGGATAGGTTGACGGCCGAGCCAGGCGTCGGCGAGGCCGGACGGAACACCGATATCGACGATGTCATGGCGGAGGGCCTCACCATGGTGAACTCCGCCGTCGCGGCGCAACAGCCCGTCGGTCTCGGCAAGCAGGTCGGCTGGGCGAGGCGACCACCACCCCGGATGCCCGGGTACCGGGCGGAGCGGACCGGCGAGGAAGACGGCCAGCAGGCCGGCAGGATGGCCCGCACCCGGTAGGTCGAGCGATGCGAGAGCGGCCTCGATGCTCTCCCGGTCGGCGGCGTTGTCGAGGCGCACGCCGAGTTCCTATCGTGTTGCGCACGTCGGTGTCGGCTTCGAGGAGTCGGACGGCGTGGTGACGAGCGTCCATTTTGAGCTGGCGAACTCGTTCCGGCCCAATCCGGATGAGTTCTGCCGTCTGTGTTCGCCGGTGCCCGGTCGAGTCGTTTCCGAACGGGTGGTCGAATCGCAGGTCGTCGAGTTCAAAAGCGACGCGGGCCCGCTTGTCCCCAATAACGCTCAGGCAGTCCACCAACACCGTCGCCACATCGCGGCGCGACGAAGGATGGGTGTGCCCTGCATGGCGGATCGTCACCCCCAGGTCGGTCGATGGCGAGTCGTTCGACTGGTTGGGCGAGGCGTCCATGGCGGACTCGACGGCGGCGATGATCAGGCGCGCCGTCAACGTCAGCCCTGCTCCATTCCACGACCGAATCTCCGAGATCGTGCACGCCGCGAGATCGCTCCAGCGTCGGCGGCCGTTCGATCGAACGAGTGCGAGGAGCCGGTTGGTCACCCCGGGAGTCGTCTCCACCCCGACGTTCAGTGTGTCAAGTGCGGGGACCACGTCGCTGAGCTGCCACGATGCCAGCGGTCCGTCGATCGTCTGGCGGACTGCCGGCACGAGACGGGCCAGGAACTGCCGCGTTGTCGCTCCTGGTTGCGGCCCGGGCAGAGCTTCGAACTCCTCGTCGGTCAACGGGAACAGCCGGTCCGCGGGCGTGACCACGAGGCCGAGTTCGAATCGATCGACCGGACGAAGCACACTTGTCGCCCCGAAGACTCGACCGATATTCATCGTCGCGGAACCCAGTCGGACATCCCGAGGTTCAACCCTGATCGGCCGGCGAGATCGGATGGGCCGGCGGCGAGGTTGGATCGATCGCCAGGTCGACCGCGGTCCAGAAGCCGGGCTCAGGTTGGTCGGTGCATCCGCCCTTGGCGTAGGTCCGCAGTCGATCGACGTCCGACGGCGCGAGCATCTCGATCGCGTCGAAGAACGCCTTCGGCCCGGCCGCACGTAGTGCGGTGTCGCCGTCGCTCGGTCGTCGAGGCAGGTGACTGGTCAGCAACACCAGGGGGACCCCGGCTCGCGCCGCCTTCATCGCCGACGCGCGTCCGAGCGACTTCCACACGACGTCGATTCGCGAGAGTCCACCACGGTGGCTGGTGAACGCCCCGGCAACATCGAAGAACCACGTCGCGCCATCGCCATCCTCGGCGACAAAGTTCACCGTCACGCCCGTTTTGCGAACTCGATGGTCTCGACCGACGATGCGGAACCCGGCATCTGTGAGCAGGTCCTCGGCGAGACGTTGGGCCGCCTTGCCCTCGGTCGTCGCCCGCTGCCGAAGATCCTGCCGCTCCCGAACATCGGCTACCGGAAGCGTCGCCGCCCGTCGTCGAACGGGTTGCTCCGGCGTCGGCGGATGCAGCGCCTCGTGGACACGTCGACGGGCGATATCGACGTACGACGAGTCGGTGTCGTAGCCGACGTATCGGCGCCGGAGCGTGGCGGCGGCGACGAGCGACGAACCACTGCCCATGAACGGATCGAGGACCAGGTCGTTCTCGTAGGTGTACAGCCGGATCAACTGCTCGGGCAGTTCGACGGGGAACGGTGCCGGATGGCCGACCCGCCGGGCACTCTCGGGTGGGATCGACCACACGTCGAGGGTGAGCGCCATGAAGTCCTCGGTCATCACCGTGCTCACGTGGGGCAGTCCCTCGGCGGCTCGTTGCTTCACCGACCGGGCACGGTCGAAGCGGCCCTTGCTGGCGATGATCACCCGCTCGCTGATATCCCGGAGTACCGGGTTCGCTGCGCTGCGGAACGATCCCCAGGCGCACGACCCGCTCGCCCCCTCGGCCTTCTGCCAGATCACTTCGCCCCGAAGCACCAGCCCCAAGTCGTCCTGGAGGATCGAGATGACATCGGCCGAGAGGCTCCGATACGGCTTGCGCCCGAGATTGGCGACGTTGACGGCGATGCGTCCACCGGGTTCCAACTTCAGCGCGCACTCGGCGAACACCCGGCGCAACATGTCGAGATACTCGACGTACGACGACGGGATTCCGTCACGTTCGAGTTCCTCCTCGTACTGCTTCCCCGCGAAATACGGAGGCGACGTGACGACGAGCGCAACCGACCCGTCGACGACGTCGGTCATCGCCGTTGCATCCCCGCAGACGAACGGGTTGACGATCGGCTTGGGAGGGAGCACGACGTCGTCGTCGGAGAGGACCGGAGGATGAAACCGACCGTAGAAGCCGGCGGCGTCGTGGCTCTCTCGTCGGGACACGCCAAAGTTCGACGTCGATGTAGAAATTCGGCGACGCTCAGCCACAGGCCACTCCCAAGTTCACGACGGGGCGGATCGTATCAGGCTGTGGAACTTGCTACGAACGTACGCGCGCTCTGGG
>JANMJD010000097.1:0-2021 GCA_031371195.1 Actinomycetes bacterium | reverse complement strand
GAATTCTCCGCAAACGCCAGCCATCAACTGCGCAGCCCGCCGACGGCAATGATGGACAACGCTTTGGCCCACGGACGCGGCGACGTGCATGTCGAGGTCCGCATGGACGCCGACACCGTGGAGATCGAGGTCCGCGACCGCGGGTGGATCGACGACACCGATCCGGCGACGGCAAACCCCGAGGCCGGCCGCGGCGTCGGCTTCTCCTCGCCCACAACCTGCTTCGCAGCGACGGTGGAAAGGTCGTGTTGACCAGTTCGACGCCGACGACGTTCGTCATTCGACTCCCGGCGGTCGAATCGCCGTTTGGCCTGACCCGCTGGACCGTCCCCTCCACCGGCCCCCTGGACCGACGCCCGACGCGGCAGTGCCACCGAGGTGGTCCCTCGGTGGCACTGCTCTTTTGGGGGGATTTTGGGGGAAGGTGTGGGAGTTAGGCCGGCATCAACACCGAGTCGATGATGTGCACCGTGGCATTGGCGGTGGGGATGTCCATGCACACCGACTTGGCGCCGTTGACCATCAGCCCACCGTTGTCGGTGAAGGTGAGGTCGGCCCCGTTGACCGTGGCGGCCTTGCCCATCTTGATCAGGTCGGCCGAGCTGAGCTTCTCACCGCTGATGACGTGGAGGGTCAGGATCGAGGTGAGCAGTTCCTTGTCGGCCAACACGGCCTTCAGGTCGGCCTCGGGGATCTTGGCGAACGCATCATTGGTCGGAGCGAAGATCGTGAACGGACCGGGCCCGTTCAACGTATCGACCAGGCCGGCCGCAGTGACTGCCGCAACCAGCGTCGACAGCACCGGGTTGTTCGACGCAGCAGTCGCCGCCGGATCCTGAGCCATGCCGGCAAAGCTGCCCGCACCGTCGGCCGGAACTGCCGAACATGCCGGACCGAAGGCGGTGCTGGCTCCCGCAGCGTCGGTGGACTTCGGGGCATCGGTGGCCTTCGGGGCAGGGGGGGAGTTGGGAGCATCGGTGGCCGACGGGGCGGCGGCGGTGGGGGCCGGCGCCGCCACGGTGCTGGAACTCGAGCCGCACGCTGCGGCGACGATCGACAACGCAGCGATGGCGGCCAGGCTGCGGCGGGTCAAGGCGCCTCGGGTGGGTCGGGTACGGGAAGAAGTGTTCACGTCTCTGTCCTGTTCTTTTCTGTTGGGGGGAGTGAGGGGTTTCATCGGACGATCACGATGATCTGGTGTTGTCCGGTGGCGCCGCTCGGGAATGGTTCGGAGCGCTCCGCGGTCTGGATGGGACCGTTCTTCTCGGTCGCTCGAACGGTGATGGAATGACGTCCGGGCGTTGCATCCCAGGCATACGACCACTGCCGCCACGTCGCGTCGTTCAGCTCGTCGGCCAGCGTCGCCGACACCCAATCGCCGTCGTCGATGCTGAGTTCGACGGCCGAGATGCCGCGGGTCTGCGCCCAGGCGACTCCACCGATGGCAAGGGTGCCGGCCGGTACCTTGCTCAACCCGCGCGGCGTGTCGATGCGGCTCTGCACCTTGATCGGCGCGTCGGCGACCCAGCCTCGTTCGACCCAATACTGGTCATATCGATCGAAGCGGGTGAGCTCGATCTCCTGCAGCCACTTCGTCGCCGAGACGTAGCCGTACAACCCGGGGACGATCAGGCGCGCCGGGAACCCATGGGCCACCGGAAGCAGTTCGCCGTTCATGCCGATGGCGATCAAGGCATCACGTCCGTCGAGCGCGGTCGTCGGGAACCCGCACGTGTATCCGTCGACCGAACGCCCGACGATCTGATCCGCGTCGGCCGCGACCCCGGCCTCGTCGAGCAGGCGATCGAGACGGACCCCCAGCCACCGGGCCGTGCCCATCAGGCTGCCACCGACCTCGTTGGAGACGCAGGTCAAGGTGATGTCGGACTCGACGAGGTCACGGCGGAGCAGATCGTCGAACGTCAGCTTCATCGGGTGGTCCACCATCCCGGTGATCGACAGTCGCCATGAATCGACCGGGACCTGCGGGACGGTGATCGCCGTGTCGATCCGGTAGAAGC
>JANMJD010000074.1:0-2436 GCA_031371195.1 Actinomycetes bacterium | reverse complement strand
GTACTCACCGACCGTCGAGTACAGGCCGTGGCCGCCCATGTCCATCTCGGGGGGCTGCGGGAGTGTCAGATCGGGCAGTGGGGTGAGTTTGCCGTCCTGCGCCCGGTCGTGGATCGTTGCCCGGCGGGCCTGCATCGACTCGGACATCGTGAAGGCGATATCGGTCATGTCGAGCGGTCCGAAGACTCGCTCGGCCAGCACGTCACCGAGTCGCCGGCCCCGCACCGCTTCGACGACCTTTCCCGCCCAGTCGATGTTCGGGCCGTAGGTCCAACGCTCGCCCGGGTCGTGCAGGAGCACGGTGCGCACCGAGTCGTCGGTGCATGACACGACCGTCGGGATGCCCTTGGCCGTGCGGTAGGCCAGATCGTCGGTGCTGAAGAACTCGTACCCGAACCCTGCGGTGTGGAGGAGCAGTTGGCTGACCGTGATGTCGCTCTTTGGAGCGCGGGTGATCGGCTGTCCATCGCCGTCGAATCCGACGAGCACCTCGATCTCGGCGATGTCGGGAACGTGGGTTTTGGCCGGGCCGTGCAGGTCAACGAGGCCCTCCTCGACGCATTGCATCACTGCCGTGCCCACGATCGCCTTGGTGGTCGAGAAGATGGCCATTACGGTGTCGGTGGTCATTACCTCGCCGGTACCCAGGTCGCGCACGCCCGCCGCGCCCTCATAGAAGTTCTCGTTGCCGTCGGTGGCCATCGCGACGACGCCGGGCGCCCCGCCGGCGCGACCAACGGTGTAGCCCAGGACGTCGTCGAGTGCGGTGGTGACAGATGTTGACATGGTGGAATCCCTCGTGTCGGGTGTTTGCGGGTATGGCTTTGTGGTGGTGGGTTCGGTTGATTCAGTTCGCCGCAGCGTTGGCCAGATTGGCCAAAACACCGTCGATGACCTGGGCAATCGTGTTCACACCCTGGTTGTCGAAACGGGCCAGGGCCGGGCCGAGCTGGTCGTACGCAACGTGGGTCACGTCGTCCGCATCGGCATAGAGGTAGATGCGGGTCGGTAGGTACAGCCCAACTTCGGGCCCGCCGGCTTCGAGCAGTTTGCGCGCCGTCAACGGGTTGCCGATGATGAAGTGTTGGGCCTTCATCTCGATCGAAACCCGCGACATCACCTTGCCCCAGTTGAGAAACCCCACCTGGATCAGATTGCTGCGCCCGGCCAGCGGTTCGATTTCTTCGATGTACTCGGCGAAGGTCTTGGCGGCGCTGAGCTTATCCATCAACACCTCGGTCGAGGCCTTGCCCAATTCCGCCTGGAGGTCTTTGACCGCCTGAGCAAATGGCTTGTCCGACGTGATGTCGACATGAACGTTTTCGAAGGAGGTCTCGCTCATGAGGAGGTCGCGGTGAGGGCTCGGCGAACGAGGACCTTGGCAAGGTGGACCCGGTAGTCGACATCGGCGTTGAGATCGGTCTGGGGCTCAGCTTGCTCCGCGGCGAGTTGGGCGGCGTCTTTGATCGAGGCTCCTTGGCCGAGCGCTGTCATCACGCTGGTCGCCAGCACCGGGGTCGAGCCCATGTTGACCAGCGCAACTCCTGAAGAACCGTTGCCCTGCCAGGCCGCGACTCCGACGATCGCCCAATCCTGCGCTCGTCGATTGAACTTTTGGAAACTCCAGCGCGCCCCGTTCATTTTCGGGATGCGGATCTCGGTGAGCATCTCGTCAGGGGCCAACGCCGACTCCAAAAAGCCCCGATAGAAGTCGACCGCGGCGATCTCACGGGTACCGCTCGGACCCTGGGCGACGTAGGTGGCCCCGAGCGCAAGCGTCGTCGCCGGCAGATCGGAGGCCGGGTCGGCGTGGGCAATCGACCCGCCGATCGTGCCGCGATGACGTACCTGCGGGTCGCCGACATGGCTCGCCGCATGGGCCAGCAGCGGCACATGCTCGGCCAGGAGTGCGGAGGTTTCAACCGTGCGATGACGGGTGAGGGCTCCAATGGCCACATGGTCACCACCGTCGCGAATGTACGACAGGTCGGTCAGCCGGCCGATGTCGATGAGGACCGATGGTTGGGCGAGGCGAAGTTTCATCAACGGCAACAGGCTGTGGCCGCCGGCGAGAAACTTCGACTCGTCGCCGTGCTCGCCGACTAATGCCACCGCCTCGGCGGCCGAGCTCGCCCGAACGTAGTCGAATGCTGCGGGGATCATCAGTTGCTCGCTTCCGGGTTGGAGTTGTGAATGGCCGCTTGGATGGCCCGCCACACGGTTTGCGGTGAGGCGGGCATTCGGATGTCGGTGACGCCGAGCCCCGACAGGGCATCGACGATCGCGTTGATCACTGCTGGTGCCGCTCCGATCGTGCCCGCCTCACCGACGCCCTTCACGCCGAGTTGGTTGGTCGGCGATGGGGTGACCGAATGCCCGAGTGTGATCGACGGGACGTCACTGGCCGCCGGCACCAGGTACTCGGCGAGCGAGCCG
>JANMJD010000069.1:0-23836 GCA_031371195.1 Actinomycetes bacterium | reverse complement strand
CCAAGCCTTCTCGACGTTGTTGAGGAAGTCGTCGGTGCTGCCACCGGCGATCCACGCAGTGGCTTCCTTCCAGAACGCTCCCGAACCGATGGCGGCCGGCATCATGTCGGCACCGTCGAAGCGGAAGATCTCCGAGCCCTTGAGCAGTTCGGCGAAACCACGGATCACCGGATCGGAGAACTTCGACGTGTCGAAGTCCTTGCGAGGCGACAACGAGGTGTCGCCGGCGGCCACGATGGTGTTGACGTAGTCGGCGGAGCCGGTGTACATCAAGACGTCGAACGTCTCGGGCTTGTCGTTTCCGGCGCCGAGCAGGTCGCCGCCACCGAGCATGTACTTCGGATCACCCTTCTTCACCGGGAAGTAGAACGTGTCGACGGCGCCGTCGGGGCCGATGGTCGTGCCCTTCGGCCAGATCGTCGAGTAGAAGCTCGCCTGCTTGTGCATGTAGCACTTCTTCTGCAGGATCGGGAAGCCACCCTCTTGGAACTTGGTCGTGGCGATCGCCTTGACGGCCGAGTCGGAGCCGATGTACTTCGGGTTCTTCACGATCGCGCCGACGGCGTCGGCAACAGCCTTGACCTTAGGATCGTTGAACGGGATCTTGTGCTGGACCCACTGGTCATACACGTCGGGGCCGTTGATGCGCAGCATCATGTCCTCGAACCAGTCCGTGATCACCCAGCCGGTGGCGACACCGGATTCGATACCGAGACACCACGGCGTACCGCCGTCGGCGGCGATCTTGTCGGACAGCGCGGTGAGCTCCTCGAGCGTGGTCGGGATGGCATAGCCCTTGGCCTTGAAGTCGGCCGGGCTGTACCACACCATCGACTTGACGTTGGCCCGGGCGGGAACGCCGTAGACCTTGCCGTCGACCGTGGCCAGCTCGGGCCAACCGGCGACGTTGTCGTTCTTCACCGAGGCAGCGAGTGCGTCGGGGAACGGCTTCAGCTGGTTCTTCTTGATCAGGTCGAGGAAGCCACCGGGCTGCGGGAAGTCCATGACGTCGGGGGCGTTGCCACCGTCGACGAGCACCTTGACCTGGGTCTCGAACTTGTCGGTCCCGTCGTAGATGACCTTGAGGCCGGTGCAGGCCTCGAGCGGGGCGTAGCCATCACGCAGACGGGTGGCGGCCTTGTCGGTGTCACTGTCGCGCACGGGCGAGAAGATGTGAACTTCCTTGCCCTTGTACTGCTGGGTGCACTTGATGGCGCCACCCGCGACCGAATCCGCACCACCGGCAGCAGCTGCCGCCGTCGTGTCCGCTCCGCCGGCGGTGGTGGCCGCGGCGTCGGTGCCGTTGGAGCTTGAGCTGCCGCAAGCCACGCCGACAAATGCCGTCGCGACCGCAAACGCAGCGAAGCGCTTACCGTGAATCATGTTTGCTCCCCCTTGGAGACATCGGAGCGGCGGCGGGTGCCACCGTTCCCGCAGGATGACCTGCATGTTTGGTTCGATTGGACGGACCGAATGGAACATCCGTGGAAGGTCTTGGAACTTTCCATCAAGTAACATAGCATGACCACTGTCACAGGGGAAGCCCTGTGATCAAATAAGGTCTGGTATCCAATCAGGGGGGACACTACACGTGGCAAACATCAAGCTGGACCAGGTTGACAAGGTCTACGACAACGGCTTCCATGCCGTTCACCAGCTTTCCATGGAGATCGAGGACGGCGAGTTCCTCGTGCTCGTGGGTCCGTCGGGTTGCGGCAAGTCCACCGCCCTGCGAATGATCGCCGGTCTCGAGACGATCACCGGCGGCACGCTGCACATCGGCGATGTCGATGTGACCACGCTGGAGCCCAAGGACCGCGACATCGCCATGGTCTTCCAGTCGTACGCGTTGTACCCGCACCTCACTGTGCGCGACAACATCGCCTTCGCCCTGAAACTCCGCAAGATGCCCAAGGACGAGATAGCCCGCCGTGTCGACGAAGCGGCCCGCATCCTGGAACTGACCGAGAACCTCGACCGCCGACCCGGACAGCTGTCCGGCGGTCAGCGTCAGCGCGTCGCCATGGGCCGCGCCATCGTCCGCCAGCCCAAGGCGTTCCTGATGGACGAGCCGCTCTCCAACCTCGATGCAAAACTTCGTGTCCAGATGCGGGCCGAGATCGCCCGGATCCAGCACTCGCTCGACGTCACGACGGTGTACGTCACCCACGACCAGATCGAGGCGATGACGATGGGCGACCGGGTGGCCGTGATGTCACGCGGCGTACTGCAGCAGGTGGACTCGCCGCAGAACCTGTACGACCACCCCAAGAACTTGTTCGTTGCCGCCTTCATCGGTTCCCCCCAGATGAACCTGGTCGAAGGCGTCGTTCACCGGGCCGGCGATGCGATCGACGTCGGCATCGGCGACCAGTCGTTGACCCTGCCCGCCTCGGTGGTCAGCAAGCATCCGGCGATTCTCGGCTACGACGGCCGCACGGTCGCCCTCGGCATCCGTCCCGAGCATGTCGAAGATGCTGCGCTGAGCCCGGACAAACCGACGTTGCGAGGAATGGTCGAGGTTCGCGAAGGCCTCGGATCCGAGGTCATCATCCACGCCACGATCGGTGCCAACCACGTCGGTGCGGCCGGAGCGGAGACCTCCTCGCGCTTCATCGGGCGCGTCGATCCACGCACAGCCCTACGTCCCGACGATGTCGGGGTGTTCAGCGTCGATACGTCGAGCATCCATCTGTTCGACCTCGAATCGGCCCTGGCCATCTAGCCGCTCAGGGCCTGGGCCGCTCAGGCGTACCAGGCCGCCGAGTTCGCCGGAACGACCCCGCCGACCAACTCCCCGACGTCGACCGACGAGACGATCGGCCGCCGATCTCCCAGCAGATCGGACGGGATCTCACGCGACTCGGCGGCGGTGTTCAACACGGCCAGCAGGCCGTCACGCTCGAACGCCAGCAGCGACTCGTCGTGTTCGAGCAACATCGAGAAACCACCCTCGTGGACCGCAGTTGTGCGATGACGGGCCGCAAGCAGGCGACGATAGGTATTCAGCGTCGAGGCCGGGTCGGCGTTCTGCCCATCGGCGGCGAAGCCCTCCCAACCTGCCGGTTGGGGCATCCATGCGGCCGCGGCGCCCGCGGGCGAGAATCCCGCCGACGACCCGTCTGACGCACTCCACGGCAGGGGAACGCGACATCCGTCGCGCCCAAGGTCGGCACCACCGGTACGCAGGAAGATCGGGTCTTGGCGCGCCTCGTCGGGAATGTCGAGCACTTCGGGCAGACCGAGTTCCTCACCGCAGTACAGGTACACCGAACCCGGCAGGGCGAGCATGATCGCGGCCGCTGCGAGAGCCCGGCGGTTGCCCAACTCGACATCGACCGGCGCATCGGAGTTCAATAGGTTGTTCCCGGTGAACGCCGACTCGGCGTCGGCTCGGCCGTACCTGGTCACCGCACGCTGGGCGTCGTGGTTGTTGTTCGTCCACGTCGGCATGATCCCTTCCGGAAGCAGGGTCTCGACGGCTGCGATGATCGCCGCCCGCATGGCCTGGGCATTCCATGGCGCGAGCATGAAGTCGAACGCGAACGTCTGGTGGAACTCGTCGTGGTTGACGTACTGGTGGAGGATGTCAGGGCGTCCGTTGGCGTAGGCCTCGGCGAGGAGCACCAACTCGCGCCCCGGGTTCTCGCGCTCGTACTGCTCCACCGTCTTGCGCCAGCGCCGCCAGGCCACATGACCGGAAGCCAACCACGTGTGATGCGGATTCTCCCCGCCGATCCGGCGATCCTCGCCGTTCCAGGTGTCGACGACGTCGGGGAGGCCCGGCGTCTTGCCGAGCACGGTGACCGCATCGCAGCGGAAACCGTCGACGCCGCGATCGAACCAGAAGCGAAGCATGTCGTCGAACATCTGGGGGACCTCGGGATTGTCCCAGTTGAGGTCGGGCTGCTGGGGGGTGAACACGTGCAGATACCACTGCCCCGGCTGCCCGTCGGCCTCGGTGACCCGCGTCCACGCCGGACCACCGAAGATCGACCGCCAGTTGTTCGGGGGTTCGGCGCCGTCGATTCCCTTGCCCTCGCTGAAGTAGAACCGTGCCCGTTCGGCTGAGCCCGGGGCCGCGGCGAGAGCAGCCTTGAACCAGGCGTGATCCCAACTGCAGTGGTTGGGCACGACGTCCATCATCACTCGGATTCCGTGCGCACGAGCCTCGGCGACCAACGCGTCGAAGGACTCGAGCGACCCATACTCGTCGTCGATGTCGAAATAGTCGGCCACGTCGTAGCCGTGATCCCATTGCGGAGAGGGGTAGCAGGGGCAGAGCCAGATGGCGTCGATACCCAGCGAGCCGAGATACCCCATCTTGGAGCGGATTCCGTCGAGGTCACCGATGCCGTCACCGTTGGAATCGGCAAACGACCGGACGTAGATCTGGTACGCGGCGGCGGTGGCCCACCAGGGGCGGGTCGGGGTCATGGCGAACTCTTCCTAGTAGCGCGAGATGCGAGGGCGTGCGGGACGGGATCGACGCGAGCGCGCCGTCGGGGACGAGCCGGTTGTGGAACGGGAGATGAGCTCCAACTGCAGTTCCTCGTTGATCGGGCCGGGCGGCCCGGTGACCTCGTCGTTGCGGTCGAGAGCGGCGAGCATCAGGTCGGCGGCGCGCTGACCTGACAACTCGAGCGGTTGGCGCACCGTGGTCAGCCCGACCAAGGAGGCCATCTCGATATCGTCGAATCCGATGATCGACAAGTCGTCGGGTACCGAGCGTCCCGAGGCGCGGGCTGCCTCGAGCACGCCGAGCGCCTGGAGATCCGACGCGCAGACCAGCGCAGTCGGCGGGTCGGCCAGGGAGAAGAGTTCGTTGGCCATCTGGCGACCGGCCGTGCGCAGGTACGCGCCACGCCGGACGTACACGTCGGGCACCTCGAAGCCGGCGGCATCCATCGCCGCGAGGTACCCCTCCTCGCGATCCCGACTGGCGATGAAACCGAACGGATTGCGATGCGGCTCACCGACGAAAGCGACGCGCTCGTGGCCGAGATCGATGAGATGGCGGGTGGACATCATGCCGCCGAGATGGTCGTTGATCGTGACGCTCGGCAACGCCGGATGCGCCGTGTCGAGCAGCACCGTCGGGAAATGAGCGTCTGCGAGCCGCTCCCCCTCGCCGGGCTGCACCGGTAGCGACAGCACGATCAGCCCATCGATCTGCCGGCTGCGTGGAAGTTCCATGAGTCGCTCACGGGCCCGCTCGGGTGAGTCGACGATATGCAGGACCACCTCGAAACCGCGGGGCTGCAACCATGTCACGATGCCGCGCAGCCGCGGATACACCGAAGCCCCTTCGAAGAAGTGAACGAGCACTCCGATGAGTCCGCCCTGCTCAGGGCGCTTGAATCGCTTGGAGCGCGTCGGCTTGTAGCCCAGTTCGCTCATCACCGCTAGGACCTTCGCGCGCGTCTCGGGCCGCACCTGCGGGCTGTCGTTCAAGACGCGCGAGACGGTCCCCAGCCCGACACCTGCTTGTCTCGCGACGTCCGCGATGGTTGCCATGATTCTGGTGAACTCCTACGCCCGAAGGGCGCGCTCTGCAGGATCTGGAAATCTTAGCCGCTGCTTCCATAACAGGTCAGGTCTACGCAAAGCAATCATCCCGCAGCGCGCGCGAGCGGCAATGCCACCAGTTCGTGTTCGCCGCTCGATACCGTGGAGTCCGAGTCCCCCACCTTGGAGTGCATTTCCTGATGTCTGAAATCGTGCAGGTTGTCGGCCGCGAAGTCCTCGATTCCCGCGGGAACCCCACCGTCGAGGTCGAGGTGGTCCTCTCCTCCGGGGCGCGGGGCCGCTCGATGGTCCCGTCGGGCGCCTCGACCGGCGAACACGAGGCCGTCGAGTTGAGGGACGGCGGCAGCCGCTACGCCGGCAAGGGAGTCCTCACCGCAGTCGACAACGTGAACAACGAACTGGCCGACGCGCTCGACGGGCTCGACGCCCTCGATCAGCGGATATGCGACCAGGTGATGCTCGATCGCGATGCCACGGACAACAAGGGCCGGCTCGGTGCAAACGCTATTCTCGGCGCCTCGCTGGCCATCGCCAAAGCCGCCGCCGCCGAGTTGGAACTACCGCTGTACCGCTACGTCGGCGGACCCAACGCCCATGTGCTGCCGGTCCCGATGATGAACGTCGTCAACGGCGGCGCCCACGCCGACAACACGATCGATCTGCAGGAGTTCATGGTGATGCCGGTCGGTGCGCCGAGCTTTCGCGAGGGGCTTCGCTGGGGTACCGAGGTGTACCACACCCTCAAACAGGTGCTGCACGACCGCGGCATGTCTACGGCAGTGGGCGACGAGGGCGGCTTCGCTCCCAACCTGGCGACCAACGAGGACGCCATCCGTATCCTCGTCGAGGCGATCGAGAAGGCGGGCTACACCCCGGGCGACGACATCGCCATTGCCCTCGACCCGGCTACGAGCGAGTTGTACCGCGTCGGCGCCTACCACCTCACTGGCGAGGGCAAGGTGTTGACCAGCGATGATTTCGTCGCCTACTGGCAGCGCCTGGCCGATACCTATCCGATCGTGTCGATCGAGGACGGGATGGCCGAGGACGACTGGGACGGTTGGAAGTCGTTGAGCGACGCCCTCGGCAGCCAGGTGCAACTCGTCGGCGACGACCTGTTCGTCACCAATACCCGGCGTCTGCAGATGGGCATCGACCGCGGCGTCGCCAACAGCGTTCTGGTCAAGGTGAACCAGATCGGCAGCCTGACCGAGACCCTCGACACCGTCGAGCTCGCCACCCGCCACGCGTACACCAGCGTGATGAGCCATCGCTCGGGCGAGACGGAGGACGTGACCATCGCCGACCTGGCCGTGGCGACGAACTGCGGGCAGATCAAGACCGGGGCGCCGTGCCGTAGTGATCGTGTCGCCAAGTACAACCAGCTGCTGCGGATCGAAGCCGATCTGGGTGAGGCCGCCGCCTACCGGGGCCGCAGCGCACTCGCTCGCGGTAGCCGCTGAGGCGATGCCGAAGCGTCCCCCCGCTACCCGAACCGATGCTGCGGCGCGCCGTGGCGCCGGCGCGCCGGTGACGCCAAAGGCCGCGTCCGGTGCCCGGCCGAGCCCGGCAGCCGGATCGCGATCCTCAACTGTCCGCAAGCCTGCGGCCCGATCGCTACGCCGGGCCGTCTCGTCCCGGTGGTCGACCTGGAAGATGCGCTGGAGTTCGCAGCGGCCCGGCGCAGGAGACCACACCCGTCTCGTCCTGCGTCGGCGCAACCGGTCGATCCTCGGCCTCGGAGCAACCGTCATCGGCGTCGCCGTGCTCGCCGCGGTGCTGGTCCTGCCGGTTCGAGCATGGATCAACCAACGAAACGAGCTCGCCGCCCGCACGCGTGAACTCGTGGCGCTGAACGCCACCAACGAAGACCTCGCGGCCAAGAACGACCGCCTGCGGACGCCGGAAGGCATCAAGGACGCGGCCCGCCAGGACCTCGGCCTGATCGAGGACGGAGAGACGGTGATCGCCATGCTGCCCGCGCCCGTTTCGGAGCTGATGCCCGCCGGATGGCCGTACTCGATGGTCGGCCAGATCCTCACCACCCGCCAGTCATCGGTGATCGCCGTGCCGTCGACGACGGCCGCTCCGGCTGCGTCCCCGGCGGCGACAGCGACCACGTCGGCAACGTAGGGGGGCTGTAGGCCCGAGCCCGCTGAGGGTCGCCACCGTCGAGGTCGCTAGTGTCGGATCTCGTAGTTTCGACGTCCCATACAGGGGGTTTCAGGTGGTCGGCAGCATTCTCGGTAATCGCGTCCTTCGTAAGGAGGATCCGAAGTTCCTCACGGTCGGGGGCAGGTACGTCGACGACATGCATGACGAGCCGCTCCTGGCGGGCTCGGCCCACGTCACCTACGTACGTTCAACCGTTGCCCACGGGATGATCACCGGGATCGATACCGGCGATGCGGCGG
Source organism: Actinomycetes bacterium (assembly GCA_031371195.1). Lineage (GTDB taxonomy): Bacteria > Actinomycetota > Acidimicrobiia > Acidimicrobiales > Ilumatobacteraceae > JANMJD01. The sequence continues at coordinate 15,893 of JANMJD010000069.1, read as the reverse complement.
CCATGCCTGGCGTCATCGGCGTTCATACCGCAGACGATCTCGGCCTGCAGCCTGTGGCCGCCGGGTTCAACCCCGCCGTCACCCATACCCTGCTCGCCTCCGGCAAAGTCCGCTACGTCGGCGAGCCCGTCGTGGCCATCGTCACCGAGACCCGTGCCCAGGGTGTCGACGCGGCCGAAGCCGTGATCATCGACTACGACGTGCTCGAAGCGCTGATCGATGTCGAGTCGGCGATGGCCTCGTCCACGCTGCTCTATCCCGACGCCGGCAGCAATGTGGTGTTCGACACCACGGCGCTCGGCATGCCCGACAACACCGGCGACGAGTTCTTCGAAAGGTGTGAGGTCGTCGTCACCGGCCGCTTCGTCAACCAACGTGTCGCTCCCTGCCCGCTCGAGGTCCGCGGTGCCGCCGCGGCGTGGGTCGACGGGCGCCTGTACCAGTGGCTGTCCACCCAGCACGCCCAGGGCGCCAAGGATCCCCTCGCCGCGGCCAACGGCGTCGAGGGCGACAAGATCCGGATCATCACCCCCGATGTCGGCGGCGGGTTCGGAGCCAAGATCGGGGCGTATGCCGAGGAATTGCTGCTCGGCCCGTTGGCGACCCGCCACGGCCGCCCGATGACGTGGCGCGAGACCCGTACCGAGTCGATGATGGCCCTCGGCCACGGCCGCTCGCAGGTGCAGTACGCCACCATCGGCGGCTCGCGTGACGGCAAGGTCGAAGCCTATCGTCTGCAGGTCTTCGCCGACTGCGGCGGTTTCGCCGAGATCGGCACGATCCTCGCCCCGTTCATGACCCGGCCGATGTCGTCGGCCGTATACGCCTTCCCCAAGATCGAGTGCCGGACGACTTCGGTGGTCACCAACACCACGCCGATCGTCGCCTACCGGGGCGCCGGGCGACCCGAAGCCACCGCCGCAGCCGAGCGGATCATGGACATGTTCGCTGCCGAGATCGGCATGGACCCGGTCGACGTACGCCGCAAGAACCTCATCGCAGCCTTCGGCGAGCCGCACACCACGGTGATCGGTCAGACCTACGACGTGGGCAACTACGAGGGAGCACTCGACAAGGCCCTCGCTGCGGCCGACTACGCCGGCCTGCGCGCCGAGCAGGCCGCCCGCCGGGCATCTGGCGCGACCAAGCAGCTGGGCATCGGGGTCAGCGTCTACGTCGATATCACCGTCGGCGTACCGCCGATGGGCGAGAACGCCAAGGTCGAGATCACCGACGACGGTCGGGCGATCGTCTACACCGGCACCTCACCCCACGGCCAGGGTCATCAGACCTCGTGGGCGATGATCGCCAGCGAGCAGCTCGGTATCCCGATGGATTCGATCGACCTCGTCTGGGGTGACACCGACCTCGTCCCCGCCGGCGGTGGCACGATGGGCTCGCGTTCGCTGCAGCAGGGCGGCGCCGCTGTCGACAAGGCCTCGGCCGAACTGGTCGATCTGGCCAAGAACGTGGCCGCCCGCCTGCTCGAGGCCGATGCCGCCGACGTGGTGCTCGACAAGGATGCCGGCGCCTTCCATGTGGCCGGCACTCCGGCCGTTGCCAAGACCTGGGCCGAACTGGCCGTGGCCAGCAAGGACCCTGCGTACTCAGACGGGGGCGGCCTGCTGATCGACACGTTCTTCGAAGCCGCCAGCCCCACCTTCCCGTTCGGGTCGCACGTCGCCGTTGTCGAGGTCGACACCGAGACCGGCCAGGTGCGCCACATCCGCCATGTGGCATGCGACGACGCCGGCCGGGTGCTCAACCCGATGCTGCTCGAGGGTCAGATCCACGGCGGCGTCGCCCAGGGAACGGCTCAGGCGCTGTGGGAGGAAGTGCGCTATGACGGCGACGGCAACCCGATCACGTCGAACCTCGCCGATTACGCCTTCATCTCCGCAGCCGAGTTGCCGTCGATCGAGGTGGTCCACATGGAGACGCCGACGTTCGTCAATCCGCTCGGGGCCAAGGGCATCGGCGAGTCGGGCACCATCGGCTCCACTCCTGCCGTTCAGTCGGCCGTCGTCGATGCGCTCGCCCACCTCGGGGTGCGTCACATCGACATGCCGGCGTCGGCCGAGCGGGTGTGGCAGGCGATCAGCACCGCTACGGGCTGATCAAGCCGCAAAGGCCGAGTCGAGCCCAAGCCGAATCGAGCCCGGGCCGAACGAAGAAACGATCAAGCTGCCGCCGGGAGCCGACCTTTGGCCCCGGCGAGCACCATCGCCACCGAAGTGGCCACCTGAGCACCGATGATCGCCCGGTCGGAGGGGCGGATCTGTCCGACCGCGCCCAAGCCGAAGCCGACGACGATCGCCAGCACGGCATCGTGGGTGTCCACTTGAACGATCTCGTCGAGGTCGCTGTGCTCCAGCACGGCGGTCAAGAGACCTGAGACACGCCCGACGCCCGGCCACGAGAGCATCGGGCCTGCCCCCAGCGCGCCGGCCGCCGCGGCGACCGGGGGCATGTGTTCGAATACGGCGGTCGCCAGACCGATGACCTGTGTCTCCCACGGGCGGCCGACGTCATCGAGGTCGATGTCGTCGAGGGCCGCCTTGAGAATCTCACCCATCAGCGCATGGCGGTCTCGGAAGTGCCAGTGAAGGGCCGGAGGTCGTACTCCGATCACCTCGGCGATTCGTTTCAACGTGAGCGCATCTGCGCCCTCTTCATCAAGGATCGCAAGACCGATCTCGATCGCTCGTTCCCGAACGTTCGATCGAGTCGCGGCCCCGCCTGGCTCGCGTGTATTTTGCATTGAGTGCAATCTAACAAAGTTTGACTTCATTGCAGGGTTAGCTACATTCTGTTTGTCAAGAGTTACTCTATGTGGTGTCAAGATCTCGGACCGAACGCCTGCGTCCGACTGCGGCACGTGCTGACTTTTGCCGACGGAGGGTGATCGCGTCATACTCCAGGTGAAGTCGAAGGCGGAAGGGCACAGGGTTGATCGAGCAGCTGCTACATCACTTTCGGTCGCCGGTGACCGGCGTTTCGCCACTACGCGTCGACACGACGCAGACGGTCGAGCGAGCGCCCGCCGTCGGACTGATGACGGCGCGACTGACCGGGCTCAACGGCCAGGATCCCTCGGTCGTCGAACTCGGGGTGTGGCAGGCGATCGGCCGCCGGCACGTCGCCCGAACCCTGGCGCAGATCACCAACGTCGCACCGCTGGTCCCCGAGATCTACGAGGCGGTGTGGCGGCAACGTTCGCTCGGGCTGCTGTCGGGCCGACCCTTCCCTGTCTCGGACGAGATCGATGAGATGCTCGAGGCGGTGGGCGACGTCCACGGGGCGACGATCGTCGATGTCGGCTGTTCCGAAGGGCTTTATGCCCGTCACCTTGCCGAGGCCGGGGCCCGCGTCATCGCCGTCGATCACAGCCGTGCCTTTCTGCGTCGCGTCCTGCACCGCTGTGCGATGAGCGGTGTCCAGGTCGCCGCGGTTCGAGCGCTGGCCCAACATCTGCCGGTGGTCGATGGCCACGCCGATGCGGTGGTCATCGGTGGCTCGCTGAACGAGATCGGCGACCGGCGTGCCGCGTTGGCCGAGGCGGCCCGTGTCCTGCGACCGGGCGGCCGCCTCTTCGTGATGTCGCTGACGAAGGCGGGATCGCGCGTCGGACGCATCCTGCAGGGTGTGGTTTCGCCGTCGGGCATCTCGTTCCCGGGCGTCGACCAGACGATGGCCGAGATCGAGACCACCGGACTCAAGATTGTCGACCATCGCCACGACCGGGTGGTGGCGCGGGTCACCGCCGAGCGCCTGGCGTAGCCGGTCAGCCCGGCGGGCGCCGATTGAGGTCTTCGACCAACGAGTTGCCACCGTCGACGACCAACATCGTGCCCGTCACGTACGACGCCCCCGGACTTGCCAGGAACTCCACGCAGGCGGCCACCTCGTCGGCTGTACCCGGGCGCGCAGCCGGGGTGGCATATCCCGCCCGCTGTTCCTTCTCGACCGCCGCGGCCGTGTTGATCCACCCCGGGGCCACAGCGTTGGCAGTGATCCCCAGGTGACCGACTTCGAGCGCCAACGCCCTGGTCATTCCCACCATTCCCGCCTTGGCCGCGGCGTACGGCGAACCGTTGTCGAAGACGACGAGCGGGCCGGATACCGATGAGATGTTGACGATGCGGCCGTATCGCCGCAGCCGCATCGAGGGCAGAACCGCTTTGGTGACCAGAAAGGCAGTCGACAGATTGCGGCTCATTGCATCGTTCCACTGGGCCAACGTCAGCTCATCGAACGGTCCATGCGCATCGCTGCCGGCCGCCACCGACACCATCCCGGCGTTGTTCACCAGCACGTCGATCGGACCCAGTCGGGCCACTGCCACGGCCACCATGTCGCCGACCTGCTCCTCGTCGGTCAGATCGGCGACCAAACCGATCGCCGTGAACCCTTCTGCGACGAGCTCATCGGCGCGCCGGTGAATCCGGTCGCTGGTCGACACCAACGCCACCGTTGCCCCGGCTCGGGCGAGCCGCCGGGCCGCCGCGAACCCGATACCCCACTCGCTGCCCGCTCCCGTGATGAGTGCGACCTGTCGGGCCATCGAATCGTTCATTGCCGCCGTTGTTAGCAGGTCGGTCCCGGACGACCGGGATCGGGCCCGACTGCTACACCGATTGGGCGAAACCGAGCGCCGCCAACAGGTCTTCGGTAGGCCGATCTCCGTTGAGCACCCGGGAGTAGACCAGTTCCTGGGCGCGAGTGAGGTCGAGGTGCGAGGTGGCCGGCCCGGTGGCGGCGATCAGGGCGACCGCCTGAACGGACGACTCCGGTGACGCCGCCGCCTCGTCGACGAGCCGATCGAGCAGCTGCTGCAACGGGGCAGGCGTCACCGGGTCGGCCATGGCCACCGGTGCCGAGTGCAGTGCCCACTCCCAGACCTCGTTGCCCGTTGGCAGCGTGGGGTCGTTCGAAACGGCCGTGGCCAGGATCGATCGGGCCTCGTCGAGCGGGGACACCTCACCGAGTCGAGCGAGCAACGACGCGGCGTGCACGGCCTCCTGTAGCACGATCGCCACCTCGCGGCGGGCGAGATCGGCGAAGAACCAGGCACAACTCGTGAACGACGCCAGCGTCGCCTCCTGGGCCGCCAACAGGATCTGTGCCTCCTCGTGCGACTCCATCGGGCGGACGTGACGTTCCACGAACGCAGGCCATGACGACGAGTCGGCCAGCACCATGCCGTAGGCATCGCGGGCTTCCCAGGCATCGTGGAAGACGGCTGCGCCGCGGCGGGCGAAAACGTCGTTGCTCCGGTCACGCAGCAACTCCAACGCGGCGCGCAGGGGGCCGCGCCAGGCCTGGTGAAACCCCGGACCTCCGTCCGACGAACAGCCGCAGTCCTCCCGCCAGCGGCCCAGCCCGTGGGCACAGGACCATGACGAGACCGTCACCTCGCCGACATCGACCGGTGTCGCCTGTCGGAACAAGGCTCCCAACGGCCCGGTTGCCAGGCCTCGCCGAGGCGCCAGCTCGAACAGGGCGTGGGCGACACCCCGCTCGGTGAAATGGTGATGGTGGCCGAACGTCTCGGCATCGACCGCCGCCACGGCCACTCCCCCATCGAGCCCACGCGAGAGCCGATCGACGATCGCCGATGAATCCGACAGCAGCGAGCCGAAGGCAAGATCGTGGCTGACCGAGCCGTCGTAGACGACGACGCCCAAACCGGCCGCGGTTCGCCCGAAGCAACCGGGACCGGGATGATGTTCGACCTGATGAGGAGCCAGAACCGTGAACTCGTAGCCCTCGGCGACGAGCATCGCTCCGACGGCCGGATCGATCGCCGCCTCCGGCAGCCAAACCCCCTCGGGCTCCCGGCCGAACCGGTGGCGGAACTCCGTCGCACCCCACCGCAGCTCGGTCAGGGCATCTCGGGGATCGGCCAGCGGCAGGATCGTGTGGTGGTAGGGGTGGGCGAGCGCGGTTCGACCGACGCGGTCGCCCTCGACGATCCGGGCGAGCACCTCCGGGGCGTGTTCGAGCATCCAATGCGTCAGCGTCGGGCCGAGGTCGAAGCTCATCCGCTCGTAGTTGTTGACGATCCGGGTGATGCCACCGTGATCGTCGAAAATACGGGCGAAGGCGTTGGGCCGGTAGCACTCGTGGGTGATGCGGACGTTCCAGTCGTGGAACGGTGCGGCCGTCGGCTCCACCGGGACCACGCCGCTGCGAGGGTCGGCGCGAGGCGGTTGGTAAACGTGGCCATGAACCACGATGGCGTCAGCCGGCACGGCGACCCAACCAGACCACCGACAACGGTGGCAGATCGATGACGGCCGACTGCGGCTGACCCTGCCACGCATCGGCATCGACGATCACCGTCTGATCGCTTCCCCGGTAACCGCTCCCCCAATACCGGGCGCCGTCGGTGTCGAGCAACCACTCCCACGCCCCGGAGCGGGGCAGGCCAACCCGGTATCCGGGCCGCGGCACCGGGGTGAAGTTCGCCACGCACACCACCGCCTCGCCCGATCGTGACCAGCGGATGAACGAGTAGATCGAGTGATCGGCGTCGTCGGCATCGAGCCACTGGAATCCGCTCGCCGCATCATCCTGGTCCCACAGGGCCGGCCAGTCGTCGGCGATTTCGCTGAGCGATGTCACCAGATCGAGCATGCCCCGATGCGACGCGTGTTCTTCCAGATGCCACGGCAGAGAGGCCTCGGCGTTCCACTCGGTCCACGGAGCCAGCTCCGATCCCATGAACAGCAGCTTGTCCCCGGGGAGCGCCCACATCCAGCCGAACATCGACCGCAGATTGGCAAAGCGCTGCCAATCGTCGCCGGCCATCTTGCCGAGCAGCGAACCCTTGCCGTGAACGACCTCGTCGTGGCTGAGCGGCAGCACGAACCGCTCGGTGAACGCATAGAGCAGGCCGAAGGTCAGAGAACGGTGATGCCAACGGCGATGGACCGGGTCGTTGGCGAAGTAGCCCAACGTGTCGTTCATCCACCCCATGTTCCACTTGTGACTGAACCCCAGTCCGCCGTGGTGCACCGGATGGGTGACCATCGGCCACGACGTCGACTCCTCGGCGATCATCATCACCCCGGGGTGACGGCCGAAGACGACGGCGTTGAGGGTGCGGAGGAACTCGATCGCGTCGAGGTTCTCGCGTCCGCCGTTCCGGTTGGGGATCCACTGACCCGCCGGGCGCGAGTAATCCAGATAGAGCATCGACGCCACTGCATCGACGCGCAATCCGTCGATGTGGAACTCCTCGAGCCAGTACAGCGCGTTGGCGATCAGGAAGTTGCGCACCTCATGACGGCCGTAGTTGAACACATGCGTGCCCCAATCGGGGTGCTCGCCCATTCGGGGATCGGCGTGCTCGTACAACGCCGAGCCGTCGAACTTGGCCAGCGACCAATCGTCCTTCGGGAAGTGGGCGGGGACCCAGTCGAGCAGCACGCCGATACCCCGGGCGTGCATCCGGTCGACGAACCAGCGCAGATCGTCGGGGCTGCCGTAACGCGACGTCGGCGCGTAGTACCCGCTCACCTGGTAGCCCCATGAGCCGCCGAACGGATGCTCGGCGACCGGCAGCAACTCGACGTGGGTGAACCCGAGCCGCTGGACGTGATCGGCGAGCGGATCGGCGAGGTCGCGATAGCCCAGGCCGGGGCGCCACGAACCGATGTGCACCTCGTAGACCCGCACCGGGCGCCGGTCGTCGCCGCCGTCGCGCTGCTCCACCCACGACTCGTCCGACCAGGCGAAATCGAGCGGTTCAGGCACGACGCTGGCGTTCTTGGGCGGCAACTCGGCCTGGCGGGCCATCGGGTCGGCCTTCATCCGGGTCACGCCATCGCGACCGGTGATGGCGAACTTGTACGACTGTCCGGCCCGGGCCCACGACGCGACTCCGGCCCACACCCCGGAGCTCGCTTGCGGAGCGAGTTCGTCAGCACCTTCCGACCAGTAGTTCCAGTCGCCGACCACGGTGATGCGCTGCGCATTGGGCGCCCACACCGCGAATCGAACGCCGCGCTCGCGCTCGTCGGGATCAACGACGTGAGCGCCGAGGACCTCCCACAGGCGACGATGCGTACCTTCGCCGATGAGATGGAGATCGATGTCTCCCAGCATTGAAGCCGACATGGCACGAAGGGTAGGCCACCCGGGACGCACTACGGTGATCCCTCGTGCGAATCGCCATGCTGTCATGGGAATACCCACCGGCCGCCGTCGGTGGGGTCGCGGCCCACGTGGTCGATCTGTCGCGTTCGCTGGTTCGAGCCGGACACGATGTCGTCGTGCTCACGGCCCAGGCCGCGGGCACCCCGACCGACGAGGTCGTCGAGGGAGTCCGCATTCTGCGGGCCTCGATGGAGCTGCCCTGGCTCCCCGCCGATGACGTCGTGGCCCAGGCCGCTTCGGCCAACCATCACCTGGCCAAGTTGCGCCGCCTGCTCAACGACTGGCGGCCCGACATCGTTCACGCCCACGACTGGAGGGTGGCGTGGACGGCCGACACCCTCTCCGATCTGGGCGGCACGCCGTTGATCGTCACCTTCCACGGCACCGAGCGCGGCCGCCACGGCGGTGAGGTGCCGGCCGGGACGCCCTCGGCGGTCAACTCCGTCGAGGCATGGCTGGCGTACCGGGCGGCGGCGATCATCTGCCTGTCGGACTTCATGGCCGAACAGGTCATCGACGGCTTCGAGCTGCCCCCGACGCAGGTCATCCGGGTTCCCAACGGGATGAGCGTCGAGCGCTGGGCTCCCGACGACGACGCCCCCGCCCGGGAGCCGTTGGTCGTCGCCTGGGGTCGCGTCGCCTACGAAAAAGGGTTCCAGGTACTCGCCGGGGCGGTGTCGCGTCTGCGCCACCGGGTACCCGACATCCGCTGCGTCATCGCCGGACGCGGGCCGTATCTCGCCGAGCTGCAACTCCAGATCGATGTGGAGGGTGTCGGCGACCTGGTGCAGCTCGCCGGGTTCATGCCCGGCCACGAGCTGCGCCGGCTACTGCACCGAGCCGGGTGCGTGGCGATTCCATCGCTGTACGAGCCGTACGGATTCGTCGCCCTCGAGGCGATGGCAGCCGGCGCACCCATTGTCGCCGCCCGTACCGGCGGGCTGACCGAGATCATCGCCGACACCGATGCCGGGCTGATGTTCTCACCGGGCAACCGCGATGAGCTCGCCGATCTCGTCGCCGAGGTGTTGACCAGCCCCGAAACAGCCGGACGACTCCAACTCGGGGCCGGGGAGCTGCTCCGTGAGCACTATTCGTGGGGAGCCGTCGCCCGGCAAACGCTCAGTGCGTACGACCACGTGCTCAGCTCCTGGCGAGACGCATCGCTCGATGCCGAACCCGCCGGGATTGAGGCGTAGGACGCCCGAACGGCCGCGTCAGGTGCCAGTAGGCTCGATACCCATGCGCGCGCTGCACCGCTTCCGGGGAGACTCCCATCTGCCCACCGAACTCGAAGGGCTGCGTCGACTGGCTCTCAACCTGCAATGGGCGTGGCACGAACCGTCCCGGCAGTTGTTCGAGTCGATCGACCCGGCCCAATGGGCGGCCGTCGGTCACGATCCCGTGCAGCTGCTCGAACGTGTCTCGACCGGCCGTTGGACCGACCTCGCCGCCGATGCCGTGTTTCGATCGCAACTCACAGACCGTCTGCACGAACTCGACAACGCCGTCCACGGTGCCCGGTGGTTCCAGCTGCGCGATCAGTCACCGCTCAACCTCGTCGCCTACTTCAGCCCCGAGTTCGGCCTCACCGAGACGCTCGCCCAATACTCCGGTGGGCTCGGCGTTCTCGCCGGCGACCACCTCAAGGCCGCCTCCGACCTGGGTGTTCCCCTCGTCGCCGTGGGCCTGCTGTATCGCAACGGTTACTTCCGCCAGAGCTTCTCCGCCGACGGCTGGCAACAGGAGCACTTCCCGGCGCAGGACCCATCGGGACTGGCAATGGTCCCCACCGGCGTGCAGATCAGCCTCGAGGTCGGCGGGGAGCACGTCGCAGTGTCCATCTGGCGGGTCGATGTCGGGCGAACGCCGCTGTATCTGCTCGATACCGATGTCGAGGGCAACACCGCCGATGCCCGTGGCATCACCGACAGGCTCTACGGCGGCGACGTCGAGCATCGGCTGCGCCAGGAGATCGTGCTCGGTATCGGCGGAGTGCGCGCCCTGCGGGCCATGGGGCTGCGGCCCGAGGTCTTCCACACCAACGAGGGTCACGCCGGATTTCTGTCGCTCGAACGCCTCCGCGAGCACGTCGCCAACGGCTTCGCCCTGACCGATGCGGTCGAAGCGGTCCGGGCCGGCGGAGTGTTCACGACCCACACCCCAGTGCCGGCAGGCATCGACCGCTTCCCGGTCGAGCTGATGCAGAAGTACTTCGCCGGCTTCGCCGCTCAACTCGGAATCACCGTCGAGCAGATGATGACCTTCGGTCTGCGGGCCGACGAAGACGATCCGCGGTTCAACATGGCGGTGATGAGCCTTCGCCTGGCCGGACGGGCCAATGCGGTGGCCAAGCTCCACGGCGAGGTCAGCCGCGAGATGTTCCAGGGACTGTGGCCCGACGTACCCGTCGAAGAGGTACCGATCGGCTCGGTGACCAATGGTGTCCACGCCCATACATGGGTCGCGCCGCGGATCGCCGATCTGCTCGGCAGCGGCGTCCACCCGATCTGGGACGGTGCCGATGCGGCGGTATGGGACGCGGCCCACAAGCTCGACGATCGCGAGGTGTGGGCCGCCCGCAACGCCGGCCGCTCGGAGTTCGTCGGCACCGTGCGCGCCCGGCTCGGGCGCGACGTCCTCGATCCCGAGGCGTTGACGATCGGCTTCGCCCGGCGGTTCGCCACCTACAAGCGCGCCACCCTGCTCCTCTCCCAGCCCGAGCGGTTGGCCGCCATCCTCGGAGCGTCCGACCGGCCCGTGCAGTTCGTCTTCGCCGGCAAGGCCCACCCGGCCGACGAACCCGGCAAGCAGATGATCCAAGCGATCGAGCAGTTCGGCCGCACCAACCAGGCCTACGGCCGGTTCATCTTCTTCCCCGACTACGACATGGCCATCGCCCGCTCGATGTACGCGGGGTGCGACGTGTGGCTCAACAATCCCCGCCGCCCGCTGGAGGCCTGTGGCACGTCGGGCATGAAGGCGGCGCTGAACGGCGCGTTGAACTGCTCGATCCTCGACGGTTGGTGGGACGAGGCGTACGACGGCAGGAATGGCTGGGCGATCGATTCGTTCGAAGGGCAGGGCGACCTCGCCTGGCGCGACCGGATGGAGGCCGAGAGCCTGTTCCACCTGCTCGAGACCGAGATCGTGCCGACATTCTTCGACCGTCACGACGGCCTGCCGACACGTTGGCTCGAGGCCGTCAAGCACGGTTGGGCAACGATCGGCCCGGTGTTCACCGCGTCGCGGATGGTCCGCGAGTACGTGACCGACATGTACGAGCCCGCGGCCGATCGGGGCAACCGGCTGGCCGGCGATTCCGGCGCGGCGGCTCGGCAGCTCGCCGCCTTCAAGGCCCGGGTAGTTGCCGCCTGGCCGCAGGTGCGAGTCACGATGCCCGCCCCCGAACCTCCCGACGACGACGACCGCCGTCGGGTGAGCGCCGCGATCTCCCTCGGCGGCCTACACGCCGACGAGGTGACGGCCGAGTTGCTCCACGGCCCGCTCGGAATCGACGACCAGATCCAGGAACCGACGGTGGTCCCGCTGACGATCGAGGCTGATGGCGAGTCGTGGCGGGTGACTGCCGACTTCGTCGCGCGGCTGGGCGGTCCGTACGGCTGTACGGTGCGGGTCATTCCGCGGCACCCCGACCAGTCGCACCCGCTGGAACTGGGACGGATCGCCTGGGCCACCCGCTGAGGCCCTCCCGCCCGGTCGTCCGAACCCAGGCGGGCAGCTCGTCGAGCGGCATCGGCCGGGCGATCAAGTAGCCCTGGCCCAACTCGCAGCCCCAATCGATCAGGCGGTCGAGGGTGGCCACATCCTTGGCCCGGGCGAGGTATTCCGCGAACACGGCCGTCTGGATATCGGCCTCCGCGACCAACTGGTCGTCGAGCTGACTACGGGCCCGCTCGCGACCGGTGAGGACACCGCCAAGCACGGTTCCGAAGAGCAGGCCGAACCCGACGATCAGCGCACCGGTGCGTCGACGGCCGGTCAACTGTCAGCCGAGTTACCCGAACTCTGCTCGCCACTCCGGTCGTCGTGCCCATCTTTCGTGTCCAAACTTCACTCAAGATAGCCGTTAGACCACCCATCGTGAACTCTGGATCAGGATTGATGACGAAGCAGGAGCCGCCGCCGGCAACATGTCGTCGCGGAGCCGCGGTGAGTCGGCAACGAGCGACGCCACAGTCGGACCGCGCCGGTCGAGACTGGGCCGATCGAGACTGGGCCGATCGAGACAGGGCCGGCCCGACGTACGCAGCCAGGCCAACAGACCGTCGATCGGCATCGGTCGGGCGATGAGATACCCCTGGGCGGTGGTGCAGCCCCAGGTGCGGAGCAATTCGAGCGACCGAGGGTCTTCGACACCCTCGGCGACCACCTCGATGCCCAGGCTGCAGCCAAGTGCAATCGTGCCCCGTACGAGCAACTCGTCAACCTTGCTGTGCTCCATCGCGCTGACGAATTGGCGGTCGATCTTGATCTGATCGACGACCAGTTCCTTGATGTGGACGAACGACGCGTAGCCAGTGCCGAAGTCGTCGAGCGCGACCCTGACCCCCCGGGCCCGGAGTTGCTCGATGCACCGCCGCGTCCGGTCGCGGTCGGCCAGCACCGTGTTCTCGGTGATCTCGACGATCACCGCCGACGGACCGACGGTTGCATCGAAGCGCTCGATGATCTCGGCCACCGCGGCAGTGTCGCCGAGCCACACCTCGGAGAGATTGAGTGCGACCGGCAGCTGTGCGCCTTCGCCATGCCACCGCTGGGCGTCGACCAGGGCCTGCTGGACCACGAACCCGGTCAGGCTCTGGACCAGACCGGAGCGCTCGGCGACCGCGAGGAACGCAGCCGGCTCGAGCAGGCCTCGCGTCGCGTGGCGCCAGCGCACCAACGCCTCGACGGAGCGGACGTGGCCCGAGTCGATGTCGATCGTCGGCTGATAGAACACCTCGAGGTCGCCGTCGTCGATCGCCAGGCGTAGCTCGTTCACGAACGCCAGGTGGTTCTCTCCATACGGGTCGTGGCCGAGGTCGTAGGCGGCCCAGCCGCAACCCGACGTCTTGGCCTCGTACATCGCCACGTCGGCATGTTGCAGCAGCGTCTCGACATCGTCGCCGTGGTCGGGAATCAACGCGACGCCAACGCTCGCCCCCACCCGGACAGGTACGGCACCCAGGGTGAACGGCCGCTCCAACTCTGCGCGCAGCCGCTCGACCACGTCGATCGCCATCGCCGGCGTGGCGAGACGACCGAGCAGCACGCCGAACTCATCACCGCCCAGCCGGGCGATGACGTTCGCCGCGTCGACGACCCGCCCCAGGCGGGCTCCTACCATTTGCAGCAGGCGATCCCCCTGCAGGTGACCGAGCGTGTCGTTGACCTCCTTGAACCGATCGAGATCGATCATCAGCACCGCACCGACCTCGGCCGACCCTCGGTTCGCCAGGAATGCCGCGATGCGGGCGTGGAACAGACCACGATTCGGCAGTCCGGTAAGGGCATCGGTTTCGGCGGAGCGTCGCAATCGGCGGGCATCGAGCAACATCGCCCACATCCATGCGGCCACGAACAGCAGGGCAAAACCGGTCAGCGTGATCTGCAACACGCTCCATGCCCCGAATCCGCCGGGTTGCGGTGCCGTGGCGACGATGAACCAGTCATGGCGGTCGGCCGAGGCTTGGGTGACGTGGAGAAAGGCCGCCCGCTGGTCGCCCACCAAGGTCAGCCCACTGTTCCGACCGGAACTGGCAATCGACTCGAAGCGGCGATCGCCGGGCGAACCGAGCGGCGACCGCTCGCGCTGCACCACCCTCGAGTCGACCACCACGTCACCCGTGCCGACGTCGACCAGGAAAACTCGGCGATCGCCGGCGTGTTCGGCCGCCTGCACCCGGAAGCTCTCGACGGTGATCTCGAAATGCAGCATGCCACGCGTGACACCGCGCCGGTCGATGACCGGAGTGCTCTGCGAGACCACCCAGTCGTGGGCATCGGGCGACACGTACGGGTGACTTTGGTACACACCTCCGGGTGACAGCTCGAGCGTCGGGGCGAAGAACTCATGGGTGGATTCGTCGGGCGACAACGACGACGGTGACGCGGCGACGCCGCCGAGCACGCGGGCGTTCTCCGCTCCCGACCGATCGATGAAGCAGACCTCGGCGAGACGCTCGGGGTACAGACTGCCGACATAGCCGATGGCCGCATTGACCCGTTGCATCACCTCCGGACGATCGGCGATCGTTGCCTCCCGAGCCGTCGGCTGGTTGTAGAAGTCGCCGAGCGCCGGGTTCTGGGCGAGCACCCTGGCGATGTCGGCGCTGCTCCTGAGAAAGTCGCGCAATGCCGTGGCCTGGATGTGCACCTGAGCGTCGAGGTCGTCGTCGAGTTCCTGGCGAGCCCGCTCACGACCGATCAGCACACCACCGACGATGCTGCCGGCCAACAACCCGACGCCAATGAGCAAGGCAAAGGCTCGTCGATGTCGAACAAGCACTGATCCCCGCATCCCCCGCACGCCGAGTAACAATAGCGCGTCGTATTCTCCCGTACCGTCAGATACCGGCGGGTGTCGCCCAACACTCCAGAAGACCTACATCGCCTTTAACCACCTGAGGCGCTGAAACAAATACCCACAATGCTGGCTACGCCGAATTCTTGACGCACAACCTTTGCTTGAAGAGGATCGACATGGGTTCAGCGACCGGTGAAGCCGGCCTTGCCCGGTCCATGTTCGAGAAAGCTGGTTACGCCGATGCGGCTGTCGTCGGAGTGGAACACGTCGGTGAAAAGTCGCCGCTCGACGAGCAAGCCCTCGGCCAACGACATCGACAGCCCGGTATCGATCGCCTCCTTGGCCAACGACTGGGCGACGATTGCGCCGGCGGCTACTTCGGCGGCCAGCGTCAACGCCCGCTCATGCAGGGCGTCAGGCTCGACCACCTCGTCGGCCAGCCCGATGCGGATCGCCTCGTCGGCGCGTACCTGGCGGCCGGTCAGGCACATCTCCTTGGCCTTGGATGCCCCGATGGTGCGCGCCAGGCGTTGGGTGCCACCACCTCCGGGAATGATGCCCAACAGGATCTCGGGCTGACCGAACACCGCTCTGGTCGAGACGATTCGATAGTCGCACGCCAAAGCCAGTTCGCAACCTCCACCGAGCGCATACCCGCTGACCGCGGCGATGACGAACCGCGGGATGGCGGCCAGCGTGTCGAGGGCGTCATGAAACCCCCGGGTGATCGCCGCCCCTTCCTCGGGACCACCGAACTCGGCGATGTTGGCCCCGGCGGCGAAGATCCGCTCGCCGCCGGTGACGACCACCGCACCGGGGGGATCGTCCGACAATGCCTGGGCGATGACCTTCAACTCGCCAAGCAACGCCGTGGACAAGGCGTTGACCTTCGGATTGTTGAGTGTGATGACGGCGACCCCGTCATCACGGCGATCAAGGAGAACGAGCGGCGCTACTTCGTCGGGCATACCTACGACGGTAGCGTCCGACACCCGCCGACGGCAGGCTCAGGCCAGGCGGGCCGACGCCCCACGGAGCTGGTTGTACCGGCGACGGCGAAGGCGGCGGAAGGCGACCCGCTGATTGCCGAGGGTGACCAGACCGGAATGTCCGGTCCATCGGGCCGGCCGAGGTCGCCTCCGACCGCCTGAGGAAGTCCGACAGCGTCGAAGCGGCGGTCCACATCTGATCTCACGATGAG
>JANMJD010000036.1:0-20768 GCA_031371195.1 Actinomycetes bacterium | reverse complement strand
CCACCGACTGCGAACATGAGCGCTGCCGCGACACCGAGACCCAAGGATTTCAGATCCATTCCGCATCCACCTCCACCGATACGAGAGTGCGGCAGGAGTCGAAAGATACGAACGTCTCACATTGTCGCGGACTCGACTCGGTCGATGACCGCGGCCTCGGGTCGAGTCACTCGATGACGACGACCACGTCGCCGGCGCCGACGGTGTCGCCGGCGGTGACCTTGATTTCCTTGATCGTGCCGGTCTTGTCGGCGGTGATCTGATTCTCCATCTTCATCGCCTCGAGTACGACGACGGCCTGCCCGGTTTCCACGGCTTGGCCGACCTCGACGAGGACCTTGACGATCGTGCCCTGCATCGGCACGCTGACCTGGCCCGATCCTCCGCCGGCTGCTCCAGCGGATGACTTGGCCCGGGCGGCCTTCTTCGGCGCGGCTGCGGGCCCGGCAGTGCCCATCGGTACGTCGGGCACCCACATCTTGACGGCGAAGCGCTTGCCGTTGACCTCGACCGTGGTCGAACGCTGCACCAGCGGGGCGTCGTCCTCGGTGGCCGGTGCCGGAGGCGCGGGCGCAGCAATTCCCGACAGATCCAGCACTTCCTCGACCCACTTCGTCGAATGCGTCACTGCGGCGAAGTCGGGGTGACGCAGGATCGCCAGGTCGGCGGGAATCGTGGTGGCGACACCCTCGACGACCATCTCGTCCAGGGCGCGGATGGTGCGGGCGATCGCCGTCGGACGGTCGCGGCCCCAGACGATCAGCTTTCCGACCAGGTTGTCGTAGTACTGGCTGATCTCGTCGCCGGCCTCGTACCCGGCGTCGAAGCGAACGCCGAACCCGTCGGGGACCTTCAACACGTCGATGCGGCCTGGCGAAGGCAGGAATTTGCCCTCGGCGGGGTTCTCCGCATTGATCCGGATCTCGATGCCGTGGCCGCGGCGCTGGGCGGCGACCTCGTCCTGGGTCATCGGCAACCGTTCGCCCGAGGCGACCCGGATCTGCCATTCAACCAGGTCGATCCCGGTGATCACCTCGGTGACGGGGTGCTCCACCTGCAGGCGGGTGTTCATCTCGAGGAAGAAGAACTCACCGTCCTGGTAGATGAACTCGACAGTGCCGGCATTGAAGTAGCCGACGGCCTTGGCGGCCAGGATCGCCGCCGCACCCATCGCCTCTTCCACCCCGTCGGGCAGACCCGGGGCCGGGGCCTCTTCGACCAGCTTCTGGTGGCGTCGCTGGGCCGAGCAGTCGCGGCTCGAGACCCAGACCACGTCGCCGTGCTGATCGCCGACGATCTGGATTTCGATGTGCCGCGGCCAGGTCAGGTACTTCTCGACGTAGATCTCATCGCGCCCGAAGAACGCCTTGGCCTCGCGTTGGGCCGAGTCCATCGCTTCTTGCACCTCGCCGGCCGATTGGACGACCTTCATGCCCCGGCCCCCGCCGCCGAAGGCGGCCTTGATCGCCACCGGGAAGCCGAAGTCGTTACCGAAGGCCGAGATCTCGTCGGCTGTCGTCACGAAGTCGGTGGTCCCGGGCACGATCGGGCAGCCGCCGCGGGTGGCGGCGCGACGGGATGACACCTTGTCGCCCATCTCGACGATCGCCGCCGGCGGTGGTCCGATGAAGGCGACACCCATCTCGGTGATCGCCTGGGCGAAGTCGGCGTTCTCGGAAAAGAAGCCATAACCAGGGTGAACACCATCGGCGCCGCTCTCGCGGATGGCGTTGAGGATCGCCTCGGTGTTGAGGTAGCTCTCCGCCGCCGTCTGACCTCCCAAGGCGTATGCCTCGTCGGCGAGGCGGACGTGGAGGGCGTTGCGGTCGAGCTCGGAGTAGACGGCAACCGTCTGGATTCCAAGCTCTCGGGCGGCCCGGATGACCCGGACGGCGATCTCTCCGCGGTTGGCGATCAGAATCTTGCGCAGCACGCCTGCAAATGTAGGTGGGGTGACCACCCCACACGGCAACGGACGCGCCGAAGCATGGTCGTCCGAGTGCGTCGTCGGCCCGTTTCGCGTGATGCGAGTGGTCGAGACCGGCTCGACCAACGCCGACTTGATGGGGGCGGCCGGGAATGCCGACGTGCGCCACGGCACGGTGCTCGTCGCCGACCGACAGACCGCCGGGCGCGGGCGCCTCGACCGTTCGTGGGAATCTCCGCCGACCGGGGACGGGGATCCTGCGGGACTGAATCTGCTGATGTCGATCCTGTTCCGCCTGGCCCCGACGTCGGCCCACGAACAGATCCAACGGGTGGCGTTGGCCGCCGTGCGGGCATGCGAGCGGGTTGCCGGGGTGAGTCCGGTGTTGAAATGGCCCAACGATCTGCTGCTCGACGGGGCCAAACTCGCCGGAATCCTGGCGCAGGCCGGTCACGACTTCGTCGTGGTCGGCATCGGCCTGAACATCGCCTGGGCTCCCGACGGTGCGACCCGCTTACCGGCGGGCGATCGCGATCAGGTCGTACGTGCGCTGCTCGAGGAGTTCGTCGGGCTTCCACTCGGCATTGCCGACGAGTACCGACATCGTCTTGACACGCTCGGACGTCGCGTGCGCGTCGAGTTGGTCGACGAGACATTCGAAGGCGAGGCGGTCGACATCACCACCAATGGCGGCCTGGTCGTCGCCGTGGGTGGGGTGCAGCGGATCGTGATGGCAGGAGACGTGATTCACCTCCGCGCCATGGGTCGATAGCCGTCGCACAATCGCAACATTCGGGTACCGTGGTCACGATGCCAAGTCCGACCGAGGACCGCACGCTGCGACTGCGCATGGCGCGGGCATTGAGCGGCGTGGCCCTCTTTGCTTCGATCGCCGCCGGTGGTTCGCTCATCCTGGTCAGTCAGAGTGGCGCCCAGGAAGCGACGATCACCACCGACGCCGTCGTGGTCCAGGAACTGGCCGTGGTCGACACGGGTCAGCCGGTCGAGACGTACCTGCTCGTCGGTTCCGATACCCGCGAGGGAGCCGATCCGAACTCGCCCGACTACGGCTCGATCGGTGACGAGAACGCCACGACCGGACGCCGCTCCGACACGGTGATGATCCTGCGGCACAACAAGGAGACGGGCGAGGCGGCCCTGCTGTCGTTGCCACGCGACCTCTGGGTGAAGGTGCCCGGAATGAAGGGCAAGAGCCGGCTGAACGCGGCGTATACCCAAGGCACCGACGTACTGGTCAAGACGATCAAGAACGAGATCGGGGTCACCGTCAACCACTACATCGAGGTTGACTTCACCGGTTTCAAGACGCTCGTCGACGCGGTCGACGGGGTCGAGGCGTGCTTCTTCTTCCCGACCCGCGACCGCAATACCGGTCTCCTCGTCGGCAAGAAGGGTTGCTGGTTTCTCGACGGCGTGCAGGCATTGGCGTACGCCCGGTCCCGGCACTTCGAGGAGTTCCGCGACGGTAAATGGCGCGAAGACCAGCGCTCCGACCTCGGACGCATCGTGCGCCAGCAGCAGTTCATCGTCGATTCCGTCAAACGGGCCGAGGAGCGGCTGAAGGCCAATCCGTACGCGCTCGACGACTTGGTCAAGGCGGCGGGCGATGCCTTGGTCGTCGACCCGGGAATCGATCTGTTCTCGCTCGCCCACCGTTTTCGTGGTTTGTCGCCCGCCAACGTGATCGCGTTCACGATGCCGGCGAACGCCAAGACGATCAACGGCAACGACGTCCTCGAGATCGACAAGGAGAAGGCCAAGCCGATCCTCGACTACTTCAACGGGGTGGGCCCGCGGCCGGACTCGACCCAGCCGGGCTCGACCCAGCCGGACTCGACCCAGCCGGGCTCGACGCAGCCGGGCTCGACGCAGCCGGGCTCGATGCCGCCGGGCTCGACGCCGCCGGTCACCAGCTAGCCGATGGAGGCGTTGGAGTCGCGTGGGGCGGTCCGCGGCCGTCGCCGCGCCAAGGCGGCCGAGCGCACCACCGCCCGTCGACGACGCGTTGTCGGTGCCGTCGTGATCTTCGGCGTCACATCCGGCGGCCTCGGCACCTCGTTGGCCGCCACGGCCCGCGCTCAACTCGACCGGGTGCCGCGCATCGCCGAGCTGGCGGATGTGCTGACACCGGTCGGCGACAGTCCGATCGAGAATTTCCTGCTCGTCGGGTCGGACTCGCGAGCCGGGGCCGACCCGAGCGATCCGGATTTCGGGGGAATCGGCACCGATCAAGGCACCGGCGGCCAACGGTCCGACACGATCATGGTCATGCGGCTCGATCGGGCGGCATCGACCGCGTCGTTGCTGTCGCTGCCCCGCGACCTGTGGGTCGAGATCCCTGCGCTCGGCCGAAGCAATCGCATCAACGCGGCATTCAGCGAAGGGCCCGACGCACTCGTCGCCACCGTGCAGCAATCGCTGGGCATCCCGGTACATCACTATCTCGAGGTCGACTTCCAGGGCTTCAAGCGGTTGGTCGAGGCCATCGGTGGTGTGGAGGTCTGCTTCCTTTTCCCGGCCAGGGACGACCATACGGGCCTGTTGATCGAGGAGCCCGGCTGCCACAACCTGGGGGGCGTTGCCGCGTTGCAGTACGCCCGCTCGCGCTACTACGAGGAGTTCCGCGATGGGGAGTGGCATGTCGACGGTACGGCCGACATCGGCCGGATGGGGCGTCAGCAGGGATTCATCGACACCGCGGTACACCAGGCTGCCCGCGCCACGGTGGGAAACCCGTTCCGGATCGGTGGCGTGCTCGGTGCGGTGGCCGACTCGTTGCGGGTCGATCCGTCGCTCGATCTGCCGGCGGTGGCGCGCCGTCTCCGGTCGGCGGCATCAGCAGGGCTGACGACCTTCGCGTTACCGGTCCAGCCCGACGAGATCAACGGCAAGTCGGTGCTCGTCCTGCGGGGCGACGCGGCGCTCCCGTTGATCGCCTATTTTCAGGGAACAGGAGCGTTGCCTGCATCAACCCCGCCATGACCTGTGAGACTCTCCGGTCATGATGAAGGGTTTGGTATTGGCCGGCGGAGCAGGCACGCGGCTGCGTCCGATTACCCATACGGCGGCGAAGCAGCTGGTGCCGGTGGCGAACAAGCCGATTCTGTTCTACGGAATCGAGTCGATGGTCGCCGCCGGGATCGTCGAGATCGGGATCATCGTCGGCGATACCCGCGACGAGGTGATGACCGCCCTCGGCGACGGCTCGCGCTTCGGGGCGAAGTTCACATTCCTGCCCCAGGATGCACCGTTGGGCTTGGCTCACTGCGTGTTGATCGCCCGCGACTTCCTGGGCGACGACGAGTTCGTGATGTACCTCGGCGACAACCTGTTGGAGCAGGACCTCGGAGCCTTCGTGCGGGCATTCAGCGTGGCGCACGGCCAATTCGAGCCGCCGTCGGCGCAGATCCTGTTGAAGCAGGTCCCCGATCCCCATCGGTTCGGGATCGCCGAGTTGGACGACGCCGGCAATGTCGTTCGCCTGGTGGAGAAGCCCGACGAACCGGCATCCGATCTGGCGCTGGTCGGCGTCTACCTGTTCGACGCGTCGATCCACACAGCCGTGGCCGCCATCGCCCCGTCAGAACGCGGCGAGCTGGAGATCACCGACGCGATCCAATGGCTGGTCGATCACGGCCACCGTGTAAGGGCCGAGCAGCTCGCCGGATGGTGGATCGACACGGGAAAGCTGACCCCATTGTTGGAGGCGAATCGGCTGCTGCTGGAGCGGATCGAGCCGCGCATCGACGGCGAGGTCGACGAGTTGTCCAGTGTCGACGGCCGTGTGGTGGTCGAGGCCGGTGCCGTGCTGGTCAATTCCCGGGTGCGTGGACCGGTCGTCATCGGCGCCGGGGCGCGGATCACCGATAGTTTCATCGGCCCGTTCACAGCCATCGGCGACGGTTGCGTGATCGACGGCTCCGAGGTCGAACATTCGGTGATCATGGAACGCTCCCATGTCGTGGGGATTCCCCGGCTGGAAGACTCGCTGATCGGTCGTGAGGCGATGATCAACCGCACCCAGGTTCGGCCGCGGGCGTTACGTCTGATGATCGGCGATCATTGCCAGATCGATGTGGAGTGAGTGATATGAAAGTCACCGAAAGCGGAGTCATCGCCGGCGCGTACCTGGTGGAACCGGTGATCCACGGGGATCAGCGGGGTTTGTTCATCGAGACGTATCGACGGGAGTGGTTCCCCAACGGCCGCGAGATGATCCAGGGGAATCGGGCGAACCGTCAGCAGGGCGCCTTGGTCGGACTGCACTACCACCTCCATCAGGCCGACTATTGGTACGTACCGTTCGGCACCGCCAGAGTCGTGCTCCACGACCTTCGCGGGGGCGGCCCGACCGATGGGGCGACGTGGTCGCTGGACCTGTCGGGCGAGAACCACCACGGTTTGTTCATCCCGCCGGGTGTCGCCCACGGCTTCTCGGCCCTGACCGACATGGTGATCACCTATCTGGTCGACGGCTACTACAACCCGGCCGACGAGTTGGGTGTGGCGTGGAACGACCCGGTGATCGCCGGGGACTGGGGGGTGACCGACCCGGTGCTCTCCCAACGTGACACGATGAACCCGCTCCGGGCCGATCTTCCCGCCGGACGTCGCCCCTACTGGCCGATGAGAACCTGACCGGATGAGAACCTGACCGGACGAGTTCCTGCCCGGACGAGTTCCTGCCCGGACAATGGCCTCAACGAACGATGCCGATCGGCTGATGTCCGATCCAATGACGAAAGTGTTGTGATGAAGCAGTTTGTGACCGGCGGTGCCGGATTTATCGGGTCGAACTATGTGCGCTGGGCGTTGTCGAACACCGACGACGAGATCACGGTGTTCGACAAGCTGACCTATGCCGGCAACCTGGCCAGCATTCGAGATGTGCTCGACGACAAGCGCTGCCGGTTCGTGCAGGCTGATATCTGCGATCAGGACGCGGTGATCGAACAGATGGCCGGCCACGATTCCGTCGTTCACTTTGCTGCTGAGACCCACGTCGATCGTTCGATCGTCGATCCGTATGCGTTCGTGCACACGAACTGCTTCGGGACGAACGTGTTGTGCGATGCGGCCCGTCGGGTCGGGGTGGAGCGGTTCGTCCACATCTCCACCGACGAGGTGTACGGCTCGATCGACGTCGGCTCGTTCTCCGAGACCGATCGGCTGACTCCCCGTTCGCCCTATTCGGCGGCCAAGGCGGGCAGTGATCTCATCGCCCTGTCGTACGTGACGACCTACGGACTGCCGGTCGTCGTCACGCGGTGCTCGAACAACTTCGGGCCATACCAGTTCCCCGAGAAGGTCATTCCGCTGTTCACCACCAACCTGCTCGACGGGCGCAAGGTGCCGTTGTACGGCGACGGCGGAAACATCCGCGACTGGATCCACGTCGAGGACCACAACCGCGCCGTCGATGTGATCCTGCGGTCCGGCACGGTGGGCGAGGTGTACAACATCGGGGCGCACAACGAGATCACCAACCGCGATCTCACCTATCGCCTGCTGGCGTTGACCGACCGCGACGAGTCGTTCATCGAACCGGTGGCCGACCGCCTCGGCCACGACCGGCGTTACTCGGTCAACATCGACAAGCTCACCGACCTCGGCTGGACCACGCGCCACGATCTCGACGCCGCGCTGGCATCGACCGTCGCCTGGTACCGCGACAATCGGGCATGGTGGGAGCCGTTGCAGGCCCACGCCAAGTTCTGATGCGCCTGCTCGTCACCGGGGCCGCAGGACAACTCGGTCGGGATGTCGTGTCGGCCTCAACGGCGGCCGGCGACGACGTCCACGGGTTCGATCATCGCTCGCTCGACGTGGGATCGCGTGACGAGGTGCTCTCGGCGATCTCGGCGACGCGCCCCGATGCCGTAGTGCACTGCGGGGCGTGGACGGCGGTCGATGCCTGCGAATCCGAACCCGATCGGGCCTGGCTGGTCAACGCCCTCGCCGTGCGATGGATCGCCGAAGGTTGCCGTGCCGTCGGTGCCCACCTGGTCCACGTCTCGACCGACTACGTGTTCGACGGCACCAAGACCGGCCCCTACCAGGAGTGGGACGCCCCGAATCCACAGTCGGTCTACGGTCGATCCAAGCTCGGCGGCGAGATCGAGGCGTTGGGTGCCGGGATTGGAGCGGCCGTCGTACGCACCTCGTGGGTGTGCGGCGAACACGGCAACAACATGGCCAAGACGATCCTGCGGTTGGCCGCCGAGCGACCCGAGTTGGCGTTCGTCGACGACCAGATCGGCCACCCGACGTTCACCGCCGACCTGGCTCCGATGCTGCGCCGGTTGGCGCTCGACCGCCGATCCGGCGTGCACCATCTGACCAACAGCGGTGCCGTGAGCTGGTACCAGTTCGCCCGCGACGTGGTGGCCGCCGATGGCCGCGACCCCGAGATGGTCCGCCCGATCGCCACCAGCGATCTGCAACCGCCGCGCCCGGCGCCCCGGCCGGCCAACAGCGTGCTCGACAATGCCGTCGCCAGGTTGGCGGGCTTGCCGCCGATGCGGGATTACCGCGAACCGTTGGCCGAATTGGTCGCCCGCCTGCGCCGTTGAGGTCGCCGGCCTGCGCCGTTGAGGTCGCTCAGGCGGCCGAGGCGCCGGCTGCGGTGTCGGTGAACGCCGCTGCTGCGTCAGCCCGCTCGGCGCGTTGGACGGCGGCCATACGGGCGATCTCGTCGATCTCGGCGGTGTCGAAACCGGCCATCTCGCGGAACTTGCGGGCGAGCACAATCGCCGATTCACGATCCTCGCCGCGGGTGCCGCGGAAGTTGAACAGGTTGTCGACGGTCTTCTGGAACTCGAGCGCCTGGGTCTGGCGTTCCTTGTCGTTCTTGGTCACCTCACGCAGCCAGGTCGAACCCATCTTCACGTGGGTCACCTCGTCGGCCAGCATCCAGTCCTCGGCGAACTTGAGTACGGGGTCGTTCATCTCGGTGGCGAAGTCGCGCATCGTGGTGAACACGTCGATGGCCAGGCCTTCGAGGGCACGGTTGACGCCGGCCAGGCGAAATACGGGGTCGGGGTGGCACGCCGCTTCGAACAGGGTGGTCGCCTCGCTGAACTCCCCGATCTCGCCGCCCATGTGCTCGCCGAGTACGCAGGAGATCTCGACGTGGCGGGCCTCGTCCCAACACTGGCGGGCCATGTCGAGCTTCAGCGCGAACGGCACCTCCTCGGTCGAGTAGTCGAACGCCGTCCGACCGGCCCCTTCGAGCGCCTGGATCTCGCCGACGAAGATGCCGTGCATCTGGCGGCGGGCCCGATCGGACACCTCATCGGACTCCGAATCGATCCGCCGGTCCTGACCCAGGTCGTTGGGTCGCTCGTCGGAGAACCGCTCCGCCGTCGTGATGCGGTGGAACCGCGAATCGCGGGCCAGGGCGTCGGGAGGCAACTGGGTGCGCATGGCTGAACACTACCGCGGGCGTCAATCGTCGGATCGGCCCGGCTGCTCAGCCTGGGACGCGTTCGGCTTCTTCGCGGTTGGCGAGGTACCAGTCGATGGTGCGGCGCAGGCCCTCGTCGAACGGCATCGCCGCCCGCCAGTCGAGGAGCTGCTCGGCGCGATGCGGATCGACCCGTCGGCGGGGCTGGCCGTCGGGCCGACTCGGGTCCCAGACCAGTTCGCCCGAGAAGCCGACCAGCTCAGCGATTGTTTCCACGGTCTCGCGGATCGTGACCTCGCGGTCGTTGCCGAGGTTGACCGGCTCGGTCGACTCGAGGTTCTCGGCGGCGAGCACGATGGCTCGGGCGGCGTCGTCGACATAGAGGTGCTCGCGGCTGGCCCGGCCGGTGCCCCACACGTCGATCTTGTCGAGCCCGGCCTCGCGGGCCTCGACGCACTTCTTGATCAAGGCCGGGATCACGTGCGACACCGAGGCGTGGAACTTGTCTCCGGGACCGTAGAGGTTCGTCGGGATGAGGTAAGCGAACCGCTGGCCGTACTGGGCGGCGTTGACCTGGGCGTGGACCAGGTGGGCCTTCTTGGCGATGCCGTACGGAGCGTTGGTCTCCTCGGGATAGCCGTCCCACAACGACTCCTCACGAAACGGCACGGGCGTGAACTTGGGGTACGAGCAGACGGTGCCGAGCAGCACGGTCTTGTCGGTCCCTGCGGCGCGCGTCGCCTCGATGATGTGGGTGCCCATCAGCAGGTTGTCGAGGTACAGCCGGGCCGGCTCGGCCTGGTTGAATCCGATCCCGCCGACCCGGGCCGCCAGGTGGATGACGATCTTCGGCCGATGGTCGGCGAGCAACTGCTCGGCCGCTCCCGGCTTGGTGAGGTCGTAGTCGGTGCTGGGCGGTGCGGTGACGTCGGCGCCGGCCGCCTGAAGCTGGGCGACGACCACCCGGCCGAGGAAGCCTCGTCCGCCGGTCACGACCACGTTGGTGCCCGGCCAGAAGTTCGACATGCCCGACATGCTACGGGTCGGGCCGAGCGAGGCGTGCTCGGCCAATCGCTGCGAGATGAGATCCGGAATCGCTGCACCCGAGGGAAGGTCGGTTCGCGGCGGTGGTGGGCGGCATGATGGACGCCGTGCGCGTCGCCTACACCCTTGAGCAGTGCTGGCACGCCGTACCGGGCGGAACCGGTGTGGCGGCGCTCGAGGTGGCCCGGGAGCTGCGGGCCGCCGAGGCGACCACGGGGGTGCAGTTGATCGGCGTCGCCGGAACTCATGACCGACCGCCGGCGGAACCATGGGTGCCTCCGGTCGATGTCCGGTCGCTGCGGGGCGCCGGCGCCCGGCTGTACGCCCGGTGGTTGTGGGCCGGTCGGCCCGCAGTCGAGGTGGCCACCGGTCGGGTCGACGTGGCCCATGCCACGACGATCATTCCGTGTCCGAGCCGGGCGCCATTGGTCGTGACCATCCATGACCTGGCCTTCCTTCATCAACCCGACCATTTCAGCCGCTGGGGCGTGACGGTCTTCCGCCGCAGCCTGTCGGTCATCCGCCGGCACGCCGCGTTGGTGATGTGCTCGTCGCAGGCGACGATGGACGACTGCGTCCACGCCGGGATCGCCGGCGACCGGCTCCGCCTCGTTCCACTCGGCGCACGTGTGCTGCCTCCGTCGCCCGAGGATCAGGTCGCCGCCGGACGGGTCGTCGACGGGCCGTATCTGGCGTTCGTCGGCACGTTGGAACCGCGCAAGAATCTCGACCGATTGATCCGGGCGGCGGCCCTGGCCGCACCGCAGATGCCGCTCGTGGTGATCGGCCCGAACGGTTGGGGCGACGCTGTGGGGCCACCGCTCGAGTCGGGCCGGGTGATCTTCGTCGGTCACGTCGCCGAGGGTGTCCGCAACGCGCTTGTCTCCGGCGCGGCCGCGCTGTGCTACCCGAGCCTGCGCGAGGGCTTCGGGCTGCCCGTCGTCGAGGCCATGGCGCTGGGCACCCCGGTGGTCACCAGCCGGGGCACGGCAACCGAGGAGACCGCCGGCGGAGCAGCCGCGCTCGTCGAGCCGACCGACATCGTCGACATCGCCCGCGGCATCGCCGAGGTACTCGCAGCGCGCGACGGGTTCATCGCCCGGGGCCAGGCCCGGGCCGCGCAGCTCACCTGGGCCGAGACGGCGCGCCTGACGGTCGCGGCGTATCGGGAGGTGGCGCAATGAGCAGGATCGCCGTCAACCTGCTGTGGTGCGTTCCCGGTGGCGTGGGCGGATCGGAGCAGTACCTCGTCCGTCAGCTGCGCGGTCTGAGCTCGCACCCTCATCGTCACGACATGGCGATGTACGTGCTCCCTGGCCTGGTTGCCGATCACCCCACGCTGAGCGAGGTCGGTCGGGTGATCACCGCTCCGATCAGCGGCCGGTCACGGCCGGTGCGGGTGGCGATCGAGCACTCGTGGCTGGCGTGGCATGACCGGAGCGCCGACCTGGTGCATCATGGCGGGGGAACGGTGCCGGCCATCGGTGGTCGCCCCGTCGTGCTGACCATCCATGACCTGCAGTATCTCGACTACCCCGAGTACTTCTCGCGGCTCAAGTACCAGTACCTGATCCACCGGATGCCCCGCTCGGTACATCGGGCGACGGTGATCACCGTCCCCAGCGAATTCGTGCGCGGCACCGTGATCGAGGCGTTCGACGTCGCGCCCGATCGAGTGATGGTGGTTCCACACGGCGTGGAGCCCAGCATCGGCGCAGCGGCGACACCGCCCGACGAGCTGCGGGCCAAATACGGGATCGGGACGCGGCGGATGGTGATCCTGCCGGCCGCCACGTTCCCGCACAAGGGCCACCGCTTCCTGCTCCGCCTGTTGACCGAACGGTGGACCGATCCGGAGTTGTGCCTGGTCATGACCGGTGGAGCCGGTTTGGCCGAGGCCGACGTGAACGCCGACATCGCCCGCCTCGGTCTCGGCGATCGGGTGCTACGGCTCGGTCGGGTACCGGCGGACGATCGCGACGGCCTGCTGCAGATGGCCGATGCACTGGTGTTCCCCTCGCAGTACGAGGGCTTCGGCGCACCGCTGATCGAGGCGATGAGTCTGGGCACCCCGATCATCGCCGGTGCCGCCACGGCCGTGCCCGAGGTGCTCGGCGATGCCGGACTGTGTCTACCACTCGACATCGACGCCTGGGCCGACGCCCTCGACCGGGTCGTGGCCCGGCGCGAGTGGTTCGTCGCCGCCGGCCGGCAGCGGGTCGAGCGCTACAGCTGCGAGCAATCGGCGGCTGCGTTGCTCGCCGCCTACGGTGTCGCTCTCGCATGAAGCTCGCCGTCCTCTGCCCCCACTTCGCGCCCGACCTGGCGCCCACCGGCGCGGTGATGACCCGCATCGTCACCGAACTCGCAGCTCGTGGCCATGAGTTGCACGTCGTCACCGCGCTGCCGTGGTATCAGCACCACCGGATCGAGCCCGGCTGGGGCGGTCGCCCGGTGCGCGTCGAGCGGACGTCATGGGGCTCGGTCACCCGCATCCACCCCTTCCCGTCGCCCGACAAGCGCAGTATTCCCCGCCGGGCCGCCGGATTCGTCGGGTTCAGCGCCCTTGCCGGGTTGATGGGTCTGCGCGGCGGTCGGGTCGACGGCGTGCTGGTGATGTCGCCACCGCTGACGCTCGGCCTGACCGGCTGGGCGATCCACCTGGTGCGCCGGGGGCCGCTCGTCTTCAACATCCAAGACGTGTTTCCCGATGCGGCCATCGAAACCGGGGCGATCACCAACCGGCACCTGATCCGCTTCGCCGTGTGGCTCGAGCGCACGAGTTACCGGCGCAGTGACGCAGTGACCGTGCTGTCCGACGACCTGCGCGACAACCTGCGGGCCAAGCTGCCCGAATCGCAGCACGCCAAGATCCGGGTGATCCCGAACTTCGTCGACACCGAGGCGATCCGACCGGTCGACCGGATGACGGCGTACCGGACCGAACTCGGTATCGGTGACGAGCCGGTGGTCATGTATGCCGGCAATGTCGGCTTCTCCCAGTCGCTCGGCATGTTGCTCCATGCGGCCCGCCACCTGCCCGAGGTCACGTTCCTGATCAACGGCGGAGGATCGGCGCTCGACTCCCTGCGAGCCGATGCCGCCGGTCTTGCGAACATCAGGTTCGGGCAGTACCAACCGGTCGAGCGGCTCTCCGAGGTGCTCGGCACCGGCGACGTTCATGTCGTGCCGTTGCGGGCCGGCCTCGCCCGGGTGAGTGTGCCGTCCAAGACGTACTCGATTCTGGCCGCCGGACGCCCGGTGCTTGCGGCGGTCGACCCCGGGACCGAGGTGGCCAACATCGTCGAGGCTGCCGGTTGCGGAGTGGCGGTGCCACCCGACGATGCCGAGGTTTTCACCGCCGCACTGCGCATGATGCTGGCGTCGAACGATCTGGCCGTCAAGGGTGACCAGGGTCGGCGGTGGGTCGAGCACTGGGCGTCGCCCGCTGCGGTGGCGGCTACATACGAATCGTTGTTCGTCGAGCTGGCCCGATGATCAACTTCCGGGGCATTCACCCTGTAGCCTCGCATCCTCGTGGGTAAGGCTTCCTCTGCCAAAAAAATCGCCAAGATGGCCGAAAAGGGTCGCGGCAAGAAAGTGCGGTTCCAAGGTGGGACCGTGTTTCCGGCCGTCGTCGCCCTGGTCGTCGTGCTCGGATCGCTCCTGATCGGCTACGCCCGGTCGTCGAGCTACTCCAACGCCCCCGGACCGCGTGCCTCGAACCGCGACCACTTCCACATCGCCTTCGGGATCTACAACTGCGATGCCTGGGCACCGAATCTCGTCGGCAACGCCGAGGACGCCGCTCATCCGCTCTATCCCAACTACGGGGTGCACTCCCACGATGACGGTGTGATCCACTACCACCCGTCGACCGGTGCGTCGAGTGGTCGCAACGCCAAGCTGAAGCGCTTCCTCGAGGTCTACGGGATCACGCTCAGCAATACGAAGCTGACCCTTCCGGCCGACCAGGGCGGCCTGACGCTCGACGAGGGTCTCACCAAGTGCACGGTCGATGGCAAGCAGGTCGATGGTGAGCTGAAGGTCGTGGTGTGGCCCGACGCCAAGGACCCGTCGAAGTTCACGACCCTGTCGGCCAATATGGACGACGCCCGCATCATCCGCAACGGCATGGCGATGACGATTGCCTTCGTCCCCAAGGACACCACCGTCCCGCTGCCGCCATCGGCCGCCGAGCTCGATGCGCTCGGAGCAGCCGACGCCGGCGGAGCGACGGCGACGACAATCGCCGGTTCCACCGACTCGACGGTGCCCGGTTCCACGGATTCGTCGGTGACCGTCGTCGGTGAACCGTCGGCGTCAACGGCGCCGTCGGGTTCCGACGTCACGGCGACGACGACGGGCTCCACCGAGGTCTCCGCCACGACGGTGACCCAATCCACCGACGCCCCCGCGACCACGGTGTAATGCGCGCCGTCGTCCTCGTCGGCGGCTTGGGCACGCGGCTCCGGCCGCTCACATATACGATTCCCAAGCCAATGCTGCCGGTGCTGCACGTGCCGATCATCGAGCGATTGGTCGCCAATCTCGTTCGCGGCGGGGTCATCGATGTCGTCCTGGCCCTGGGATTCAAACCCGAGCCGTTCCTCGAAGCGTTCCCCGACGGTCGTTGCGCCGGCGCCACGATGACGTACGCCGTCGAGCCGGCGCCGCTCGATACGGCCGGAGCGATCCGCTTCGCCGCCGAAGCGGCCGGCATCGACGACACGTTCGTCGTGGCCAATGGCGACATTCTCACCGATCTCGATGTCGCTCAACTGGTCGCCTTCCATCGGGAGTCGGGTGCCGAAGGGACGATCCACCTCATCCCGGTGGCCGACCCGAGCGCGTTCGGCGTCGTGGCGACCGACGCCCGTGGCAAGGTCTCGGCGTTCGTCGAGAAGCCGCCGGCGGGCACCGAGCCGTCGAATCTGATCAATGCCGGGACCTATGTCTTGGAACCGGCTGCTTTGAGGCGCATCGCCGGCGGGCGCAAGGTGTCGATCGAGCGCTCGACATTCCCGGCGATGGTGGCCGACGGCGCGTTGTCGGCGATGGCCTCCGACGTATATTGGCTCGATACCGGGCGGCCGGAGTTCTATCTGCAGGCCAACCTCGATCGACTCGACCGCCATGATCAGTCCGATCCGGTGGCGATCGCCGATGGCGCCCACGTCGCCGACGATGCCCGCATCGAGCGCAGCGTCGTGGCCGCCGGTGCCCGCATCGAGGCGAGCGCAGTGGTGATCGACAGCGTTGTCCTGCCGGGGGCGCGACTGGGTGTCGGCTGTCGTATCGAGCATTCGGTGGTCGACGGTGAGGTCGGCGCCGGGGCGAAGGTGGTCGGCTGCGTGATCGGCGCCCACGGCACGGTGGCCGCCGGCCGCCACGCGCTCGACGAGCGGATTCCGGCCCCGGAGTGATGCGCGCGCTCGTCGTGGGTGGCGCCGGTTTCGTCGGCTCCCACCTCGTCGATCGCCTGTTGGCCGACGGCCATACCGTCGATGTCGTCGACGATCTGTCGACCGGCTCGTTGGCCAATCTGGCCGACGCCCGGGCGATGAACGACGGCACGCTCAAGATCCATCATCTCGATGTTCGTTCACTGTCGCTCGGGGAGGTGGTCGTCCGCCGCCGACCGACGGTGATCTACCACCTGGCGGTTCTGCCTCCCGGACTCCCGATCGCCGTGGCCGGCGAGGTTGCCGTCGGCGGACTGCTCAATCTGTTGGAAGCCGCCCGCGCCGCCGAGGTCGCCAAGATCGTGGTCACCCTGCCGGCTGCGGTGCTGTACGGCGCCGTCAGCGCCCGCGAGCTGCCGGCCAAGGAGGGCCAACTGGCGGCCGCCCAGTCGCTCGCCGCCGTGATCGCCCGGGCGATGACCGATCTGCTGGCCGTCTCGCGCGAGACGCGCGGCATCGAGTTCACCGCACTTGCCCTCGGCGAGGTCTACGGCCCCCGCCAGCGTCCGGTCGACGGCATCGTCGCCTCGTTCGTCGAGTCGCGGATGCGCAACGTTGCGGCAGGCATGCCCGCTGATGGTCGTCAGACGTTCGATCTCGTCTATATCGACGACACGGTCGACGCCCTGGCCCGCGCCGCCGAGAAGGGAACGGGCCTGGTCATCAATGTCGGGACCGGCATTCAGACCTCGGCGCGCGACCAGCACGCCATGCTCTGCGAGCCGGGACCGCCCTGGACATCGATCGCCCGGGTCGACGACGTGCCGACGCGCTTTGCCGTGTCGCCGGTGCGCGCCCGGATTCATCTGGCCTGGGCGCCCTGGACCGACCTCGCCGACGGCATCGCCCAGGTCGTCTCGCTGGCTTCGCCGCCACCCGACGTGCAGGTCGCGGAGCCTGTCCCGCCTCAACCGACGCCGAATGGACCGCTGAACAGGCAGCCGGAAGGTGAGCAGGCCGACTGACGATCGGTCGATATCCGGCCGTGACCGCGGCATGCAGGCCGATCTGTGCGGCTAACGGAACAGGTCCTCGGCGGGAGGTCGGATCAGCTCGGCCATCGTGGCGTCACGGAGCCACTCCGGCTCGACGCCGCGCACGACGGCGACGGGGATGCCTGACGACTTGCCCATCACCAACTCGGCGGCCGCGGCCAATTCGTCGGCGACGGCCACCTCGGTGACCTGCATGATCCGCCCGAGCGAATCGGGCATCCCCCGCAGATCGACTACCCCGGCGATTCCGGCGACACCGATGGCGACATCGGTCAGGCCGCGCCGCCATGGCCGGCCGAAGGTGTCCGAGACGATCACGCCCACCTCGATGCCGAGACGGGCGCGGACGATGTCGCGGATGCGGCGGGCCGACCGGTCGGAGTCGATCGGCAGGAGAGCGGCAGTACCCCGCTCCACGTTGGAGAGATCGACCCCGCTGTTGGCACAGATGAACCCATGGCGGGTTTCGGTGATGATCAGATCGCCCCGGCGACGCACGATGCGCACGGCCTCGTCCTCGACGAGCCGCTTAT
Source organism: Actinomycetes bacterium (assembly GCA_031371195.1). Classification (GTDB taxonomy): domain Bacteria; phylum Actinomycetota; class Acidimicrobiia; order Acidimicrobiales; family Ilumatobacteraceae; genus JANMJD01. Next base: position 3,378 of record JANMJD010000036.1, on the reverse strand, counting down.
GCGAGAGCGGGTCGTCGGCATCGACCGCGACCAGGCGATTCTCGGCCTTCGACACCACCTTCTGGGTGACGACCAGGACATCGCCGTTGGCCAGCGGGCCGTTCGGTTCGGCCCGGCACGCCTCGGCGATCACCTCGCCGAGTTGGTCGCCGGGGCGGATCTCGCCGATCCCCTCGATCGGCCAGATCGTCAGACGGCTCACGACCCACCTCCCGGTGCCGACGCGTCGAGCGTGGTCCGGGCGAGTCGTCCGGCGACCTCTGGGTCGCGCATGATCGTGTCGGTGACGATGCACCGCATCCCCTCGGCCTCGACGGCCTCGGCCAGGGCGGCATCGGCATGGTCGATCACAAGCGTGGCGCAGATCGGTGCGTACAGCCGGGCGACACCGACCACCGAGGCCTCGTGGCCGAGTTCGACGAGCATCCGGTCGGCGGGGCCTTTGAGGGCGGCTCCGGCGACGATCGGCGAGATGGCGACCACCGACTCACGGCGCGATGCGAGGGCGGCATCGATACCGGGAATCGCCCGGATCGGTCCGATCGAGACGATCGGGTTCGACGGGGCGATCACCACCGATTCGGCGGTCCGGATCGACTCGATCACTCCAGCCGCTGGTGTCGCCACTGACGCCCCGGCGAAGCGGACAGCTCGGACCGGCACCGCATGCCGCCGACCGACGAAGTACTCCTGGAACGAGATCTCCCCCTCATCGACGACGTCGACCATCGTCGAGACGGTGGCGTCGGTCATCGGGACGACGGCGAGCTGCAAGCCCCATGCTCGGGCGATCTCTGCGCTGACCTGGTGTAACGGGGCGCCTTCAGCCAGTCGGGCGGTGCGGTACATGTGGGTGGCGAGGTCCTGGTCGCCCAGCCCGAACCAGGTTTCGCCGGCACACGACCCGGCCGGGCGGACAGCGGCGAATCGATGCAGGGCGCCGAGTGCCGCCCACGTCTCACCGGCCAGGCCCCAGCCGCGCTCGGGATCGATGGCCCCGGCGAGCGTGTAGACGACGGTGTCGAGATCCGGGCAGATGGCCAGGCCATGCATCACCGTGTCGTCGGCCGTGTTGACGACCGCCGTGACCGTCGCTGGGTCGACGACACGGCACAGCCCCCGTAACAAGCGCGCCGCGCCCACTCCGCCGGCCAATACGGTGATCATCGGGCGGCGTGCTCCATGGCCAACGCAGCGTAGAGGTCGTCGAGCCGTCGGGCCGTCTCCGACCACGAGAAACGGCCGAGTTGCCGGTGCCCGGCCTCGACGAGTCGTCGTCGAACCGGCTCGTCGCTGCTCGCCTCGACCAGGGCGGCGGCGAGGCCGTCGATGTCGGCCGGGTCGACGAGCAGGGCGGCGTCCCCGGCGATCTCGGGGATCGATCCGGCCGTGCTGGCGACGACGGGCCGACCGGCCTGCATCGCCTCCAACAGTGGGAAACCGAACCCCTCGTCGAGCGATGGATAGGCGAGCACCGAGGCATGGTGGAGCAGCCAGGCCTTCTCGCCGTCGGTGATCCGCCCCAACTGGTGGAGGCCCGCCGTGGTCGGGCCGAGCCGGCGAATCGCTGCGTCGATGGCGTCGCCGTCGTCGCCCTCGCCGCCGGCGATGACCAGCTCCAGTTCGGTCCGCGCACGCCGGGCGATACCGAAGGCGGCGATCAGGCGAGGCAGGTTCTTGCGGCGCTCCTGGGTGCCGATGCTCACAATGAACGGCGGCCCGTCGCGCCGAAGCCCGCCGGGCCCGGCGACGTGCGGTGCGGGTACCGGGAGCCGATCCGGGAGGCCCAGAAGAACCACGTGTACCCGGTCGGTGTCCAGTAGCGAACGCGCCTTGGCCGCGGTCGCTGCGGAGCTGGCATGGATGGTCGCTCCATCACGGGCCGCCCGCCGCAGCACCTCCCCGGCCCGCCGCACGTGCGGATTCACCTCGCCCGGGTGCTCGAGAAACCAGCAGTCGTAGACGGTCACCACCCGCGCCAGCCGTGACGGAGGGACGACGTAGTTCGTCCCGTGGATCACTTGCGCGTCACCGACAAAGCGGTCGGCACGCGGCCAGTCCATCCGACTCCACGCCCGTTGGGCGAGGGCTGCCGGATATGGCAGCCGCCGAACCCCGGCCGCCGGTCGGCTGCGGAAGCTGAGCACGTACGGCGTGAGTACCGGCCCGCCGTCCAGCGTTTCCAACGCCCGGACCATGTGGTCGACGGCGACCCCGATACCCGTACGCGGGCCGTACATCGGCCCCACATCGATCGCCACCTTGGTACGCACCGGTGTGACGGTATCGGGCGCCCGAGGTCGCGGGGTGGTCGGCTCGGGAGCGGGGAGTAGCATCGTCGGCTGGTCGTCGTCCGTTCAATCAGACAGGTTGCTGCATGCCCCGCGCGCTCATTACCGGAATCACGGGTCAGGACGGTCAGCATCTGGCCGAGTTCCTGCATTCGAAGGGCTACGAGGTGTTCGGCGTGGTCAAGGGCCAGAACAACCCCAAGGTTCAGGCCATTGCCGAGGAGTTCCCCTATGTCGAGCTGGTGCCGGGCGACCTGGCCGATCTGCCGTCGCTGATCAAGGCGACCGAGATGGCGCAACCCGACGAGGTGTACAACCTGGCGGCCATCTCGTTCGTGGCGCTGTCATTCAACCAGGCCGAGTTGACCGCCAACCTCACCGGTCTGGGTGTCCTGCGGATGCTCGAAGCGGTGCGGATGGTCGGTGGGTCGAAGAACAATCCGATCCGCTTCTACCAGGCTTCGTCGTCGGAGATGTTCGGCAAGGTGCGCGAGGTGCCCCAGACCGAGGCGACGCCGTTCTACCCCCGCTCGCCGTACGGCTGCGCCAAGGTGTTCGGCCACGACATCGTCGTGAACTATCGCGAGAGCTACGACCTGTACGCCTGCTCGGGCATCCTGTTCAACCACGAGGGTCCGCGCCGCGGCCTGGAGTTCGTGACCCGCAAGATCACCAACGCCGTTGCCCGGATCAAGCTCGGGCTGCAGGATTCGATCTCGCTCGGAACGCTCGACGCCAAGCGGGACTGGGGCTACGCCGGCGACTACGTCAAGGCGATGTGGGCGATGCTGCAGCAGGACGAACCCGACGACTACGTCGTGGCCACGGGTGTGGCCCACTCGGTCGAGGACTTCCTGATCCGGGCGTTCGCCGAGGTCGGGATCGAGGACTGGCAGTCCTACGTGCACCACGACCCCCGGTTCATGCGGCCGAGTGAGGTCGACCTGCTGATCGGCGATGCGACCAAGGCCAAGGAGAAGCTCGGTTGGACCCCGGAGGTCGACTTCAACGGCCAGGTCAGCCAGATGGTCGCCCATGACCAGGAGTGGGAGGCGAAGAATGCCCGCCGGTAGGCCGCCGACCAGCC
>JANMJD010000015.1:0-3989 GCA_031371195.1 Actinomycetes bacterium | reverse complement strand
GATGCGACGAGCCGTCGTAGGTGCTGCGGAACGTCACGCCGTCGTCGTCGACCTTCGGCTCCAACGAGAACACCTGGAACCCCCCGGAATCGGTGAGCGTCAACCCACCCCATCCGGCGAACCGGCCCAGGCCACCAAGCCCGGCGATGGTGTCGGCCCCGGGCCGCAACATCAGGTGGTAGGTGTTGCCCAACACGATGCGGGCGCCGAGACGCTCGTAGTCGGCCGCGCTGAGATACTTGATCGCCCCGCGGGTACCAACGGGCATGAAGCACGGCGTCTCGTAGGTGCCGCGTGCCGTCGTCGCGACGCCGGCTCGTGCCGCGCCCTGGTTGGCAATCGTGTCGAAGGTGACGGGGAATGTCATCAGGGTTCCGAATCCGGGTTCGTGTTACAGGTGGCGGTCGAGGAGCATCGCATCGCCGAACGACAAGAACCGATAGTCGTGGGCGATTGCGGTCGCATAGAGCGCCCGCCAACGCGGACCGACGAAGGCGTCGATCATCATCAACAGTGTGGTCCGCGGCAAGTGGAAGTTGGTCATCAGCAGATCGACGACCTGCCAGTCGTACGGTCGGTGGATGAACAAACGGGTGCGTCCCTCCGGCTGCTCCAGGGCGGCCGACGACTCCAATGCCCGCACGGCTGTCGTTCCGACGGCGACCACCCGCCTGGCCTCGCGGCATCGCCGGGCCGTCTCGACCGGAACCCGGAACCGCTCGGAATGCATCGGATGGGCGGTCGGGTCATCGGTCGAGATCGGCTTGAACGTGTCGAGGCCGACAACCAGTTCGACCCGCGCCATGTCGACTCCATTGCGGTTCAGCGCACCCAACAGTTCGGGGGTGAAATGCAGACCTGCGGTGGGCGCGGCAGCCGACCCGGGCTCGGCGGCATACACCGTCTGGTACCGGTCCGGCCTGCTCAACGGCGTGGTGATATACGGGGGAAGCGGCATCTCACCATGCGCGGCGAGGATCGCCAGCGCCGTGCCGTCCCCCAGAATCGTGACCTGTACCGTGTCACCGGCAAGTGTGCGTTCGCCGATCTCGACGAGCTCGACGCCTGCGGCGGTGACCAGCCGTTCTCCCGGTTTCAACTTGCGCGCCGGGCGGACGAGCGCCTCCCAGACACGGCGGTCGGCGTCGAGCGGATCGAGCAACAGCACCTCGGCGGCACCACCCGTGGCCCGTTGCAGGCGAAGTCGGGCCGGAATGACGCGGGAGTCGTTGACGACCAGCAGGTCGCCATCGCCGAGGTACTCGGGCAAGAATCGCACGTGGCGGTGCTCGGGCTCTCGCACACCCCGGTCGACCAGCAGCCGGGCGTGATCACGCGGCTCGACCGGCTGTTGGGCGATCAGCTCCACCGGCAGCTCGTAGTCGAAGTCGGCGAGGTGCACGGGTCTTCAGGCTACGGAAACGGCCACCGCTTCGCCTGCGATGTCATTCCACGACCGCCTTGCCGGCGCCCTACCTCGGGCGAGGAGTGGTCCGGTAGCCCGGTTGGTGAGCGCGGTCGCTGAACTGGCGGCCCTCGGAGTAGCCCGGGTTCATGTCGGGTCGGCCGCGACGCGATGTCCACCGCCAGGTCAGGGAGATCCGCGGCTCGTCGGTCGTCGCTGCGGGCACGGCGTGCAGCCAGTCCTTCTGACTTCGACCACCCATGACGAGCAGGTCGCCGTGCCCGGGAAGCAGCACCACATCGCCCGGGGCCTCCCCCGCTGTGGTCAGGTCCTTGTGGTTGGCGTCGATGCCTCGTTGCCGCAGCACGAATGGCCGTCGGGCACCGAGCACGGTGATGCCGATCAGCGTGTCGTCGAGCCATTTCATCTCGCGGTCGCTGTGCAGTCCCTGGTGATCCTGGCCGTCGCGATACAGAATCGCCGCCACCCCTTCGAACCGCACCCGGTACGCGGCTTCGAGGTGCAGCCCGGCCTGACGGACGGCGTCGGGTCCGCTCGTCGGCACAATCCGACCGCCCAGGCGCCTCTCGGGAACGTAGTGGTCGTAGCGCAACACCTCGCGTTGCTCCCAGGGTACGGTCGTGCGAACCGTCTCGAACAGCTCGTCGGGCCGCCGGACGAAGCCCCGAACGAGGTCGACCCACGACGTGCCGTCGCCGAGCGGAATTCGCTCGACCGCCGCCCGGCGATCAATGCCCAGGTCCATCTCTGCAACGATATGCGCCCCGTGACAGGATGCCGATCATGACGACAATGCGTACCGACACAGTGAGCCTCGACGGCGGCTCGATGGACCTGTTCACGTGGCTCCCCGAGTCGGGCTCGGGCCCCGGTCTGCTCGTCATCCAGGAGATCTTCGGGGTCGGCGAATACATCCGTGACGTCGCCGAGCGGCTGTGCGCCGCCGGATACGTGGTCGCCGCTCCCGACGTGTTCTGGCGGTTCGCCCCGGGTTGGAACGCCGGCCACGACGAGGCCGGGCTGAACGCCAGTTTCGGCGCCGTGCAGCAACTCGACTTCGCCAAGGCGATCGGCGATTGCGAGGCTGCGCTGGGTCATCTGGCGGCGTTGCCCGAGGTCTGCGGAGGCACCGGTGTGCTCGGTTTCTGCATGGGTGGCACGCTGGCCTGGGGCGTTGCCGCGGCGGGCGATCCGGCATGCTGCGTCAGCTACTACGGCTCGGGCGTGCCGTCGATGCTCGACCTGGCCGATGCCGTCACCTGCCCGACGTTGTTCCACTTCGGCAACGCCGACGACTTCATCCCGGGCGACGGGGTCGACGCGTTGAACGATCGGATCGCCGGCAAGTCGAACTTCACGATCAATGTCGAGAATGCCGGCCACGCCTTCGACAACCATGCCAGCGAGATGTTCTACAACGAGTCCGCCGCCAAGGCTGCCTGGGCCAAGACGATGGCCTTCCTCGCCACCCACCTGCCGATCTGACCCCGTCCGACTGGTGTTCCGGGGGTTTACCCGACGCCCAATCCGATCAGTTCGTCATTGAGGTCGAATCGGTCCCCGAACCACGTGCCGCAAACGGATCGGTGTCTCGAGGTGGCTCGACCAGCACCTTGACAGATGGGGGCCAACAGGATCTGCCCACCCCCAGCCGCAGGCGATGCAGGTCGATCATCACGCTGAGTGAACGACTCTAAAATTGGACGGCTGCGACGTCAGACTGCCGGAGTGCAGGGCCCATCACACGGTCCAAGTCGGGACTCGCGGGCGTCGATATCGGGCGGTCTGGTGTTCGGCTTGGTGTCCGGGTATCGGCCAGTTCGAGTAGCTGAAGGCTCCGATCGTCGGTTCGCGCGGTGCCGGGGTCAACGGCCGATTGGTGTGAGATCGTCAGGCCCGGACGCTCGGACTGGTTGTCCGGGATCGGCCATTCCGATCGTCAGATCAGAGAAGGCGGTCGCAAGCTGCCGCCATGGGTCGCTCCGCTGACACGCGATGCTCCATCGCCCGGTCCTGGCTCACGATCGGTGGACCCTGCCCAGGTTGTTTTGTCAACGGCCAATAGTTTCTGCCTGTGGGCGGTCAGTGGTTCTGCCCTCTGGTGGCCAGCAGGTTTGCCTGCTGGCGGCCAGTAGAACTGCCCGGACGGCTATCGGGTCAGTGGTCTCACCCCCTTGCCGCGGGTGGCTTGGGTGAGCCGGATCGAGTCGCCGGCGGTGATTACCAATGGAACGCAAACGGTCATTGCTTGACACTGGCTCCTTGGTGGTGGGTTTGCGGGGTGCGCGGTTGCGGGGTCGGTTGTCGGTGTTGGTCTCGGCGGGTTGGGGGGCGGCGGGTCGGTCGAGGGGGATGCGGAGTCGGATCTCGACGTTCCAGCCGGTGACGCGGACTTCGTCGACGATGAGTCGGAGCAGCTTTTGTCGTTGCTCGAAATCGAGCCCATCGAGGGCGGCGGTGGCGGTGGCGGCGAAGCCGGAGATTCGCTGGCGGAGCCGGTTGCCTGTGGCGAGTTCGGCGCGTTCGTCGGCGAGGGATTGGCGTTGCTGGGTGAGTGTTGAAC
>JANMJD010000488.1:0-3635 GCA_031371195.1 Actinomycetes bacterium | reverse complement strand
GATGGTGAGGCGGGCGATCACGCTCGCGTCGAGGAACTCAGAGGTGGTAGTCCGCCCAGCGGCGGGCGCGTCGTCTCGCTCGAAGGAAGGTCGATCGATCGTAAGGCTCATTGTTGGCACCGTCCCGGGGATATCTCGTCGGCGACAGCCTAATCGCCGGCCATCGACCCGAACCGGAGTGGAACTGCGCTGCCCGTGCGGCGACCCGGACCCGGTACCTTGACCGGCGATGACCGAACCAACGATCCAACCTGTCGATGCCACCAAAGTACCTCGTTACGCCGGGGCGGCGACATTCGCCCGGCTGCCCGAGCTGCGCGATGTCGATCGATGCGACGTGGCGATTCTCGGGGTTCCGTTCGACGGTGGCGTGAGCTATCGGCCCGGTGCCCGGTTCGGCCCGATGGCGATCCGCCAGGCGTCGCGGATGTTGCGCCCGCAGTACCATCCGCAACTCGAGGTGCAGCCGTTCGCCCAGCTGCAGGTGGCCGATGCCGGCGACGTGGCGTGCAATCCGTTCTCGATCGCCGAGGCGCTCGCCGCAGTGCAGGAGAAGGCGAGCGAACTGCTCGGACCGCCTGAAGGTCCCCATCCAGTCGGCGCGCTGGTGTCGATGGGCGGTGACCATACGATCGCGTTGCCGCTGCTCAGGGCCGTGAATCGGCGATTCGGCCAGGTCGCACTCGTCCATTTCGATGCCCACCTCGACACGTGGGACACATATTTCGGTGAGCCGTACACGCACGGCACGCCGTTTCGCCGCGCCGGCGAGGAGGGCTTGTTCGACCCCCAGGCTTCGATGCATATCGGTATTCGTGGCCCGGTCTACTCGCCGCAGGATTTCGTCAATGACAGGGCGCTCGGCTTCCGCACGGTGAGCTGCGACGACGTGCACCGCATCGGGGTCGACGGCGTTGCCCAGAGGATTCGTGACGTGATCGGCGACCGCCCCGTGTACCTGTCGATCGACATCGATGTGCTCGATCCCGCCCACGCCCCCGGTACCGGCACTCCCGAGGTTGCCGGTATGACATCGCGTGAACTCTTGATGATCCTGCGTGGCCTTCGAGGGATCAATCTGGTGTCCGGCGATGTCGTCGAGGTGGCACCGGCCTACGACCACGCCGATCTCACTTCGCTGGCCGCAGCGACCACCGTCTACGAGTTGGCCTGCCTGATGGCGGTTCGCTCTTGATTTCCCACTCGGGTGTCGGCAATTGCGCTGGTGGACTGCGGAAACGGGCCGCTTTGCCTCTACCATGGGACGCCGCTCCTGCGGCATTTCGCCCCCAGCCGCTCAGACAGCTTCGAGGTCCGGTGTGAAGTTCAAGAAGGGTGACACGGTCATCTATCCCCAGCACGGTGCATGCATCGTGCAGGGGACCAAGAAGATGACCATGTTCGACGAAACGGCCGAGTACCTCATTCTGAAGACGGTCATCAACGAGATGACGCTGTCAGTACCGGTCAACAATGTCGACGAGGTGGGCGTACGTCCCCCGGTCAACGCCGACGAACTCGAAGATCTCGTCTCAGTGCTCTCCAAGCCCGACCCGCGGGTGCCGTCCAACTGGTCAAGGCGTTTCAAGAACCACCAGGAGAAGCTCAAGTCGGGCGACGTCTACCAGGTCGCCGAAGTCGTGCGGAACCTGGCCGCCCGCAACCGTGACGCGGCGCTGTCGGCGGCGGAGCGAACGATGTACGAGCGGGCGCGGATCAACCTGGTGTCCGAGATCGCCCCGGCCTTGAAGGTCAGCGCCGATGAGGCCGAGCAGTTCCTCGACGAGGCGCTGTCGAAGGGTGTGCTCAAGACCCCGCCCAAGGACGCTCCCAAGGATGCTGCCCCCAAGGATGCTGCCCCCAAGGATGCCAAGGCCGAGGCGAAGGCCGCCCCCAAGTCCGACCTCGAGGACTGAGGCGCGAGCGTCCCGCTTCGAGGCGCTACGGTCCCAGCTCATGTCTGGGCGCGTGCACATCACTCGGGACGAACTCATCATCAAGATCAAGACGGGTCAGATCGACACCGTGGTGATGGTGTTCCCCGACCTCCAGGGCCGGTTGGTCGGCAAGCGCACGACCGCCCGCTTCTTCATGGAGACGGTGGCCGACAACGGCACCGAGAACTGCAACTACCTCGTCGCCACCGACTTCGACAACAACCCCGTGCCGGGCTACCGATTCACGAACTACGAGTCGGGCTATGGCGACATGCTCGCCGCCGCCGACTGGGACACGATCCGGATCACGCCGTGGGTCGATCGCACCGCGCTGATCATGTGCGATCTGTTCGACGTGGATTCCGGTGCGCCGATCGAGGTGGCCCCTCGCCAGATCCTGCGCCGCCAGGCCGACGCAGCGCAGGCGATGGGGTATCTGCCGATGGTTGCCTCGGAGATCGAGTTCTACCTCTTCCGTGACACCTACGAGGAGGCCCACGCCAAGGGGTATCGGGGCCTGGAGCCGCATTCGCCCTGGTTGGAGGACTACCACATTCTCCAGACGACCAAGGACGAGTACATTCTGGGCGCCATTCGCCGAGGCCTCGAGGCCGCCGGTGTGCCTGTCGAGTTCTCCAAGGGCGAGGCCGGCCGGGGTCAGCACGAGATCAACCTCGACTACACCACGGCGGTGGAGATGGCCGATCGCAACGCCGTGTACAAGAACTCGGCCAAGGAGATCGCCGCGTTGAACGGCCGGTCGATCTCGTTCATGGCCAAGTACGACTTCAACGACACCGGATCGTCGTGCCACGTGCATTCGTCGCTGTGGTCGCAGGACGGCTCCGAGTCCCAGTTTTTCGACCACGATGGCGAGCATCACATGAGCGACACGTTCCGCTGGTGGGTGGGCGGCCTGATCGCCATCGCGGCGGAATTCTCGATCCTGTGGGCCCCGACGATCAACTCCTACAAGCGGTTCCAGTTCGGCTCGTGGGCCCCGACGGCGATCGGCTGGGGTACCGACAATCGCACGCTCGGGTTCCGCAAGGTCGGTCATGGCAAGTCGTCACGAGTGGAGTGCCGCATTCCCGGCGCCGATGCCAACAGCTATCTGGTGTTCGCCGGGCAGATCGCCGGTGGGCTGTATGGCATCCGTAACAAGATCGATCCTCCTGCCCCGTATATCGGCAACGGCTACGAGGCGACCGAGCTACCGCGGATCCCGTGGAACATCGTCGATGCGATCGAACTGTGGGAGAACTCGACGGTGGCCAAGGAGTGCTTCGGCGAAGAGGTTCACTACCACCTGCTGAACGCGGCGCACCAGGAGTGGATCGCCTTCAACGCATCGGTGACCGACTGGGAGATGCGACGGTATTTCGAGCGGGCGTGATCATGGCGCTCACCACGGTCTCACGGCCGAGTGGCTGGGTGCCCTACACCGCCAGTCCGATGGCGGGCCAGCAGAACCGTTTCACGTGCGCCCTCACCGATTCCCGGTCGGTGAGTGGTTCCGACACGGCGAGATCGTCGGAAACGCTGTCGATCGCCGCCCTGATGGTCGCCGCATCGAGACGGGGGGTCGCCGATGCGGCTTGGCCGGCAGCATTGGCCCGTGTCAAGGTCGAGGCGAGCAACCCGGCGACCCGCTCGCGGCATTGATTCACCTCGTCGAGGTAGCCGACGGCCCGGGTC
>JANMJD010000476.1:0-12871 GCA_031371195.1 Actinomycetes bacterium | reverse complement strand
CACCCGGGGTCACCCGATCATCCGGGGTCACCCGATCATCTGTCGCTCGCCGGGCGCAGTCGGCGACCGTCGCCCTCACCATGACTGCCGTCGCGCTGGCTGCGTGTGGAGGGAGCACCACCAATGCGCAGTCGACGGCGGGCTCAGTCGCGGGCTCGGCAAGTGGTGCGGCCGCCGAGTTCGGGCTGACGACTGCAGAACTGGCCGGCCGGATCGACCAGACCGAGAAGCTGATCGCCACCTGCATGACAGCGGCTGGGTTCGAGTACAGCGCGCTCGACTCGGCGTCGATCGTTGCGGCGATGAGCAGCGACAAGACCGCCCAGGGGGTGCGCAGCGAGGACTTCGTCAAGCAGTTCGGCCTGGGGATCACCACGCAACTCGACAAGCCGATCGTCACATTCGGAGCCGGGCCGACCAACATGGCCGCCCTGGCCGGGTTGGCCGAACCCGACCAGGTGGCATATCGCCGGGCGCTGTGGGGCGAGAACCTCGATTGGAACCACGCCCGGGCCGTCGAGGAGGAAGACTTCTCGTCGACCGGTGGGTGTACGCGGACCTCGGCCGAGAAGGCCTACTCGCCGACCGAGTTGGCCGGCAGCTTCGTGAACCCTGACGACCAGAAGCTCGAGCAGGATCCCCGGATGATCGCCGCATTCGAGAAGTGGTCGGCATGTATGAAGGACGCCGGATTCACCTACGACCGCCCCATCCAGGTGGAGGAGAGCCTGCAGGAGCGCCTCGACGCCATCACGCAAGGCCAGGATCCACGCACGCTCTCGGGACCCGCGGTTGCACAGCTGAAAGATCTGCAGGGCGAGGAACTCGCCGTCGCCGCCGCACTGACCACCTGCGAGGAGGAGAACATCGAACCCGTCCAGGCTCAGGTCGAGACCGAGATCTTCGGCGCCCCGCAGAACTGAGGCGTTCGACCACCCCACCGGGGCGAAGTCGATGGTCTCAGTCTGCGGGAGCGCTCAGATCACGTGATGGTGAACGTGGTCGTTCGATCGTTGCCCCGCGTCGTCGGGAACAGATAGCCCTGGTCGGGCTCGGCGTGAACATGGGAGGAGATCGTCACCTCGCCCAGAGTGAGACCGCGAACGATGAGGCCGCCCACTTGAATCGACGCTCCGATTCCCAGCGTGCTGACGGGTGGGTAGACGAACATCTCCGACACGGCGGTGCCGGGCGTGAGGACTCGATCGTCGAGATTCGACGTTGCACGAACTTCGGCGACCGACGACGACGGCACCTCGAACTGGGCCCGACCCGGCGGCTCGGACTGAACATGGAACCGGAGGTTGAGCATCGGGACGCCCTCGGGTTCACCGGCGTTGCTCGCCGTCAGGATGAAATGACCAATCTCGTTGGGGTTCATCGTCGACGGCACGGACGGAATCACCGGGCCGATGATCGAGGTGACCGAGTGCTTCAAGTACTCCTCGACCGAGGTTCGGATGTCGCGTAGTGGCTGTGCCATGGTTGCTCGTCTCTCTCGGGCCGGTGGCCTCGTACCGCCGGCATAGTGATCCCGCTTTCCTCAGGGAGTCGGCAGGTCGCTGCGAGATACGTTCGTACACCGCGTTCGGTTCGGCGTTCGGTTCGGCGTTCGGTTCGCTGGCGGCGTCCCGGTTACTGCACGTCCGCATCACGACGGGTCACTTCGCAGGTTGTCAGCAGCCGAACACCGGCCCCGCTCCGGCGAACAGTCGCGAGCGGCTATCGCTCGCCTTCGGCACCCGACCGGTGGGTCACAAGCCAGTCCATGGCGAAGTCGACGATGGACCGCATTCGGCAACTGCGGATCTCCCCGGCACCGATCGAGAAGCGAAGTTCTTCGCCACCGGCGTCGACGAAGGCCTGCCCGATCTCCGCGAAATCGTCCGAGTCACCGTCGAGGTCGTCGTAGGTCACCCAGGAGCGGACTCCGTCAACCAGGAGCGGCACGCCGTGAGCGGTCCACTTCTTGCCGTCGAAGTCGGCTCGATACTCGGCCAGGTGGAGCGAGGTGTCGTTGCCATGGTCGACACCGATCAACACGACCCGAGCATCGAGTTCATACAGGCGGCCGAGCGGCGAGGAGTCATCGAGCCCGCGGTCCAACCAGTGTTGACCGGTGATCTCGGCCGCTCGGGGACCGTAGGCCAGGAACCCGAGTGCCGGATGTCGACTGTGGCGAACCTCGGGCAATCTGCTGAAGCACTCGACGACCCGACCCATGCCACGCATCGGGGTGAGCGCCGGATCGAACGCGGGCACCGAGGTGCGGATAGTCTCGACCCAGTCCGGCGGGACGGGTGGGTTCACCCAGCCGGCCGGATCGCTCAGGCCTGTGTGGGCCGGCATGACGATCGTGCCCTCGTGCCCGACGGATGCGATCAATGCGTCGACGACCGAATGGGCATCACCTGCGATCCAACCGAGCCGCGACATCGAGGAGTGAACAATGATCACCGACCCGGGCGTCACTCCGACCGCTCGCAGCGCCGAGACGATCGTGGCCGTCGTGATCGGTGTCGTCGTCCGCGAGATCACGGCAGCCTCCCCGGTCGGCGGCGAGAGGGGCTTGACCATGATCAGCGCAGCGGTGTCGGGCCAGAGATCGAACGTCTCCTCCAGCTGAAGGTAGCCAAGCGCCGAGTAGAACCGCCGCGTCCGGGCATACCCCTCGTCGGGATCGGACGGCCCGAGCGTTTTGACGTGGGCGAGCCTGAGGCCGCGGGGTGATCGCCGCGCCCTCGAATGCACCAACCAGCGCGCGCCCGACGCCTTGGCGGTGCCACTCCGGGAGTACCGCCAGGAGCTCGATCTCCGTTGACTCGGCGTGATCGCGTGGCGCCAGAACACCCACCACCCGGCCGTCGCCATCAACCGCGCTCCACGTCGGATGATGCTCGACGAAATCGACATATTCGTCGTTCGCGTCCGGCCGGCCGAACCAGGTTGGCAGCGAATCGAGGATTGATCGGCTCGTCGGCCCCAACCCGAGCACCGGTTGAACGATCCGCACGGTCGGCTGCTCTTTGCTTCTCACCCCGGAAGTCTCGCGCCGCCGGCCTTTCGATAGTCCCGGCATAACGTAGGACTCGATGTCAGGACGCACCGAGCGATTGTCGATCGAGCCACTACAGCACGGCGACGCCGACGAGTTGTTCGCCGCCCTTGACCATCCTGACGTCGGCACCTATCTCGGCGGGCCGCAGATGACCACCATCGAGGCGTTGCGCGAACGGATCGGGCACCTCGTCGTCGGCGGTCCGCCCGACCGACCAGATGAGCGTTGGTGGAACTGGGTCGTGCGCCTGACGGCCACCGACGAGGTGATCGGCCGCCTCGAGGCGACGACGTACGGCGAGCACGGCGAGTGGGGCGAGGTCGCCTACGTGTTCGATCCGCGCCGTTGGAGCCACGGCTATGCGCTGGAGTCCGCCGGTTGGATGATCGATCATCTGCGAGCCGAGGGAACCGGCGATCTGTGGGCCGCGATCCATCCCGACAACATCCGCTCGATCCGGCTGATCGAACGACTCGGATTTCTCGAAATGACACCACCGCCACCCGACGGGCGACCGGTCGCATCGTACGACGCCGGAGATCTCCTGTTCGCTCGCGGTCGCTGACCGCTACGCTGCGCAACGAAATAGCAAACGGGGAGCTCGGAGGAATCCGCCGGGCTGAGAGGGTGGCCGCCGCCACCGACCCGAGAACCTGATCTGGGTAATGCCAGCGGAGGGAACCACATGGCCACAACTGCCATCATCGTCATCGGGGGCGATCCGCCACCACCGGAAATCATCGATGTGCTGCCCGCCGATCGTTTCGTGATCGCCGCCGACTCCGGTTACGACCATGCCCTGGCCCTGGGGATCACCGTCGATCTGCTCGTCGGCGATCTCGACTCCATCTCGGTCGACGGTCTACACCACGCCCGCACCCACGGCGTCCAGGTCGAGGTGCACCCCGCCAACAAGGACGCGACCGACACCGAACTGGCGATCACATCGGCCACGAGCAGGGGATTCGTCGAGATCACCGGCATCTTCGGCGGTGGCGATCGTCTCGACCACGCTCTCGCCGTGCTGTTCGCCTTCGCCGCGCCGAATCTGGCCGGCCACCGGGTCACGCTGTGGTGGGGCGACACCCGCATCGTCGTCCTGCACGACGGCGACGACGCATCGCCGTACGTGGCGCCAGGCGAGCCGTTCACCCTGCTCCCCCTCCACGGAGCCGCCGGCGATGTCGACATCGCCGGCGCGGTCTACCCCCTCGACCACGCCATCCTCGACGCCGGGTCATCGCTCGGCGTCAGCAACCTCGCCGGACCGGCACCCGCCCGGGTTCGTCTCGGCCACGGCACCATCGCCCATGTCACCCCGCGGGCCCTCGTTCCCTGTGCCTCAGGAGGCAACCCATGAAACTCATCCAAGGTCCTGCCCCTCGCCGGCCATGGCCGCTGCTCGCCGTCGGCTGCGTGATCGCCCTCGCCGCCGCCTGCTCGTCGAGCGGCACGACGGCACCGGAGGCATCGGCCACCACCGCGGCCGGCCCGGCTTCCACCACCGTGGAAGCCGTGGTCACCGGGCCGGACACGACGGTCGACGCCGTCGTACCACCGACGACCGAGCCGGCCACGACCGTCGCCCCGGGACCGAACGGCAGCGTGACCCTGTTGACCTACGACGCCTTCGTCGCCCCCGAGGCGTTGCAGGCATTCACCGCCGCCACCGGAATCAGCGTCAACGTCGCCCTGGCCGGCGACACCGGGACGATGGTCAACAAGGCGCTGCTCACCAAGGGGAATCCCGAGGGCGACGTGATGTGGGGCATCGACAACACCCTGTTGTCGCGAGCCGTCGACGACGGCCTGTTCGAGCCGTATCAACCCGCCGATCTCGCCGCGGTCAACCCCGAACTCACCGCCCTGGTCCCCGGTGGCGAAGTCACCCCGGTCGACACCGGCGACGTGTGCGTGAACTACGACATCGCCTGGTTCGACGACAACGGCATCGCTCCGCCGACCGACCTCGCCGCGTTGACCAGCCCGGAGTACAACAAGCTGCTCGTCGTCGAGAATCCGGCGACGTCGTCACCCGGCCTCGCCTTCCTGATGGCGACGGTCGCCGCCTTCCCCAGCGGGGAATGGGAGAGCTACTGGACCAACCTCGTCGCCAACGGCGCCCTGGTCGTCGACTCGTGGGATGCCGCCTACTTCAACGAGTTCACCGCCGGGGGCGGTGGCGGCTCGCGGCCGCTGGTCGTCAGCTACGCCTCGAGTCCGCCGTACCCGATGCTCTACGGCGACCCGAAGCCGGCCGCGCCCCCGACGGCCAACATCGATACCACCTGCTTCCGCCAAGTCGAATTCGCCGGGGTACTCGCCGGGACCAAACACGCCCCTGCCGCCCGAGCCCTCGTCGACTTCCTGATCACGGATCAGTTCCAGAGCGAACTGCCGGAGAGCAACTTTGTCTATCCGGCCCGTACAGGAGTGGCGTTGCCTCAGGTGTTCCAGCAGTACGGCAAGCCGGCGCCGCAGCCGTTCACCATCGCCCCCGACGTCATCGCCGCCGAACGTGACGGGTGGATCGAGCAGTGGAACCTCATCGCCCAGGCCTGACGACCCGCCGGGCAAGGCTGCCGCTCGTCGTCGGACTGGGGGCGTTGCCGGTCGGATTCGTCACCGTGTTCTTCGGATATCCGCTGCTCAAGGTGGTGATCCGCGGGGCCGAAAGCCGGGCCTGGACGAAATTGCTGAGCGATCCATCGCTGCGTCGCATCATCTGGTTCACGCTCTGGCAGGCGATGGTCAGCGCCGCACTGACCATCGCCTTCGGGCTCGGACCGGCCTTTGTGTTCGCCCGACGGAGCTTTCGCGGGCGACGCCAACTCCTCACCCTGGTCACGGTGCCATTCGTGCTGCCGACGGTGGTCAGCGGGGTGGGCCTGCTCGCCCTGCTTCCCGAGTCGCTGCACCGCACCGTTTGGGCCGTGCTCGCCGCCCATGTCTGGGTTAATCTGGCGCTCGTCGTACGCGGCGTCGGGGCGGCGTGGGACCGGATCGATCCCGATCTCGAGTCGGCGGCCGCAACGCTCGGCGCCTCGCGTCGCCAGACGCTCCGCCACGTCACCCTGCCGCTCCTGCGCCCGGCGATCGTGTCGGCGGGGTCGCTCGTGTTCCTCTTCTGCTTCACCTCGTTCGGCATCATCCGGCTGCTCGGCGGGCCCGCCCATCGCAGCATCGAAGTGGAGATCTGGCGTCGGGCCACGCAGTCGTTCGATCTGCCGGTGGCCACGGCGCTGTCCGTCGCCCAGTTGATCGTGGTCCTGGCGATCCTGGTGCGCTGGAGCCGTTCGACGTCTGTCGCCCAGCGATCCGGCCGCAGCGACGCCGCCGGTTCGACCTGGGCGACACGCCTGGTCGTCGGCGTGCTGGCGCTGGTCGTGGTGTTGCCGATCGGGGCGATCGTCGCCCGATCGCTGCACCCGAGCCCGGGGCGATGGAGCCTCGCCGCCTGGCGCGCCCTGATGCCGTCGCCGGCCGTGAGTGGCCGGCCGGCGATGGTCCCTCACCCGTTGGCCACACTTGTCTCGTCGATGGAGATCGCCGCCACCGCCGCGCTGTTGGCCGTGGCTCTCGGCACGCTCGCCGCACTTGCCGTCGTGCGCGCCCGCACGCGGGGGCGATCACTCGAAACCGGGCTCACCCTCCCCCTGGGAGCCTCGGCGGTGACCGTCGGGTTGGGCCTGATCATCTCGTTCGATCGCGGCTGGTATGACTGGCGCGCCGCGTGGGTGATGATCCCGATCGGCCAGGCCGTTGTCGCCATGCCCGTCGTGCTGCGGATCGTCGTGCCCGTGATCCGCTCGATCCCGGCCGATCTCCGCCATGCCGCCGGAGTCCTCGGCGCGTCGCCGGCGCGGGTCATCGTCGCCATCGATCTTGCCATTGCCCGGCGGGCGATCGGCGCCGCCGCCGGATTCGCCGCCGCCATCTCGTTGGGGGAGTTCGGGGCGACCAGCCTGCTGACACGGACCGGGAGTCCGACGGCACCGATTGCCATCGCCCGGCTGCTCGGTCGGCCGTCGACGTTCAACCTCGCCGAGGCGTGTGCGTTGGCGACGTTGTTGGCGGCGCTCGTGGTCATCGTGCTCACGATCGTCGACCGCTGGCGCGAGGCGGAACATGCCACCTTCTGACGACTCGATCCGGGGCGCCGCATCGCATGTACCGGGGGGCCTGTGTGTCGACCGGGTGACCGTGGCATTCAGTGACCGAACCGTGCTCGACGAGGTGTCGCTGACCGTCGCCGAAGGCGAGACCGTCGCCCTGCTCGGCCCGAGCGGTTCGGGCAAGAGCACGCTGCTGCGCGTGATCGCCGGCATCGTCACACCATCGGCCGGCACCGTGAGCTGGGACGATGAAGACCTCACCTCGGTGGCAACGCATCGACGCAACATCGGCATGGTCTTCCAGGACGAACAGCTCTTCCCCCACCTCGATGTGGGTGACAACATCGCCTTCGGACTGCGGATGGCCAAGGTCGCCAAGTCCGACCGCCACCACCGCGTCGTCGAATTACTCGAGCTCGTCGGCCTGGCGGGATTCGCCCAACGCCGGGTCACCGATCTGTCGGGCGGCGAGGCCAAGCGCGTCGCGTTGGCCCGTGCCCTGGCCCCCAACCCCCGTGTGCTGCTGCTCGACGAACCGTTGACGGGCCTCGACCGCGCACTGCACGACCGACTGGCCGAGGCGCTCCGGGCGCTGCTGACCGCCACCGCAACGACCGCGATCCACGTCACCCACGATCCCGATGAAGCGGCCGTCGTTGCCGACCGGATCATGCGAATCGACAATCTCGGCACCGCCGGTCGATAGCCGTCGACAACCGTGCAGGTACGGTCGTCGCCCATGAGAGTCGGATTCCTGGGCACCGGTTGGATCGCCGCGTATCACTCCAAATCGCTGCGACGTAGCGGGATCGAGATCGAGCGGGCCGGCTGCTACGACCCCGACACCCGCCGGGCGGAGGCCTTCGCCGCGGCGTCGGGGCACCATGTCTGCCAGTCGGAAACCGAGGTGCTCGACGGCTGCGATGCGGTCTACATCGCGACGTGGACCTCGGAGCATCCGCGCCTGGTCGTCGAGGCGGCTCGGCGAGGGCTGGCCATCTTCTGCGAAAAGCCGCTGGCCACAAACCTGGCCGACGCTCAGGCGATGCTCCGTGCCGTCGCCACGGCAGGTGTGACCAACCAGGTCGGACTGGTGCTGCGCCATTCGCCGGCCTATCTATGGGCTCGGCGCCTGATCGATGATCCGGCCGCCGGGCAGGCGATGACCGTCGTGTTCCGTGATGACCAGTTCATCCCGACCCAGGGTCACTACGCCTCGGATTGGCGGGCCGACGTCACCAAGGCGGGTGCCGGAACGCTGCTGGAGCACAGCATCCACGACATCGACATGCTGATGTATCTGGTCTGCTCGCCGATCGCCGACGTCTCGGCCCGGCAGGCGAACTTTCACGGTCATCCCGGCATCGAGGACCTGGTCAACGCCACCGTCGGATTCGCCAACGGAGCGTCAGGCGCATTGACCTCGGTATGGCACGACAACCTGGCCCGACCGAGCATGCGGCGCGTCGAGGTGTTCTGCGAACGCCGGTGGATCGCCATCGACGGCGACGACTGGTGGGGGCCGGTGACGTGGACCGACTCCGATGGGTCCACCGGGTCGCTCGAGGGTGAAGCGCTGTCCGACGCCGCTCGCCCCCTGCTCGACAGCGACCCGAATCCGGATGTCGCCTTCATCACCGCGGCCAGGTCGGGCGGCTCGGCGTTTCCTGACTTCGCCGTTGCCGTAGCCGCCCACCGGGTGGCCGACGCGATCTATCGCAGTGCCGCCGCCGGCGGACAACCGACGCAACCGGGCTCGACGGTGGACGTGGTCGAGTTGTCTGCGTCCGAGACCCACGAGGTCCGACTGCGGGTGCTGCGAGCCGGCACCCCGTCAGCCGACCCCCACTACGCGCAGGACGATCTTGACGACACTTGGCATCTCGGAGCGTGCATCGACGGCCGGTTGATGGGCGTCTCGACCTGGGCGCCCGAGGTATGGACGAACGAGCCGTCGCGGCCCGCCGTACGGCTGCGCGGGATGGCCGTCGACCACGACGCCCAAGGCACCGGCATCGGTGCCCGACTCCTCGGGGCCGGCGTCGCCCGAGCCCGCCGGGCAGGGGCCGGGCTGGTGTGGGCCAGCGCTCGTGACAGTGCGCTCGGCTTCTACGAACGCGCCGGGTTCGAGACCGTCGGCGACGGCTTCATCGACGGCCCTACGGGTTTGCCCCACCACTACATCGTGCTTCGGCTGCGGCCGTGGGACGAGACACGAGCAAGCCATACATCCACGTCATAACCGCGTTGCCGGTCGCCGCCTGGCTCGGCACACATCGGGTCCATGCCTGCGACCCCCGCATCCCAGCAGCTCCGTACCCGCGCGGCCGCGCTGCGTACCAAGGCCCAACAACTCGACCACGCCCTGCTGCGCGTCGTTGCCCAACGCGCCGGGCAGGACACGTGGATCGGCCCGACCGCCGATCGATTCCTCGCCGACCTCCGGTCGTCGGTGAACAACCTCGACGCCGCCGTCGATGGCCTACGGGCGGCCACACGCCGACTCGAGCGCCGGGCCGACCAATTGGAAGCCGTGGCTGCTCTGGCGACCATCCCGGGTGGAGGTCCCCGCTGATGGGCTACCTGGCCATCGATACCGCAGCGATCACTCAACTACGTCGGGCGTTGGAATCAGCTCTCGGTGAACTCGGCGATCTCTCCCTGGCCGATGTCGAAGCGGCCGACGAGCGAACGCTGGTCGGCCGATCGGTCGAGCGCATGATCCACTGGTACCCCGTGCTCCAGGGCCTGTCGAGCTGCACCGCGCTGACCGCATACGACCGGGTCGGAGACTCCCTGCAGCGCGGCGACCTCACCGTTGCCCTGTGGAACCAGTTGGCGGGACGCGGCTACCAGATCGTGCACGACCCCCTCGGAACGGGGTGTCGCCGATCCGTATCTGGAGGCGCAGCAACTCGCCATCACCCTGAGCCGGGACGGGCTCGACGAGCTGCTGTCCGACTCCGAACTGTACTGGTTGCGCGATCGACTCGGCGCGCTCCTGGCATCAGCCGAAGGGAGGTGGGCATTCGTCGACACCCTCGGCACCGACGGACTCGTCGAGTTGACCGAGGAACTCAAGATGCGGTGGTGGGACGGCCGCGAGGGCGGGGACCCGTCGGTGATGGACGACGCCGCAGCGACGCTCGGTCTCATCGGCGCCGCGCTCGCCACCCGGCATCACGAGGGCGGTTGGACCGAACCGATGGATGTGATCACCCGGGTGGATCCGATCACGGCCTCGTTCATGGTCATCGCCATGGACGTCACCGCCCAGGAACTCGCCGCGCTGACCGAACCCATCCTCGACACCTTTGCCGAGGGGAACGGCTGGCTCGATGCCGCCACCTTCGGTGATCTGGTGATGCCCGGCGACATCCTCTTTCCGAGGTTCGCCGCCAGTCCCGAGGCGAGTCGGGAGTTGCTCCTGCGCTGTCGAGACAAGCTCGACGAGATCTTCCAGATGTCATACGACAAGCAATCCGTGCAACGGATGGTCGAAGGGGCCGTCGCCTGGCGCCCAGCGGTGACCGACGCCGGCGCAGTCCTCGCCCCGACATTGACCTATCTGCACGAGGCCGACCTGCGCGCTGGATACGAGGGGTTCGACTGGACCTTTCTCGGCGCGTTGATCACGCCGTACATCGACAACTTCACGGTGATCGGCCAGGGGGAATGGCCGTGGTCGACGGACCGGACCCCGACGAACGTGATGACGTTCCTGATCGGGGTTCCCGGGCTGTTGACGGCCATCGTCGCGGAGCAGGCCGCCAAGATCGACGACATCCTGCAGTCGGGTCGGCCGCTCGCTCCGGCGATGTTCGACGACATCAGCGCGTTGAAGGCGTTGGTCAATCAAGCGGTCGAGCGTCACGAGATCGACCGGCGACTCGCGGAACAGGCGTACTTCGGACTGCTCACGAACCTCGCGGGGACGGTCGTGGGGGCAGTCGGTGGAGCCGCCGGCGAGGCGGTCGGCGGTCCCGCCGGTGGCGTCGTCGGGGGCGTGGCGAGTGAGCACGCCTGGTCGGCGTTCCAGACGTGGATGCAGGAGCAGGGCTATTGGCCGCCGACCGAGGCGATGATCACGTCCGGCGAGGCCACCTTGACCGACTACCGGGAGATGGCGATGACGCATGCCGCCGTCGTGCAGTACCTCATCGGCCGCGGCGTTCCGGTCGCATCGCTGCCGCGGCCGACGACGCCCGTCGACCCGAACGATCCCCGGACGGGGACGTCGTGTTCATCGGGTCGCTATCTGAGCGATGTCAGGACCTGGCTCGACGACTCACACCCCGGTGTCGACTCATCGATCAAGGCCGACGTGTCGGCGATCGTCGACGGGCTGCTCTCGCCCGGTGCGAGCCAGATCCTGTGCTCGTCGGCCGCCGATCGATGACCGACCATATGTTCACACCCAGGTGATCTTCTCGAGTCCCTCCGGTTCGAAACGGCCGAGCAACCAGGCGACCCGCCGAGCCGGGGTGAGCGCCAGAGCAGCGGGAGGCAGACCGGTCATCCCCATCGGCCGACGGCTGGCCCAGGACTTGGTCTCCCGGTCCAGTTCGCGACGTACGTAACCGGATGACCAGTCGTCGAACGTGAAACCGGCGAGGCCGAAATCGGCGTGGTGGACTTCGGTTTCACGCCACCGCCGGAACGGCAGACCCGCCATCGTCATCTCGTCGCCGACGGTGGAACGCGCCCGACCCGACCAGGCGAGGTCGGTCGCCGCGGCCCAGGAGGCCTCAAGTCTGCCGATGGAGTCACGCACGTCGGCGACCAACTCCCCGATCGGACGATCTGCCCCCGCCTCGATGTCGCGGCCTCGCCCGGCGACACCGCCCGGATACTGATCGGCAACCGAGCCGGTGGCTGCCGCGGCGAACAAGCCGACATGACTGTCGGCGTTGCGGGCGAGGTGGGTCAGGACATGACCACGGCTCCACCCGGGCAGCAGCGATTCGGCCCGGGCGTCGTCGTCGGTCATCGCCTCAATGGTGGCCAGCAATCGTTGGTGGGCCGCTCGGCCGCCGTCGACAGTCTCGTCAATGGTTCGTCGATCGATCACGCGCCGAAGATACGTGAGAATCCGGCAGGATGGAACCATGCAACTCGGGATGATCGGCCTCGGCCGGATGGGCGCCAACATGGTGCGCCGTCTCATGAAGGATGGCCACGTGTGCGTCGCCCACGACGTCAACGCTGCCGCAGTGGCGGCGATGGCGGGCGAGGGCGCCGTTCCGGCCACGACCCTGGAGGAGTTGGTGGCCCAGCTCGACGCTCCTCGACACCTGTGGATCATGGTGCCGGCGGCCTTCGTCGACTCGACGATCGAACGTCTCGCCCCGCTTCTGAGCGAGGGCGACACGATCATCGATGGGGGCAACTCGTGGTATCACCACGACGTCGATCGCGCCGGGCCGCTGGCCACCAAGGGCATCCACTACCTCGATGTCGGAACCTCGGGCGGAGTCTTCGGGTTGGAGCGCGGCTACTGCCTGATGATCGGCGGCGATGCCGAGTCCGTGGATCAGATGACCCCGATCTTCGATTCGCTCTCGCCCGGCCCGGGGTCGATCGAGCGGACACCCGGCCGCAACGGCGAGCCATCCACCGCCGAGCGCGGCTGGCTCCACTGCGGGCCGGCCGGAGCCGGACACTTCGTCAAGATGGTCCACAACGGCATCGAGTACGG
>JANMJD010000419.1:0-3970 GCA_031371195.1 Actinomycetes bacterium | reverse complement strand
CCCGGGTTGATGTCACCGGACTTCAGGCCGAGCTCGGGCACCGAGAAGGTGTGGACGGCACTGCCGGTGTTGCTGATGTTGATCGTCCCGCCTTCGACCGGCAGCATGATCATCAACGGGCTGAACCGGAACTCCGACACGGTCACCTCGACGGTTGCTGCAGCGGACGCCGCACCACCGGATGCCGATGCGCCGGACGCCGACCCATCTCGCAATCCGAACATTGCCAGCGCCAACGCAGTGACCGAGACGACGAACGCGAACCAACCCAGGACTGACCTGTCTTCTTTTGCCATGCCCGCCATCGTGACGGCCAAGGGGCGCATGTAGTTAGGGCTAGTCGGCGGCGGAGGTCGGGACCAAGGTCCCGAACGGGGCCTTGGGACGAAGGTCCCCGATCGCCAACAGCACCTCGTACATCGCATCGAGGGAATGACCGCTGACGAACGAGTTGACGTGGGGCAACGCCGCGGCCATGGCTGCGACGCGCGGTTGGTAGCCCTGACTCTGCTTGCGCGGGTTGACCCAGACGACGCGGTGGGCGAGGCGCGACAGCCGTTCCATCTGCTCGCCGACGAGCGCCGGGTCGCCCGCATCCCACCCGTCGGACACGATCAACAAGACGGCGCCACGAACGAGTCCACGGCGGCCCCAGCCGTCGTTGAACGCCTTCAACGCCTCGCCGAGTCGGGTGCCACCCGCCCAGTCGGGCGCGCTGGCGGCAGCGCGCTGCAAGGCCACGTTCGGGTTGCGGATCCGCAGATGCCGGGTGAGGCGTGTCAGGCGCGTGGCGAACACGAACGTCTCGGCGTTGGCGCCGCCGGTGGCGCAGTGCAGCAGTTGCAGGTAGGCGCGGGCGTAGGGCTCCATCGAACCGGAGACGTCGGCCAGCATCACCAGTCGCCGTGGTCGTGCGGTCTCGCGCCGGCGGACGCGCTCCACCGGGTCGCCGCCGGTGCGTTGGCTGCGGCGGATCGTCGCCCGCATGTCGAGCCGTCGTCCGGTCGGTGACCGACGGGTGCGCCGACGTACTCGCTTCGGCGGGGCCAGCCGCATCTGGGCCATGAGTGATCGCAAGCTCAGTAGCTCGAACGGGGTGAGCGCGGCGTAGTCGGCCTGATGGAGGTACTCGTCGCTGCTGGCGGTCATGGCCAACGTCTCGCCGGCGACCTCTTCGTCGCCGTGGCGGCGGTCCTCGCCCGATCGGCCCGCTCCCGTGGCTCCGCGCCTGCTGTCGCTGCTCTGGGCGGGGCGTTGCTGGGGCTTCGGGCCGCTGGTCTGCGGCGAGCCTGGGTCGCCTCGCGTTTCGGCCTGGTCGGCGAGCTCGCCGAACACGTGCCCGAAGACGCGGTCGAACTGCTCGATCTGATCGTGCCCACTGACCAGGGTGATGCGCGCCGCCCAGTAGATGTCGTCATACGTGGCGGGCGTGGTGAGGTCGATCGCCGCGGCAAACCGCCCCGATCGCTCCGGCGTCACGGGTATGCCTGCCGAATGCAGCCGGTCGCCGAATGTTGCCGCGACCGTGGCGATGTCGACCACGAGGCCCGTTAGCCCTGTGGAGGCGACTCGTCCGAGCCGGTCGCCACCCACTGAACGCCGCGATGGGCGACGAGATCGAGATCCTCTCGATACTTCATGACCGATCCAAGGGTGCGCTCGACCGCAGTCCCGTCGAGCAGATCGATCCCCAGGAGCTCGAGGGCCGCGACCCAGTTGATCGCCTCGGCGATCCCGGGTGGCTTCTGCACATCGAGGGTCCGCAGACGCGCCACCGCGCCGGCGACGTTCTCAGCCAGGTCCGCGCTGGCGGCTGGTACTCGCCGGCGGACGATTGCGGTGGCCCGGGTGACGTCGGGGTAGTCGATCCAGTGATAGAGGCATCGGCGCTTCAGGGCGTCGTGGAGATCGCGAGTGCGGTTCGACGTCAGGATCACGATCGGCGGGAAGGCCGCGGTGATCGTGCCGAGCTCGGGGATCGTGACCGACGACTCTGCCAGCAACTCGAACAGGAACGCCTCGAACTCGTCGTCGGATCGATCGACCTCGTCGATCAGCAGCACGACCGGTCGCGGGCCCGGGTGCTCGATCGCCTTCAGCAACGGTCGGGCAACCAGGTACTCCTGCGTGAAGAGGTCGTCGCTGTCGAGCGGCTTGCCGGCGGCCTCAGCTGCCCGGATGCCCAGGAGCTGACGTGAGTAGTTCCACTCGTACAGCGCCTCGGCAGCGTCGATGCCCTCGTAACACTGCAACCGCACCATCGGGGTGTCGAGTGCCGTGGCCAGCGCCTTGGCCGCCTCGGTCTTGCCGACCCCGGCCTCGCCTTCGAGCAGCAACGGCTGCGGCAGCCGCGCCGCGCAGAACAGCGCGGTCGCCAAGCCCTGATCGGCGAGGTAGTCGACCGCGTCGAGCCGGCGCCGCAACTCATCGACGGTGTCGAGGTCGAGGCTCACGAGATGTAGGCGTGGGGATCGGCGGCGAAGGCGCGAAGGCAACCCGTGCCGCAGAACCAGTAGCGATGCTCCTCGTGGTCGAGGTGCAACGAGGCGTCGACCATCACCACGCTCATGCCGCACACCGGATCGATTGCCGACTCGGTCGTGGTCGGGGCGCCCTCACCTACGGGCCGCCCGCTCTGGCGCGGTCGCGTCGAGATGATCTCGGCCAGGATCGACAGGGCGACCTCCTCGGGCGTGCGGGCCCCGATGTCGAGCCCGGCGGGGGTGTGCACCCGAGCCTTCATCGACGCGCAGACGTCGATCGAGCCCAGCACGGCTTCACCCCGCTTGCGACTGGCCACCAATCCGACGTACGGCACATTGGCCTGCAACGCGTCGACGAGCACACCTTCCTCGCCCCGGCCATGTGATGCGATCACCACCGCTGCGGCGTCGCTGGGCAGCGAGCCGTCGTACGGCTGGCCGGCGTGGCCGAGCGGGCCGACGAGCTCCAGCAAGGCACGGGCGATCGGCGTGTCACCGGCGACGACGACCAGCGGAGCCGGGATGACCGGCTCGAGGAAGATCTCCAAGGTGCCGCCCGACAGGCATGGGTTGTGCACGGTCAGCGACCCCGGCCGAGCCGCTTCCGGCTCCGGCGTGATCCGCAGCAGGAGCGTCTCCGCCGAGTCGAGCAGGGCCAGGGCCTGGGCGCGGACCGTCGACTCCGCACACGCGCCACCGACGAACCCTTCGATGGTCCCGTCGGCCAGCACGATCGCCTCGGCGCCGGGTTTGGCGCTGGTCGGCTTCTCCGCAACGACGACACGAGCGTGCACGTACGCGGCACGCGCGTGTCGCAGTTCCTGAGCACGAGCCGAGAGATCGTGTGTCATATCGGAGAAGCTATCGGCGCGCTCATCTCACGTGATCGCCATGTCGGTGCGGAACGGGTTGCCTTGGAGGGCACGCCAGACCTGAGCCGGTGTCAGCGGCATGTCGGCGTGCCGGACCTGGATGGCGTCGAGCACCGAGTTCACGACGGCGGGCGGCGAACCGACGGTCGCCGATTCACCGACGCCCTTCACGCCGAGCGGGTGGTGCGGCGACGGGGTGATGGTCTCGCCGAGCTCCCACGAAGGGCATTCCATCGACGTCGGCAGCAGGTAGTCCATGAACGATCCACCGAGGTTGTTGCCGTCCTCGTCGAAGGCGATCACCTGCATCAGCGCCATGCCGACACCGTCTGCCAGCCCACCGTGCACCTGACCCTCGACGATCATCGGATTGATGCGCGGGCCGCAGTCGTCGACGGCGATGAATCGCCGCACCTTGACCTCGCCGGTGCCGGGGTCGACATCGGTGACGCAGATGTAGGCCCCGAACGGATAGGTGAGGTTCGGCGGGTTGTAGACGCACTGGCCGTCGAGGTGTCCCTCGACCCCATCGGGAAGTTCCAGCGAGCTGTGCGCCAACATGGCGATCTCCTGGATCGTCTTGCCCTTCTCCGGGTCGCCCTTGACCTGCCAGCG